>JAJOJN010000057.1 GCA_021208565.1 Nitrincola sp.
CTACCACCCAGACCACGCTAAAACTGAAGCAGTGATGCGTCCAAGTAAGACACTCAACGAGATTTTTAGCAAGCTTTTAGCTAAGCTCTAAGTAACGTAAACGGCAACACCAAGCCCGTGGCATTGACACTCTAGAGTGTCAATGCCACGGGCTTTTTTGCTTTTTTCCACCACATCCTCATCCAACTCTTGCTGCACCGACACCCCTAATTCCTTAAATTCAGCCGCTTGCTTAATCAAATTTCCTTTTCCGGTATAAAGCTGTGAAAAAGCACGATCATAGGTTTCACGAGTTTTATCGATCTGTTGACCAATCGTTTGCATGGTATCAACAAAACCTTTTAGCTTGATGTAAAAACGCTCTGCCCGTTTTGCCAGCTCCGCTGTATGACGACTTTGATCTTCAAATCGCCAGAGTTGTCGCACGATATTGAGGCTGGTGAGCAATGTCGATGGTGTTGCCACCAACACATTACTCTCAATGGCGCGTTGAAAAATAGATTCGTCTTGCTTAAGTGCCGCCACATAAGCCGATTCAATTGGGATAAACATCACAACAACATCAGGTGAATTTAATGAAGGCAGTTCAAAATAGCGCTTATCCGCTAACTCTTTGATGCGATCGCTGACTGCTTTTGCATGATCGCAGAGCGCTTGCTGAGTTGACTCTTCATCTTCAGCATTCATGTAGCGCGTGTAAGCTGACAGCGATGTTTTAGCATCAATCACCAAATGACGCTCTTCTGGCAGATAAACGATCACATCAGGACGGCGGCGCCCCTCTTCTGTGCTAAAACTGACCTCGCGCTGATAATCCCCCTTCTCGTAACCCTCGCACTATTGAGTACATTCTCCAGAATCAATTCACCCCAATTCCCTTGTACTTTGCGCTGACCTTGTAAGGCTTGGGTCAGCTTATCTGCTTGTTCCGTAATATCTCGATTAAGGCGTTGCAGATGAAGCAACTCGGTTTTTAACTCGCTACGCTGCTTTAGATCTTCTGTATGAATATGTTCAACTTTTTCTCTAAATCCTTTTACATCTTGATGCAGCGGCATGAGGAGACGCTGTAACTGTTGTTGGCTGAGCTGGGTAAAGGTCTCCCCTTTGCGCTCCAAAATATCATTCGCTAGCTGTTCAAACTCCTGTTTTAGCTGGTTGCGATTGGATTCGATCAAGGCTAACTGCTCAGCATGGGATCGATGACGCTCTTCGATAGAGGTGCTTAATCGCGCATTTTGATCACGTAAGCGAATCACCTCCAGCTTTAGAGCATCCAGTTCAACATCCGCATGATCCAACTGCTCTTGAAGCGACTGACGTTGATAACTTTCCTGAATCAGCAATAGTTGAGCCTGTCTCGCTTGGCTCAAACTATAGAGCCACAACAGAAGTAATATGACGGCAGCAACGCCCAATCCGACTATCCATGGATCTAACTCACTCATCAATTCGCCTCACTGAGCTTCATTTTGCGACCTTCAGGCAAATCACGAATATGCAGATCCATTTGCGGGAAAGCGATTTCAATACCTGCCTCACGGAAGGCTTTAAGAATCTTCACGTGTAGATCACTGATTGTGACGTTTCTATCTTTCATTTGACAAACATAGACACGCAGCTCAAAACTTAACGAACTGTCAGCAAAATTCAAAAAGAAAACCGTTGGTGCTGGATCTTTTAAAGTTAACGGACTTTCATTAGCAATTTTTAACAACAACTCCATAACCTGTTCGGGGTCAGAGTCATAACTCACCCCGACTGGAATCACACAACGTGTGGTACTGTCAGAGAGTGTCCAGTTGATTAGCCGCTCAGTGATAAAGTTTTTTATTCGGCACTACTATCTCTCTGTTGTCCCAATCGATAATGGTTGTTGCTCGAGTACGAATTCGCGCTACCGTGCCGCTAAACTCACCGATCGTGATGGTGTCACCCACGCGAACAGGTCGCTCGAATAGCATGATCAAACCTGACACAAAGTTGGCAACCACCTCCTGCAAACCAAAGCCCAAGCCTAGAGTTAAGGCCGCCACCATCCACTGTAACTCGCTCCAACGCAGACCCAATAAAGAGAAAATGGATACTACTGCGACCACCGAAATGGCATAACGCACTAGCGTGGTGACGGTATAACTGTGCACTTGATCCAGTAGATGACTTCGCGAGAGTAATATTTCAATAAGCCCTGGTAAGTTTTTGTTTGCAATGATGAAAAACACCATAAGCAAGAGTGCCAAGAGTACATCCTGCAAGCTAACACGGGATAAAATCTCGACCTCACCTGAAACAATGGTTCTCGACCACAAGGTCACATTGCTCAACCAATTTAATGCCGGTAACACATCTGCCCAAACGACAAACAAAGAGACTATTACCGCGGTAAAAACAGACGTTCTCAACAAAGTTTGAGTTTGTTGGCCGACGTCTTCAATGCTTAAGTGTGGATCTGGTAGATCTGTTGCACCCTCCACTTCACTGTTTGCATCTTCAATCGCTTCTCTGGCACGCTGCTCTTTCATACGACGTATACGCAAACGAGTTTCACTTAGCACCAGTGCTCGAACAGAGATCGAGTGCACCAACAGCACTAAGCTCAAAACCACTAGAGTATCGACAAAACGAGGTAATAACTCACTGACGGTTAAAAGATAACCTGACAGGGTTAAGATCAACGTCAGGATAAACAGAACCGCAAACGTGAAGCGGATAAATTTGCGTTTAGTGCTCTTAAAGAATTCACTTTCATCATTATCGGCGGGTGCCAGAATTCTCCATGTGATCAATAGATTAAAGAGAATAATTGAGACGAGACCGATGCGGCCAAAAACGTCATAAACGAGATCATCAGGATGCCCGTAGGTTAAGGCTACAAAAATGATCAAGGCTAATTGGGTGGGTAAAAACCAAATCAGATTAACGCGAATACGTTTTAAAAGTAATGGATTCCAATCAAAGTGGGCTCTCCCTACCCCATGCTCACGGGTAAAAATTAAAAACAGGTGTCCAGCCAACCACCAGCTTGCCGTCGCCAACATCACACTAGAGAGTATCTCCACTCCTGGGTTGATATCGCCTTGCAAGAAAATATAGGAGAATCCAAACAGCAACATGGGAATGGGAAGGACCGCCAACAAGCTCCATCCCATCGCCTTGAGTGTTAAGCCGATATTATCGGTATACTTATGTGAAGATTGAACGGCTAGCGCTTTGAGCTTCTCATCAGTGTTTCGGCTGATAAAATAAACACCACCTACTAAGAGTATTAGAAATACACTGAGTAAGGGCGATTCTTGCAAGGCTGTCGTAATACCTCTAGCAACGCCTTGCCATACCGAAAGCTCTAATAGGACAGGCACGGCATCGGGAACCCGATTAAGCCATGCTGCGCTGATAGGGCCATGACTTGGCCACCACAGCAGTGTCTCTTTAAGGATTAAGTCTAAACGGTCGGAAAGCTCAGAGACTTCTCGCAAGCGATACTCGTTTAAGCGCAACTCCTCTGTTAGCTGTTGCTCCGCTTGCATCTGTAAATCTAACAGACCCGAACCGATTCGCATCAACTCCTGAAGATCTCCGACCAGCGCACTGACTTCCGGCAGCTGCCTTAAACGACGAAGATCATCACGTAAACTAACGCTTCTCAATCTAGATTGAACCAACTCTCGTTCTAGGGCTTGAAGCGTCGCACGAGGGTTACCATACATTTCCAACCGTTTTTGCTCGTCTAAAAACTGGGTGCCAACGGCTTGCGTCAGCCCTCCTATTTCTAGGCGTTCTTCAACCGCTCGTAACGAATGCCTTAACTCACTGATCCAGGTTTCATATTCTCCACGCTGCCCTTGCAAGAACCTAATACGATCATATTGATCTGCTACATTATTGATACGTAGCCGAATCTCATCAATTTGTGTACCAAACTGTTGAACAATATCTGGGTCTCTTTCAATTAAGCGTGTCAGCGATTGGCTTAACTCGCGTAGCTCTTGAGTTGAACGAAGATTTAGCTCATTTTCAAGCCACTGCAACAAAGAAGCGATCAAGGTGAGCTCTATCTCCGCCCCTTTAGATTCAATTCTGATGACTTCGATGCGAGGCTGTAACAAGGCTTGATCTAGACGTGCCGCTAACAAGCGTGCTTCTTGCCGACGAGTGGTAGAGAGATTTAAAAAGCTCTAGGGCACGCATTAAACGGATATTTTCCGGATCGTATGGAACCTCTAACAACTCTTGCGACTGCTCGTTCACTAATCGATTCAGCAATTCAACCTGTGTTCTTTGTTGCTCTTCTAAACGCTGAAGACTGGCCTGTTTCTGCTCTAACTCCAGAATGACTTGTTGCTGTCGTGTCCGCATGTCAGCAATCGTGGATTCAATAGTAGAGAGACTCACGTCCTCGCCCATAATATCGGTACGCAAGGATAAGAGTTCATTCAAGCGGTTTTGCCACATGCTGATATTGTCAGGGAAGCTTCGAAGTTCATTCAGCCTAGCCTGAGCACCGGATAAACGCTCCGATGCAAGTCGTTCATTCTCAATCACCTGATCCCAGTGAATAATCACGGTATCCGACTGTTCATCGGCTATGTTTCGCTGCTCTTCAGCTTCAGAGGTTAAGGATTTTTCAAGCCACTGATTGATGGGCGAGCTATCCACTTGTTGAAGCGCATCACGTATGGTTTTGGCCGCCACCTCTAAATCGCTAAAGAAACTTGCGACCTGCTCACGAGATTGTGCCTCCTGCGAGGCAAAAACAGGATTTAACGAGATAGCAAAGATCAACACAATATTGATCAAAAAAAGATAGAAACGAACCACGCCGGAACTCTGGCCTGCTTGCATAGTCAACCGCCCATTACTAAAGTTATCGCTCAAGTATACCACTCTCATAGATTGCCAATAGATAGGCAGGTTCACGCTAACCGTTAAAAAAAGAAGGTGATATGAACTATAGACCACTAGGACAAACCGATCTGAAGATTTCGGCACTTACACTCGGCACCATGACATGGGGAGAGCAAAATACTGAAGCAGAAGCCCATCAACAAATCGACATGGCGCTTGACGTCGGAATCAACTGTCTTGATGTCGCCGAGATGTACCCTGTTCCACCCAAACCTGAAACCCAAGGTCTCACTGAAGCTTATTTGGGTTCCTGGCTGCAAAAAAATCAACAACGTGATCGTATCATCATCGCCACTAAGGTGACGGGACCGGGTGAAACCTTTCACTATCTACGTAGAGGTGCTCGCTTAACACAGCGCACAAATGTTTCGGTTCAAAACCCCTACAATCTGTTGAACCGAACCTATGAAGTGGGCATGGCTGAGAAAGTCACCGCGGCCTATGTTCAAATTGCCCATGATTATCAGTTGAATCCCAGTCAAATGGCACTGGCTTTCGTAACTCAACAACCTTTTGTGACTTCAAACATTATTGGTGCAACAACCCTAGCGCAGCTAAAAGAAAATATCGATTCCGCCGATCTTCAGTTAAGTGAAGAGATACTGACAGCGATTGAACAGGTTCACCTTCAACAGCCTAACCCCTGCCCGTAAGAAGCGTCTAGGCCATAATTACGCAGAGCGCACCAATCACAATTAAAAACAGCCCGATCAGGTCTCGACGAGTTAAGGACTCGCGAAACCATCGGGCTGAAATCATCAGGGTAAAGAGAATTTCGATCTGACCCAAGGTTTTCACCATCGCCACTGTTTCGAGACTCATGGCTGTAAACCATCCCAGTGAACCCAAAAAACTGCAAACACTGATCGCCAGCGTGAGTTTAGGCTTTTGCCAAAGTGCTTTGAGTGTTGCGGGTTCTTTAAAGGCAATCCATACCAGCAACATCAGAGTTTGCACACTAATCACACATAACAACACCCAAGCGGCACTGTGAAGAAAAGGTAGCCCCAACAACAAACTCGCCTCTCGTACCCAAAGGGTCGTGAGTGCAAAACACAATCCACTGGCCAAACCAGTAAAAAGCGTGGGCAATGAGATTTCTTTAAAACTTGAAGGATTGGCCATTAGCCAAATCGCAATTGAACCGATCAGCACCCCTAACCAAGCCAAAGGCGTTAAAAAGGCACTGAAAAATAAGGCACCTAGTATCGCTGCAATTACTGCTTCACTTTTAGCTAGACCAACACCCATGGCATAGTTTCTTAAACGAAACAGCATCACCATCAAGACCGTTGCTGCAATCTGCGCTAGGGACGCCAATAGGATAAAGACCCAAAACTGACCCGTGAACTCAGGTGCTTCAGCTTCACCGAAGTGATAGAGCAACCACAGATAGACAAGTGCTAGAGGACTGGCATAAATAAAACGCGCCAAGGTGACTCCTGCACTACTGACATCTCGACTGAGGTGTTTCTGAAATGCGTTACGCCATGACTGCATAAAGGCAGCAAAAATAGTAAAGGGAATCCACAGCATGAGATGAGAAAGTCCATTAAGGTTGCAAAAAACATTCAATCAGGCAAGATGCACAAGACTCTACTGCCGAGTCGAACACTCGACTATCAAGGAGAATGAAGGATGCGATTTTACGCTTTATTGACGGCTATGCTAACCACTAGTGTCGTTTTTTTCATCGGCGCTGATGGCCGAAACACCCAATATCAAACCCGGCTTTTGGCAACACAACACCTCCTTGAGCTTACAAGGTCCCTTCAATATGCCACCGCAAGTAACGACGGATCAAGAATGTGTCACGCAAGCGGATATCGATAAGGGGGTTGATGTTCTTGATCTACCACCAGGCTGTTCACTCACCCATTACAACATTCGCCGTGACAGTGCAGACTACAGCATGAAGTGCGACATTCAAGGAATGCGAGCCGATTTCACAGGAAAATTAAACTTCCACGGCGATACGATGAATGGTTCCATGTCCAGTGATGTCGAGACACCTATGGGCGTTATGACTATGCTGATGCAAACAGAAGCACGTCGATTGCGAGACTGCTAAAGGTAATAAAGGCTCACATCCAAGAGTGTGAGCCTTTATTGGGTGGCTATTGACCTGTCACTTGATGCTCTAGATGTGCAACCAAATCATCAGGTAAATTTAACTTGTGTGCCAGTGCCTGAAGATAAACACGCTCTGCTGGATGGTCTCCACCAACCGCCAAACGAGAAACTAGGTAGACCTCAGAAGCCTGCTCTATTCCTCTGACACCTGCAGCCAACTGATCAATACTCGGTGGATTCCTAAGGGTATCAAAGACAAACGCCTTACTCTGCGCATCAAATGACAACTTTTCCACCTGATCAAAAATCAGTTTTTGCTCTTCGGCATCAATGTGACCATCGGCGTTAGCGGCGGCGATCATTGCTGAAACGAGCGTTAATCCAAAATCCTGTGCTGGCGACTGATCATTGGGTAAGAGAAACTCAGTGGAATGTTATTCATATCCTCCTCACTGACCCTAGGCGCTGTTGAGGCGGTCTTACCTTGTTGCCAGTTCTGATAGGCCTTAAAGGCCAAGGCACCTGCAGCCGCTGCACCACCGTAACCCGCCACACCACCTACCATTTTACGAGCTTTTTTGCTCCCTAATAGCAAGCCAACTAAGCCTCCCGCCACGGCGCCACCCGTAAAACCTCCAGGGATATTGACTTGACCGCCTAAATCTTTCGCTTTTTGACTTAACTGCCCTACATTTCCCGCTGAACTACCTAAAAACTGTTCTAAAAGCTTGCCTGCGTTGATCATGATTGTGGCTCCGATATCGATATACATCACTATGATGGAATCTTTGTTACTTAGTTCAGATTGTCTGCCATTTAAATATTATAATAATAGAATATATATAACTGGTTTTTAATAACAAATAATGCTTTTGAAATTTGGAATTTTCAGTAAATAATGAATATCTATCTAGTTAAGAAACGCTGCTATGCCCGCTATTATGATTGATTACACTGCCTTGGCTTCCATTTCCTTGAAAGGTGTAGTTTCCGTCCAAGAAGTCTTGGTTGGTGATATCTAAGGTTGAAGCGACCAGCGCTCCGACATTAACCTGAGCGTCTTTGCCGATTAGGATACCGTTGGAGTTAAGCAGAAATACCTGACCATTGGCATTGAGTGCACCGTGAATTAAAGAGGCTTCGTTACCCACCACTCGGTTTAGCGTTGAAGCACTGGCATTGGTGTGATGAAAATTAACTGTGGCATCTTTTCCAATGGAGAAGGTTTGCCAGTTGATAATCCCTTTCTGACTGCTTTGGTTGATATCCATCACGTTTTGCTGCGAAGTGATCGCGATCTGGCCGGCTTGGATATCGGCTCCAGTGGGTAAGGTTCCAGGATCTAAAGCCTGTGCTGTTCCTGCAAAGCCTAAAGCCAGAGCACCGACGGCTCCGATCACGCCGCTTTTGGTTTTTCCTTTACCCGTGCAGATCTCTGCCACTGCAATAAACATCTGTTTGGAATGCGACCAAACCAGTCGAAAAGTATGATTTAAGGAAGGTTTTTGCGGTTTGCTGTGTCTGTGCTGCATGGTGTGGCTCCAACAATGGCCTAAAGCATGAAACCAAGCCTCTGCGAATCAGTACTGATTTAAACGCAAAGTCATGGATTTTTTTTGCAAATATAGGCGCTTGCAAGTGCAGCGGATACACGGAAAACGAAAAGGTGTTACACGAAAAAACGAAAAGTTCAATTTTTTTTGTGGAGACTTGATCACTTTTCAAACAGACGCATCGTAAAAAGATTGTGACTACAACGATAACTGAGGTGATAAAAAAAATTGCTTTTTTATCATTTGAAGCTAAATTAGAATGAGCATCAATTCAAACAGACGGTCATTTTTTACGATCTACCTGTGGCGCGTTTTTATGTCACCTAACCTACCCTAATGGAATTGAGTCGAATGGATATAAAAACGATACAAATGCTGGCCAATCACGCTATAGAAGGCGTTCTGATCACCGATTGCGATAAAAAAAATCATCTATACAAACGATGCTTTCACTGCGATTACAGGTTACCACTTTGACGATGTGGCAGGTCAAAACCCAGGCGTTTTAAAAGCTAAATCTAGAGAGCCAGAGTTTTATATCAACCTTTGGCAGTCAGTCGAGCAGCAGGGTTTCTGGAAAGGTGAGCTTTGGAATCGTAAGAAATGCGGCCTTGTCTATAGACAGCTAATTACCATCATTAAGGTTGATCGGCACGAATCTGACAGAGTTTATGTCGCCATCTTTCATGATCTGGCTCGTCCGCAAACCGGTTTACCTTTGCAACATCCAGCCCTGAATGAAGATGTACTCACTGGCTTTATCGACCGTGAAGAGTTTAGAAAACTGATCACTTGGCAGATGAAGGTGGCAGACGCTAGCCACTCTGATGTCCATCTAGTCAAGCTCGATCTAGGTGAGATTCAAACGATTAATGACTCATTCGATCATAATACTTGCGATCAAGTCATTATGGATGCCGCTTCTCGACTCAGAAAGATGCTTCCTAAGGCTTGTCATTTGGCAAGATTAGGGCCAGATGAGTTTGGCATACTTTGCCCACAACCCTTTGATTTAGATGCAACACTTCAGCTAATTGAGTCACTTATTCAAGAACTCTCTAAACCTTACATCATTAAAGCAACCCAAATCAGCTTGATGCCTTCCGTGGGCTGCGCCATCTATCCGCACGATGCAGATACTCCCGAATCCTTGATGCGTTGTTCTAGAACCGCTCTGGAATTTGCAAAACGCAGCGGTCGTAATTGCTTTGCGCTTTATGACAAATCAATGACGGAAATAGCGCGTGAAAAGCTTTTAATGGTTCAAGATCTTAAACAAGCATTAAAAAGCAATCAGCTTTTTGTTGTGTTACAGCCTAAAGTAGACATGCGCAGTGGTTTACCTGAAGGTGCAGAAGTGTTGCTGAGATGGAATCACCCTAGCAAGGGAATGATCCCACCCTCTCAGTTTATCCCTCTGGCTGAAGAAGCAGGCTTGATCACCGAGGTAAGTCATTGGGTATTAGCAGAAACCCTGACCATAGCAAAGCATCTGTACTACCAGCAAGGTATTAGCCTACCCATTGCACTGAATTTGTGCGCTCAAGACATTAACAATAAAGAATTTATTGAACATGTGATCAACAGTCTTCGGGCACATAAACTCCCGAGCGATATGCTTGAGGTAGAAGTCACTGAGACGATGCTGGTTGAAAATAGCGATACGGCTCATCTGCATTTACAACAACTTCGTGATGCCGGCATTAAGGTAAGCATGGATGATTTTGGTACGGGCTATTCGAGTCTCTCTCATTTAAGGGACCTACCCATCGATCGAATAAAGATAGACCGCTCATTCGTAGTCGGCATGACGGCTGATAGAGTGAATCAAGGGATCATTAAACTGATAACTGATTTGGCAAAGCTCATCGGTGTTGAGATTTTGGCTGAAGGGGTTGAGACTGAACAGCAGAAACTTCAACTTATTGAATTGAAGTGCTTTCACGCCCAAGGCTATCTTTTCCAGAGACCGCTAATTCTTGAAGACCACATTCAATACTTACACAGTTTTGAACACCCAGCGCCGGTCACTTTACAAGGTTTTAGCTTGATCATGCTTTGTTAAAATGACTTACACACTAAAGCGGCTGATTTGCTGCTGTAGTAATTCAGCATCACGTTTAAGCTGTTGGCTGACTTGATGTGTGTTTTGTAAAGCACTTCGCGTCTCTTCCGTCATGTCAGCAATCATTTGCATATTTTGATTGATCTCGTCGGAGGTTAGCGATTGCTCCTCTGAGGCACTGGCTATCTGTGTACTCATATCAAAGATTTGATTGATGGCGGCTAACAGAGCATCTATCTCTTGAACGGTTTCATTGGCATGTGTAATAAGTACCTTCATCTCCTCACGGCTATCTCCCATGGCTAAACTCGCCTTTTCAGAGTGATACACCAACTTACTGACTACCGAAGCGATTTCTTCAGAGCTCTCAGCAGACCGAGAAGCGAGAGAGCGTACCTCATCTGCCACAACGGCGAAGCCTCGACCTTGATCACCGGCTCTTGCTGCTTCAATCGATGCATTTAACGCCAACAAGTTAGTTTGCTCGGCAATGCCTTTAATCTCGTTAATAATTTTATTGATGCCTTCACAATGCTTGTTCAAATCGTCGACCACTTCTGAGGTTGTCGACATATGTTTCCTAAATTATTTAAGGTCACCACAGTATTGGCCATACGTTGCTGGCTTCGCGTCGCATTCTCCCTTCCCATTTCTGCAGCGGTATGGGTTTGAGAAACGCGCTGAGCGACCTCGTGCGAACTGGCGCTCATTTCAGTGACAGCCGCCGCGACAGTCTCTGTTTTTTTGACTTTGATGATCAATTCGCTGGGTAGAAGCATTCGTGAGCTCAAAGACTTGCTGAGTGATTTCACTAACATGCAATGCATTGCCGCTGACTGACCTTACCAAATCTTTCAAACTATGCTGCATTCTGGCTAGTGAGGCTAACAGACTTTCTGAGGATACCCCTTGAAGATTAATCGTCTGGGTTAAATCACCATTGGAAATCTGATTGGCTAAGTTAACAGCCAGTCTTAACTCGCCACCCAACGCCCGGGTAAGTTGTTGATAAAACTTCCAAGCGACAAAAATAAGCAGTGTCATGGCGAAGAGTATCATTAAAGCAGATCCTGTAATCGCCGAATCCCTAACTTTACCTGCCTCTGCAAAAGCCGTTTGAGCAAGTTGTGCCTGTGCATCAATTGCCTGTAGCCAAGCTGTCTAAAGGCTTGCCAAGCAGCGGCTTCCGTTTCTCGAGTAATACGCATTGCCCCTTCAGTATCCGCTTGAATCGCCCTTTCCATCATACGATCAGCTTCAACCATCCACACCTTTAGCTGCGCAAGGATCTGATCTATCTCACTGGAGACCTGCCTTTCCAAAAAAGGTAACACGTCCAGAATTTCTTGTTTGGCTCGGTTATAACTCAGCACGGGCTGCTCAGCAGCAGGATTGGCTACTTTAGAGAGTATTGCCAACCTTAATCCCAAACCTTCTTGAAAAAGCTTAACCATGTGTCGTTCCACAGCGATATCGGTGGTAATGTGATTCACCAAAACCCCAGAACTTTTGTTCATCAATACAAAGGTGATGCCCGAGGTAGCCACCATGAGTAAAGCTACTGACACAATTTTTATTATTAATGATTGTTTTACGTTCAGCATAATGACGAGTCCTTAAAGGAGACTTGAGGTTCTTCTTTAAGATTAGCTCGTTACTCGAGAAATAGGCATGATATAGATCTAATTTTTATCAATTATTCCACTTTTTTCAGTTTAACCACCTGCCCCTGAGCATGATCAGTTAAAATCCAGATCTCACCATTCGGAGACTGTCGAATATCGCGAATTCGCTCACCAAATCCTTGAAGAAAGCGCTCCTCCTCTATCAACTCATAACCCTGATCGGTTTGTTGAACTGAAACGCGCGAAATTAACCTGTCTCGAAGGGCTCCATTTAGAATCTGCCCTTGCCATGATGGAAACTCATCTCCTGTGTAAAACATCATGCCACTCGGTGCAATTGATGGTGTCCAATCAAGTAAAGGTGATTCCATTCCAGTTAGTTCGGTATGTTGAGTAATCCGCGTACCTGAATAGTTGATACCATGCGTGACTAGGGGCCAGCCGTAGTTTAATCCTGAACGTATCAAGTTGATTTCATCCCCTCCTCGCGGGCCGTGTTCATTTGACCAGACCTCTCCCGTGTCAGGGTGCAACGTCATGCCCTGCGGATTGCGGTTACCCAAGGTAAAGATCTCATCCCATACTTGATCGTTACCGACAAACGGATTATCCGCTGGGATTGAGCCATCATCATGCAAGCGAATGATGGTTCCTGCATGATCGAGCCCTTCTTGAGCACGCTCCATCTCACCTCGATCCCCGATCGCAATATAGAGATAACCATCTGGATCAAACACCATGCGTCCACCAAAGTGTCGACCTCCGGCTGAACGTGGTAAGGCTTCAAAGATATCCATCTGATCTACTAAACGATGACCATCTAAACGCGCGCGCATCACACGAGTGGTTAGCCCTTCTGCAGTTTGATCAGAATAAGCAAGATAGATCCAACCGTTTTGCTCAAAATCCGGGTGTAAAACAACATCTAACAAGCCACCTTGTCCCACAGCGGCCACTGAAGGCACACCCGCTATGGGTTCAGGATGGAGCTGTCCTTGCTGAATCAATCTTAAACGACCTGAACGTCAGTAACCAATTGGTCACCCGAAGGTAAAAATGCAATAGACCAAGGATGGTTTAAGCCACTGGCAATTGGTTCAATGCGAACCCAATAATGCTCGGTTTTGAACTGGTTGTTCGCTAAAGCTAGGGGAATGAGATAAGCAATCAAAAGAAATGATACGAATAATCGCCACATAAGCACCTCTTAGGTATCGATAAGTGATTTAACGGGGTGACTAGCTTTCAAAAAGCTGAACACTCTTCTAATATTAGTCTTCATTTTACGTAATCGTTAATCTATTGATAAAACAGACGCTTTAGTTAACCTACGAAAACACAAGGAAATCAGATGAAATTAAAACAACAATTAACCGCCCTAGCGGCGGCTGCCTGCCTCTCAATGAGCGCTGCTTCTTTCGCTCAAGAAACTCGTGAGTTTTCTGTCTCTACTGTTCTTGGTGATGCTTTCCCTTGGGGACAAGCTGCAACCAAATGGGCTGAACTGGTTGAAGAGCGCTCTGAGGGCGCATGAAATTAAACATTTTCCCCAATGCGCAATTGGTATCGGGCGACCAGACTCGCGAGTTTTCAGCCATGCGCAGTGGCATTATCGATATGGCCGTTGCCTCAACTATCAACTGGTCTCCCCAAGTTCCTGAATTAAACCTTTTCTCTTTACCCTTCTTAATGCCTGATGAAGCTGCAATCGATGCGATTACACAAGGTGAAGCCGGTGCTGATATTTTTGCAGCCATTGAGCGACGTGGTGTGATTCCACTTGCTTGGGGTGAAAACGGTTTCCGTGAGTTATCTAACTCTAGAGGGCCGATTTCTGAACCCGCCGACATGCGTGGTTTGAAGGTTCGAGTCGTAGGCTCACCACTGTTCCTGGATACCTTTAATACCCTAGGTGCCAACCCTACTCAAATGAGCTGGGCTGACGCGCAACCTGCTTTAACAACAGGTGCGGTGGACGGACAGGAGAACCCATTATCGGTGTTTGATGTGGCACGTATTGATCAAGTAGGTCAGCAGTATTTAACACTTTGGCGCTACATGGCTGATCCATTGATTTTTGGGGTAAACCAACGCGTGTGGAACTCTTTATCAGAAGAAGATCAAACCATCCTACGTGAAACGGCTATCGAAGCAGGTGCTTGGGAAATTGCCAAATCTCGCGCTGAACTTGCCGAAACACTGGAGCGCATTAAAGAGCGTGGTGTTCAAGTGAATACGTTGGAGCCAGAACAGTACCGTGCTTTCGTTGAAGCCACTGTTCCTGTCTATGAAAAGTGGGTTCCTCGTATCGGTGTTGAGCTTTTTGAAAAAGCGCAAGCGGCTATCGAAGCACGTTAATCCATCAGTAGCACCCTATCTGACAGACCATGTTAGGTAGGGTTGCTAAACCTTTTCTGTCATTGATGTCCCTTTATGTCGAATCCAAAATCACGTCCAGAAGCTTGGTTAGCTGCTTTAGCTTTATCGATTATCTGTTTGATAAGCTTAGGTAATGTTATCGTTCGCTACACCACCAATGCTTCCTTTGCCTTCACTGAAGAGTTCTCGGTTTTCCTCTTGGTTGTACTTACGTTTGCCGGAGCTGCCGTCGCGGCAAGGCGTCATGAGCACATCCGCATCATCATGCTAGAGGAAAAGCTACCTCACCCCTACAAGCGACTCTTATATCTTTTACAGTGGTTGCTCAGTGTGATGTTACTGGCGTTAATTGTTTGGTACGGCGGTCTTCTGACCTATGAGGAATATCAGTGGGAATCTTTATCTCCTGGACTCGGATACCCAACCTGGATCTATATTGTCTGGCTTCCTCTCTTATCCTTCGCCATCATCATTCGGTTAACGCAAAGCTTGATCGATAGATGGAAGCTGAGTAAACAAGCAGAGCGAGGTGATGCATGAGCCCTGATTTATGGATGTTATTGGTATTCGGCATCACCATGTTACTGGGCGTACCCGTTGCCTTTGCATTAGGTTTAGGAGGAGCCGCCGGCATCATCGCTGGGTTATCACCCGATATGTTGGCTACATTAGGTACCAACACCTATAACAGCATTGCAAAATACCCACTCATTGCGATTCCTTTATTTATCTTAACCGGACTGATTTTTGAACGCGCTGGCGTTGCGGCCAGTCTTGTTCGATTTGCTCAGTCTCTTATAGGACCGAGGCATGGTGGTTTAGCCCTTGTCGCCGTTCTAGTGTGTTTAATTATGGGTGGCATGAGCGGTTCAGGGCCAGCCGATGCCGCCGCGGTCGCGATGGTCATGTTACCGAGCATGACTAAAGCGGGCTATCCAAAACCTTTTTCTGCTTCATTGATTGCTGCATCTGCATCGACAGCTATTTTGATTCCTCCCTCCATTGCGCTGATCTTATATTCAGTCGTCATGCCGGGCGTAGATCTTCGCGCTTTATTTGCGGCTGGTTTATTCCCAGGCATTTTGGCAGGCTTGTCTTTATTGGTTCCTGCTTGGTGGTTATCGCGCAAATATGGTTGGGAAGGCCCTAATAGTGGTGAGCGCCCCCCTATTAAGGAAAGCTTTATCAAAGCGCTGCCAGCACTTTTTGCACCCGTTCTGATTTTAGGAGGTTTACGTTCAGGACTCTTCACACCGACAGAAGCTGCTGTAGTGGCGGTGACCTATGGTTTGATCATTGGAGTGTTTATTTACAAGCAACTTAATCTGAATAAGCTTTTAGATCTTATGGTTGAAGCGGGCAAAATTTCCGGTGTGGTGATGATCATTATCTCCTTAGCTGGCATCTTTGCTTGGGCAGGTACAACACTTGGAACCTTTAGCTCGTTGGCAAATGCGATGCTATCAACTTCCGATAATCCATGGATCTTATTACTGCTGATCATGTTATTGGTGCTATTGGCGGGAATGCTATTAGATGCTGTCTCAATCTATTTAATTATCACGCCTATATTGATCCCACTGGTCCATCATTTCGGCTGGAACCCTGTTTGGTTTGGCATCTTACTAGCCATGAACATTGCCATAGGGCAGTTTACGCCACCGGTAGCGGTCAACTTAATGGTCACTACAAAAGTGGCGAATATACGGCTTGAACAAACGTTTCTTTGGTCACTGTTATTTATGGTGACGATGTTTTCTTCTTTGTTGCTTGTCATGCTTGTTCCGGGTATCGCTTTATGGCTTCCAGATAAGCTTGGTTTTGTTGTGGGTCCTTGGTAATCAACCTATTAGGTATATAAAAAAATGCAGCAAAGTTCTCCTTCTGTGTCTGCTGAAGCATCAACGGTTCAGGTCAATCCTAGCGTTGAGCTTAAACTTGGTATTTTTTTAGTCGCTTCGGCAGCACTTGCTTGGAGCTTTGGTGGCGCATTAGGCAGAATTGTCACCGTTGAAGACAGTTGGACAGTGATTTTCTGGCGATCTGTCTGGGCAAGTATATTTTTGTTCTGTTTCATGCTCTATCGCAACAAACTGAAAGGAACCTATATGATGTTCCGCTATATGGGGCTACCGGGTTTAGCGGTTGCCGTCTGCTTTGCGGTGGCATCAACCTCATTTATTACCGCCCTTAAGTACACAACGGTGGCAAATATCCTATTGATACAGGCAGGCGTTCCATTAATAGCAGCATTGATGGCCTGGATAGTGTTCAGAGAAAAAGTAAACCTACCTACTTGGATAGCGATTGCCGTAGTCATTTTAGGTGTTGGGGTAATGGTATCAGAATCTTTTACGGGTCAGGTATCACCGATAGGTGATTCGCTAGCCCTTCTGATCGCTTTTTGCTTCGCTACCGCCACTGTGATTACACGTCGATATGCACACGTACGCATGGCACCGGCCGTCTGTACGGGAACCCTAATTGCTGCCGTTGTTTCGGCAACGATGGCATCCTCTTTAGTTACCAGCGCATACGACTCAGGTATTTTATTTGTCTTTGGCGCTCTAAACTTAGGTTTGGGTTTAGCCCTGTTTGTTACGGGAGCGCGATTGGTTCCCTCGCCTATCGCCGCACTGATAGGTACGGCAGAGCCCATGTTAGGACCTTTGTGGGTTTGGTTGTTTTTAAATGAAGTTCCGTCTTCATTAACACTGATCGGCGGTGCTATCATCCTAGCCGCGCTGATGACACATTTAAGCTGGCAAATGATCCATCATCGACGCGTGATCGTAGGACCAACACCTAATTAGCCGATTAAAACAGTAAACTTTTCTGCCGCAAATACACTATACTTCGGTGATATGATAGGTTTCAAATAACAAATAACCTGAATATAGTTAATCACGTGCAATCAATGGATGGTCCTTTGAACAGTAATGTTTTTATTCAAAAGCACTTATATTTCTTGCTAGCGGGATTAGTTTGCCTACTCCTGTCTTTTCCAACCTCAGCGAAACAGGATTTTGCACTGCAGTTAAAATGGACTCATGCCTTTCAGTTTGCTGGCTACTATATGGCACTGCACAAGGGCTATTATCAAGATGTCGGCCTAAATGTTGAAATTCGAGAAGGTCAACCCGGTATTTCTGTTATTGACGAAGTGCAATCCGGAAGAGCCGATTTTGGGGTCGGTACCAGCAGCCTCCTACTGACACATCCGATCAATGATGTTGTGCTTCTAGCCAATATCTTCCAACATTCCCCCTTGGTTATCGCATCACTAGATAAAGGACCTTTTTTTTACCGTTCACGATCTAGCCAACTCACGCTTCATGCTTGAAGATGGTTCTGATGAGCTCATTGCCTACTTAGTAAAAGAAGGCCTATCACTCGATAACATTAATTTTATTCCTCACACCTTCAGCATCGATAGCCTTGTTAACGATGAAGTTGACGCCATGTCAGTCTATCTGACACATGAAATCTACTTTTTTTAACGAGGCCAATATTGATACTCGTATTTTTTTCACCCCGCACTGTCGGTATAGATTTCTATGGTGATAATCTTTTTACCAATCGCAAAGTCGCCAATCAACAGTCTTTAGAAGTTGAGGCTTTTTTGCGGGCGAGTTTAAAGGATGGGCTTACGCACTCAATAACATCGATGAAACCATCCAACTTATTATAGAGCAGTATAACTCTTCACTAACAGAAAGCTTTCTTCGCTATGAAGCAGAAAGCATGCTGCAACTGATTCGACCTGAATTTGTCGAGATAGGCTACATTAATCCAGGTAGATGGAAACATATTGCTGAAATATATCAAGAGCTTGGATTGCTTAGCACCAAACCTAATTGGGATAAGTTCTTTTTCACTCATCAAGAAGAAACTTATCGTAAATGGATTACCGTTATCATCATTGTATTGCTCATCGCCTTTCTAATCGCATGTCTAACGACCTACATCTATTCGGTTAACAAGCAACTACGAAAAGTGTTGATTCAAAAACAGCGCGCTAACTCACTCAAAGAAATGCACAATCAAGTGCTTTCAATGATTGCTGATGATCACCCCCTACCTGCTATTCTGAAACAAATCACACTAAATGTTGAAGCCTATCGAGAGGGTTGCTTGTGCAGTATCATGTTAAAACCCGAAGACGAGCACGTTTTGGTTCCGGTTGCATCGCCCAGTTTAGACGCCAAATACTTGGAAGTGATTAAACAAGTACCTATCATTGTCGGAGCCGGCTCTTGTGGTACGGCTGCGGCAACACGTGAACGTGTCATCATACCTGACATCCAATCCCACCCTTACTGGCAGAGTGTTAGAGAAGCCGTCGTTGAAGCGAATTTGCGAGCTTGCTGGTCTCAACCAGTAATAGATCATTCGGGACGAGTACTGGCAACCTTTGCAATCTACCACCGTGAAATCTCTTCACCCACAGATGAGGAGCTTCACTTAATTGAAGAAGTTGCTCAGCTCGCTGCTATTGCTATCGATCGTTCCAGGATGTTGGAACTCCTAAAACAAAGTGAACAACATCATCGTTATTTAGCACATCACGACCCACTGACGGGACTTGCTAACCGAGCCTTATTTTCAGATAGAGTGAAACAGGCCATTCGCCTAGCTAAAAGAGAGGGTAGTCACCTAGCGCTGATATTAATAGACCTTGATGACTTCAAAAAAATTAATGACCAACACGGTCATATCACCGGGGATAAATTACTCTGCGCTATCGCAAAACGTTTAAAAACGAGTGTCAGAAACTCTGACACCATTAGTCGTTATGGTGGAGATGAGTTTGTGATACTTCTTCAAGGCCTGTCGGATAAATCAGAGGCCTTAATCGTAGAAGAGAAGCTGTTAAGCTTAATGAGTGAACCCTTCAAAATAGAGGGTAATGAAATACTCTCCGGCTGTAGTATAGGCGTTGCTTTTTATCCCGAAGACGGATCAGACGAGAACTCGTTGGTGCATGTTGCCGATCTTCGCATGTATACCAATAAGCGCCAGTCTAAATAAAGTTATAGACTGGCGCCACCGCGATGGTTATTGACGCTTTTTATTAAATTTTGAACTTACGAAGCTGTGACTCTAACGAATCCGTAATCTGACTCATCTGTTCACTGACTTCTCGAACATCACCAGCCAAACTGGCTAATCGTGCACTTGCATCCTCAACAACAGTGATATTTCGATTGATCTCTTCACTGACTTTATCTTGCTCCTCAGCAGCCGTTGCGACTTGGGTCACATGGCTCGTGATGGTTTCAATGTTATGGGCTGCTGATGCTAATTGATCATAAGCTGTACTGGCTTCATCCACTGTTTTAACCACTCGCAAAGTGCTAACTTCCATTTCAGCAACTGTGGCGGCGACATCTTTTTGTAGGTTTTCAATCAAAGCATTAATTTGTTCAGTAGAATCTTGTGTTCGTCTAGCAAGGTTTCTCACTTCATCTGCAACTGTTAATGGCCAACTAAACTGACCTACCTCTGGCCATTAATTTTGACCCACCTTCAGGGTGGCTTTGGCCACCAAAACCATTACCTTCCTTTGACGATG
>JAJOJN010000128.1 GCA_021208565.1 Nitrincola sp.
AGTGTCATGGCCGAAATCGATGGTTTGGGAAGTAAGTCTTCAAACCTATAAACTTCTTCTCTATCCGATGATCGACAATAAGCTTGATACAACATCCAAGTACCTCTGATTTTTCCTTCAAGGGTATAACCCGCGATATGGGGTGTAGCTATCTTCACACGACTTGCCAACAATGGATCGACTCTAGGCTCATGCTCCCATACATCCAGCACCAGTGTTACGTCATCCCTATCAAGGCTGAAGGCTAACAGTGCCGCATTATCAATCACCGCACCACGTCCGGCATTGATCAAAATCGCATTTGTCTTTAATTGACTTAAACGCGCTGAATTCAGCAAATGATGGGTGGCATGATCACCCTCTCTTGTCAGCGGCGTGTGCAGCGTCACGATATCTGCTTGTTGCAAAAGTTGCTCAAGCGGGACAAAACCCTCTGGATTTTCCCGAATAGCTCTGGGCGGATCGCAAAGCATCACCTGAACACCGAGAGCTGATAAGCGCGCCTGTAATCGCGATCCAACATTACCCACGCCAACAATACCGACTGTTTTCTCAGTCAGTAAAAAGCCCTGCTCCTCGGCTAAGTGAAGCAAGACACTTAGCACATACTCAGTGACAGCATCTGCATTGCAACCCGGCGCACTGGCAAAAGAAATACCCATATCTTGCAAACACAACTGATCAATATGATCGGTGCCAATGGTTGCAGTACCTACAAACTTGACTTGACTGTCCTTGAGCAAATCGTGATTAACCTGAGTCACTGATCTGACCAAGAGCAGGTCAGCCCCTTCAAGATCGGCTGCACTTAGACGTCTTCCTGGAACTCTTTTTACCTCTCCTATCGAGGTAAACAAAGGATCCAAGGCTGGAATATTTTCATCCGCAACAATCTTGATAGCGCTCAATGGACCTCCAATGCTTTACAATAACCCTAAATTCAGGCTCAATTTTGCGCCATTATAAAACGTACCTCGGTTGGGGTCATTTTTCCTTAGTTATTTATTTCAGAAGAAAACTTGTGGTATTACGCTGGCAAAAACAAGCTGACTATTTTACTGTCAGCGTCTATCAAGATCTGGTCGGTGATTGGATTCTGACACAAAGTTGGGGTAATAGCCTCAATGATCAAAGCGAATTTAGCCATACCGTGCTTTCATCGAGCACAGAGGCAGAAAAATATGTAACCAAACTGCGCCTAAGCCTGATCAAAAAACGGCTTTAAAGAACGCAGTGATAATAGCAGCTTACGGAGAATGTATGAGTAACTTTCAATACGCTGAAATGCCCGATGCTCAAGGCTATTTCGGAGAATATGGCGGTCAGATTATTCCACCCGAACTACAAAAGGTGATGAATGATATCGACAAAGCTTATGAAGAGATTCGCCAAACCGCCGATTTTCAAAACGAGTTGAAAACTCTCTTTGCAGACTACATAGGTCGCCCTAGCCCTATCTTTCATGCACGCCGCCTCAGCGAAAAGTTAGGTGGCGCACAAATCTACCTAAAACGTGAGGATCTGAATCACACCGGTGCTCATAAGATCAATCACTGTTTAGGTGAAGCCTTATTAGCGAAATATATGGGCAAAACCAAAGTGATCGCTGAAACTGGCGCCGGTCAACATGGCGTGGCGCTGGCGACGGCCTGTGCACTGGTCGGCATACCTTGCGAAATTCACATGGGACAAGTGGATATTGAAAGGAACACCCTAACGTCGTTAAAATGAAAATTTTAGGTTGTGATCTGATACCAGTAACGCGCGGTACGGCAACACTCAAAGATGCTGTCGATAGCGCCTTTGAAGAATACCTAAAAGATCCAGAGAACTTTATCTATGCGATAGGTTCTGTGGTTGGACCACACCCCTTTCCAAAAATGGTGCGTGACTTCCAAGCGATTATCGGTACAGAAGCACGTGAACAGTTCCTGAGCCGCCATGGCAAACTGCCAGATTACTTAACCGCCTGCGTCGGTGGTGGTTGTAACGCAATCGGTCTGTTCACCGCGTTCTTGAATGACGATCAGGTCAAAATGGTCGGGGTAGAGCCCGCCGGTAAAGGGTTAGACACTGATAAGCACTCAGCCACCTTAACACTGGGCAAACCAGGTCAAATTCACGGCATGAGATGCTACGTGCTGGAAACCGAAGATGGCGAACCTATGCCAGTACACTCCATCGCTTCCGGTCTCGATTATCCAGGAGTTGGACCTCAACATGCCTATTTAAAAGACTTAGGCCGTGTTCAGTACGAAACCGCCACGGATCAGGAGTGTTTAGATGCGTTTATCACCCTCTCTCGTGTAGAAGGCATTATTCCCGCATTAGAAAGCTCTCACGCCGTCGCTTGGGCGATTCGAACAGCTCCCACGCTGAGCACTGACCAAACTATTCTTGTAAACATCTCGGGTCGAGGTGACAAGGATGCCGACTATGTTGCCGATCTATTAGGTCTGTAACACCTCACCGCGGTGCGACACTATGTCGCATCGCCTTGTTCCATCAATCACAGTAGACTGGCCTCACGATGACAGATGAACAGGTGCCAAAGGCTAAAACACCACCTAAAGCGTCAACAAAGAAACAATGGTTCTTGATCGCACTAACTGGCTTGGCATTGATCGCCTTGCTGTTAGGGAGAGATCTTATTGAAGAGTTGCAACAAGCGGATAGCATTCGCATACCACCGCTGCCTTGTGATCTTCATACTGGAGTCTGCATTGCTTCGCGTGGCAACCAGCAACTTCAACTCAGCATCACTCCTGGCCCCCTAGAATCATTAAAACCCTTGGCTGTTGAAGTTCGTTTGCAGCAGTTTGACGCCAGACAAGTCATGCTCGACCTTCAAGGAGTCGAAATGTACATGGGAATCAACCAGGTACACTTAACTCAAGATGAAGATCGACCCCATATCTGGCGAGGAGTCACTGAACTTGCTGTCTGCACGACCGGTGAGATGACATGGAGAGCAACTGTTTTTGTCGATACTGAAGAGCACCTCTACTCTACCGAATTTGATTTTGATGCACGATGAAAAGGATGTGAAATGAAAGCAATACGCTACCTGATCGGACTTAGCTTTGTACTGGTCGTTGCAGTATTGATCTACATACAACTACAGCCCAAACCAGCTGAAGAACGCATTTTGGGGGGTAATATCGGCGGCGACTTTACCTTAAACTCGATTGATGGCCCCGTTTCCTTGTCAGATTTTCGCGGTCAAGCCGTAGTGCTTTACATCGGCTACACCTATTGCCCTGACATCTGCCCGATGGCGTTAGCCGTTCTTGGGCAAGCGCTTCGTAATATGCCTGAAGAGCAAAGCCAGCAAATACAAGGCATTTTTGTCAGTGTTGACCCTGAACGCGACACACTGGAGCATCTAGCCAGCTATTCCGCTTTTTTCTCACCTCAAATTATCGGTGTAACCGGTGATAAAGCGGCGATTGATCAGGTAGTCCAACAATATGGCGCTTTTTATCGCCGAGTTGAGATGCGTGATTCGGCGATGGAATACGCGATTGATCATTCATCACGACTTTATTTAATTGATCGAGAAGGCAATCTTGCCGGTATGGTTTCTCACAGTACCGCACCTGATCAGTTAATGCGTCATCTGGAAGAGTTATTAAATTAATAGGCTAAGGAGTCACCCGAATGCGTAAATTACTGTTAGCGAGTGCTTTAGTATTCTCATCATTTTCGTTCGCCAATGAGGCCATCATCATTGAAGAGCCCTTTGCTAGAGCGGTGCCGCCTGGGCAACCCAATAGTGCGGCATTCATGACACTGAAAAATGAGAGCAGTGATATTGTTCGTATTATTTCAGCCACCTCAAATGTGTCCGAGGTCACTGAACTTCATACTCATACTGAAGTAGACGGCGTGATGCAGATGCGTCAAATTGATGCCATTGAAATCCCTGCCGATGGCATGACTGAGCTCAAACCAGGTGGGTTGCATGTCATGTTAATTGGATTAACTCAGAACCTTGCTGAAGGCGACACAGTCGAAGTAACACTTAACTTTGAAGATGGCTCAGATCGCCTGTTAGAAGTACCTGTGAAGCATGTTATGCCAATGATGCAGCATCAGCATAAGCACTAAACTTAATGCTGAACTAACACAGCTTCATAAAGAAGCTGTGTTAACCTGATCAAATGCTCTCAAGATTAAATCGATTTAACGTCAAATCACTCGGCGTCTGATAAAACGCGCACAGCGTCCTTCTCAATCGTTCAGTACGCTCGGGTAAACCCTTGCTAATATAGGTCGCCACTTGCTGATAGACGGCTTGTTTAAATTTCGTATTGTCCGTCGGTTCACCGTTTAAGTTATCGCTACTCACACGAAACCGAAAACCTGCTGCATCCGCTAAAATCCACTCGGTCGCTTGTGGCTTTACCTCAACCCGTTCAAATTCAGCTTGCTCTGAAGCGGTGCGACCATCGGGCCGATACCAATAGCCGAAATCTTCGAGCAAACGTCTTTCTGGCCCTGCAATCAACCAATGCGATATTTCATGTAGAGCACTACTGTAAAAACCATGCGCGAAATATATGGCATGATAAGTACGCTGTTCATCCGCGGGCAGGTATATAGGCTCATCTCCTCCTTTGACAAGACGCGTGTTGTAATCTTGGAAAAAACACGCGTCAAATATCTGGATTAAATCCTCATAACGATGTTGCAACATCAATTTAACACCTGCCAAGTATCATCATTGAGCCACCAAGTTCGTCCTGTTCGACGATCTATACGCACTGCGACATAGCCTTTACGATCCTGATCAGCTCGTTGAACTTGCACTTCATAGCTTGAAGAGGCCAGGGTTTCATTATCTCTTAAGCGCGTCCAATCATTGTTATTCGCCAACCAGGTTTCACCTGACTGTGCATGGTAACGAATCAAAATCCAACCCCTTTGTGTATAGGCAGTCGCCACTCGATAAGGTCCCGTTGCTTCAGCGACTTGAGGTGACTGCATGCTCATGGCCGAGAGTAATTGTGCCACAGCCTGATCAATCTCTTGTACCGCTTGATCTAGCGAGCTTCCGATTAAGTCTTCTTCAAAGCCAGCAATACTAGGTTGCTGCCCCCCAAAGCCAGCACCACTTTGCAGCGCCTGTAGTTGAGTCGCTTGCGTCTGTCCTTGCTCTAATAGCTGCTGGGAAAGGGATCTTATTTGAATGACCTGTTCTTGCACAAGCATCAAACGACCACTAAGTTGATCAAGCTGCTCCTGCAGACTACCCGACATATTTCCCTGAGTAACTTGAAAAGGTTGAATGGGCTCATCACCAAGCTGCGCGGCGATTTCAGCTCGACCTTCACTACTATGGGGATCATTGTTAACCTGCTCTGCCCCACCGGCATTCGGTTGAACATTGGCTTCATTACAGCCCGCCAAAAAAAAACAGCGCAAAGAGTATGGCAGAACCTTTTTTTAAACATCGCACTCCCCTTAAATAATTGATAACTTAGAAAGCATATAACTAAAAGGAACTAAAAATTAATATTTTATTCTTTTGAATCCTTTTAAAAAATGATACCTTGCTGCACATTCGTTCAACCTATTAGATGGCTGGAAGCATAATGAATCGCCGTATATTACCTTACAAACACGTTCTGCATAAGTTGTTACTCGCCACCTTTTTTGCTGCTGCAGCAACACTTGTCCAAGCGGATGAGATCCCACCTGCTCAAGTCAAACTCATGGCGGGTACTTGTGCCAACTGTCATGGTACTGATGGCAAACTAGCCGGAGCGATCCCTGCCATTGCAGGTCGCCCTGCCACGGTCTTAGAAGCTCAGTTATTAGCCTTTAAGCAAGGACTACAACCCAATACAACGGTCATGGATCGTATCGCTAAAGGTTTCACTGACGCTGAGCTCTCGGCATTAGCCAACCACTTTGCCAATATCAATAAACAATAAGGATGCCTGTGATGAGCGATAATCAAAAAACCTTTTCATCTTCACGCCGCCAGCTCCTAAAAGGCCTTGGATTGGTCTCTATTTTTCCAGCCATTTCAGCCTGTGCAGCACTGGTACCGCTAATGCTTCTGCCGGACGTGTCGTTGTCATCGGTGGCGGTTTTGGAGGAGCAACTGCAGCTAAGTACATTAAGCGCGGTAATCCAGCCATAGATGTCACCCTAGTAGAGCCCAACAAAACCTTCTATACCTGCCCCTTTTCTAATTTGGTCTTAGCGGGTGAGCGTCAATTGGATTCAATTGGTCATAACTATGAAGAGCTCAAGCAGGTATTTGGCGTTAAGGTTGTTCATGCACTGGCCGAAGATATCGATCCTGTGGCCAAGCGAGTTAACTTATCGGATGGCCAAGTCCTTCAATACGACAAACTCTTGTTGTCGCCCGGTATCGATATGCGTTGGAACGCTATTGAGGGCTATGATGAAGCCGCTGCTGAGCTTGCGCCACATGCTTGGAAAGCGGGTCCTCAAACCTTAATCTTAAGGCAACAACTGGAAGCGATGGCTGATGGTGACACCTTCATCATGTCTGTTCCTGGTAACCCTTTCCGCTGCCCACCGGGACCCTATGAGCGTGCGAGCTTAGTGGCTCACTACCTTAAGCAGCACAAACCACGCTCTAAAATTTTGATCCTCGATGGTAAAGATAACTTCTCTAAACAGGGTTTATTTACCGCAGGATGGCAAGCACACTACGGTGATATGATCGAATGGGTGAGCTTATCCAATGACGGTCGTGTCGTGCGTGTTGATGCCGCCAATAAAGAGGTGGAAACAGAATTTGGTACTCGCCATAAAGCGGCCGCACTGAATGTCATACCACCTCAGAAAGCGGGCTTTATTGCTGACCGTGCTGGTGTAACCGACGAGTCCGGCTGGGTTCCTGTTAACCCAGTGACTTTCGAGTCCACACAGCAAAAAGATATTTATGTGGTAGGTGATGCCACGGTTGCTGCGCCGATGCCAAAGTCTGGTTTTGCTGCCAACGCACAGGGTAAGGTCGCTGCAAGTGCTATTGTGGCCGCTTTTGCTGGCATCACGCCACAAGAGCCCATATGGGCAAACACCTGCTACAGCCTCATCAACCCTGATTATGGGATTTCCGTTGCCGATGTCTATCGAGTTCGAGACAATCAGATTATCGCGGTTGAAGGTGCTGGCGGTCTGAGTGCGGCTGATGCCAGCGACAACATTCGCCGATCAGAAGCGGCCTATGCAGTGGGATGGTATAATGCGATCTCTCAAGATACCTGGGGAACCATTCTTTAATCCATGTTCGAAATCTTTGATGATCATCTACAGGCTGTACTCTGGATAGGTTTTATTCTGGGTATAGCTTATGGTGCAGCGGCTCAGTGGAGCCGCTTTTGTCTATATAGAGGCTTGGTTAATCACTGGCAAAATGGTGATAGCGTCAAGCTTCATGCTTTTATGTTAGCAATGGCGGTGGCTTTGCTATGCAGCCAATTACTACAGATATTTTCACCCATTGACCTGACTCAAACACACTACCACCAGCGCTCGCCTTCATGGCCCTTGATCATTGGGGGTGGCGTTTTGTTTGGCTATGGCATGCATCTAGCAAACGCCTGTGGTGCAAGATCAATAGTGCTACTCGGCACGGGTAACTTACGCGCCTTGCTAGTTCTACTGGTGCTAGGGGTAACCGCCTATATGACAATGAGCGGTTTATTAGCGCCATATCGTCTTGATCTAGAAGGTCTTACGCAAAGTCGTCTTGCTGTGACTTCAATTGATGGTTTACTCTCTGCCACAGGATTAGCCCAACTGCAGGCTACCGTTTTAGCCGTATTATTCCTCTCCGGAAGCCTTTCATTTATTGCTCTAAAAAGCAAAGCACTGCGTAACTCTCCTCGTGACCTAATGGGTAGCGTGATCATCGGTTGTTTGGTGGCGTTAGGCTGGTGGATAACTGGTGTGCTGGGAGCCGATGATTTTGACCCCGTTCGTTTAGCGTCTTTGACCTTTGTGGCGCCAGTAGGTGAAACCCTTCAGTACAGTATGTTGTCTACAGGTATGCCGTTAAGCTTTGCCATCGTAACTGTCCTAGGCATTTTAGTGGGCAGCTTTATTCGCGCCATTTTCAGCGGTGAATTTAGCTGGCAAGCATACGAATCACCCAAACAGATGCAACGAGGCATTATAGGTGCCGCCCTAATGGGTGTCGGTGGCGTACTTTCACTGGGATGCACCCTTGGACAAGGTATCAGTGGTTTCTCAACCTTGGCGATTAGTAGTCTCGCTGCACTACTAGGGATTTTAATGGGCGCTCGCTTTGCACTTTGGATAGAAAAACATTAAGAGGGTGTTGTATATGCGTTTGATGTGGATGTTTTCGTTACTTTTAAGCTTGTTTATCTCCTCCCATGCCTTGGCTGACTGGCAACGCTTCAGCGCCTTGAGTGATAAGGTCGGCAATAACACACCCCATAAAGACAACCTGAACTTGAGCCTTCCATTGGTTGCTGATGATGGTAGTGCTGTATCACTCAAAGTCGCTTTTACGGGCAATTTACCTGAAGGTGAGTATATTTCGCGGATATGGATATTGGCGGATAAAAACCCTAACCCTGATGTTATCGATTTTGAACTCTCTTCTGCTATTCCTCGGATTGAACTCACCACCCGAATTCGATTGGGTGAGAGCCAAACCGTCTATGCTTTAGCTCAGAGCAATCAAGGTAACTTTTGGCTGACTCAGCAAGATGTTCGGGTAACCGTTAGCGGATGCCTTATGGCCAATGATGATACACAAGCTGAAACCACCATGAATCAACCCCGAGTGGCCTTACCCAGAAATCCTAAAGCAGGCGAAGCAGCAGAGCTTCGCACCATGATCAATCATCCGATGGAAACAGGGTTTCGCGAAGATGGCCAAGGTGGCTTTGTTCCTCAGCAGCTTGTTGAGTCACTCGAAGTCTTTCACTCAAATAACCCAGTAATGACTGTTAACTTTCATACTGGCACTTCAGCCAATCCCTTTGTCGCTTTTTTTCTCGATCAGTTTGATAACCTCAGCTTCACTTGGACAGACCAAAAGGGTCAACAGGTCACTGAGGAGCGATAGATCAGGACTTTATTCGACTCAATTTACGATACAGCGTCCGTTCGCTGACACCCAAACGTTCAGCAAGGGCGCGGTTATCACCTTTGAATTTAGTCGAAATTCGTTGCAGATAGTACTTCTCCAACTGATCCAGTGGGATCACATCATCCAAGGCAATCCCACTGATGGAGACCTGCGAAGATAGATGTTCACTCGGTTGCTGGCACTCGGTAGGAAGATGCTCTACTCCAATCCGGTAATCGTCTGCTAGCAACATCCCTCTTTCAAGTAGATTACGTAATTCTCGGATATTTCCAGGAAAAGCATAATCTCTCAGTACACGAAGTGCGGGTTCAGTCACGACAAACTTATCTCCACCCGGAATTCTTGCCAATAAGGAGTTAATTAATAGCTCCAGATCTTCTGAACGCTCAGCCAAAGAAGGTAAGATGACGGGAAAACGCCGAGATACGATAGTAAAGATCTTGTCTAAAGCGCCCCTCATCCACCATCTGCTTGAGATTTCGATGGGTGGCACAGACCAAACGAAAATCAGCATGTTGCGGTTCAATACCGCCAACCGTTCGGTAGGTTCCCGTTTCGATCAAGCGCAATAGTTTAACTTGTTGTGGCAGAGGAATTTCACCGATTTCATCTAAAAACAGTGTTCCTCCTCTTGCAGCCTCTATCAATCCTTTCTTGCGGCCAACCGCACCGGTAAAAGCCCCTCGTTCGTGGCCGAATAGCTCACTTTCAAACAGCGATTCCGTTAGACCGGAACACTCGACCGTAATAAAAGGACCACGAGCTCTTGAACTACCATCATGCACCGCCCTAGCGGCGAGCTCTTTACCACTGCCAGACTCACCTAATAACAATACCGTAATATCCGAGGGAGCCGCTCGCCTTAACATCTCCAGCATTCTTGAAAAGGCATGCGAACGCCCTACCATCCCGCTACCTTCACCTGGGGTTGCTCTCGCCTCCTTCACTAGGTGCATGATTTCGAGATAACCGATCAAATCACCCTGATCATTTCGGATAGGATTCATCTCAACATCAACGTGCTCTTCACCGTCCGGTGTATTGTGAAGATGAAGAACACGTTGACGTTGACCGCTGTCCTGACAGCGCTTGAGTGGACAAGATTCTCCTGCTTGATCACAAGGAACAGCATACCCATGAGATACGTCGAAGCAGGTTCTTCCCAGTATTCTTTCCCCTTCTCCGTAGATAGCTCGATAGGCTTGGTTAAAAGCCAGTATTTCGTAATTGAGCGAAATAATGGTTGCAGGCTCCTTGATCACATCAAGCAAAGCGGCTAATTCAGGCATCGCCACTTTATCCTTTGAAAACGAATATTCTACCATTCTCCTGCCACCTCTCGACTGCCAAACATGTCATATATGACATGAGATTATGCACATGCCGTGACAATTTGCCACATTTACCCGGCAAAAAACTAGGGTTATTCTGATCAATATCTGCCTTATATGGCATGTATTTCCAAAAATAATAAGCAAATAACCATTTTTTTAAAATCTTGGCACAATTTCTGCCTAGAACCTAATGACCCAATCCTAACTATGCAGTATCAGAGGAATTCGTATGATTACTGAAGCGGTCGTAGACCTATCCCGTCTACAGTTCGCCATGACAGCGATGTACCACTTTCTGTTTGTCCCTCTCACGATAGGTTTAGCATTTATGCTAGCCATCATGGAATCAGTCTATGTGATGACAGGCAAGCAAATCTATAAAGATATGACCAAATTCTGGGGAAAACTCTTCGGAATTAACTTTGCACTCGGTGTTACCACCGGTTTAACCATGGAGTTCCAATTTGGAACTAACTGGTCTTATTACTCTCATTATGTCGGCGATGTGTTTGGTGCACCGCTGGCCATCGAAGGCTTAATGGCATTCTTTTTAGAATCCACCTTTGTCGGTTTGTTCTTTTTTGGCTGGGATCGATTAAGCAAAGTACAGCATTTGATGGTGACTTGGCTGGTCGCGCTGGGCTCAAACTTTTCAGCCTTATGGATATTGGTGGCTAACGGCTGGATGCAACACCCTGTTGGCGCTGAATTCAACTATGAAACCATGCGCATGGAAATGACAAGCTTTGTAGACTTGGTGATGAACCCTGTTGCTCAGGTTAAATTTGTTCATACCGTGTCTGCTGGTTATGTCACAGCAGCCGTATTTGTTTTAGCTGTCAGCTCTTACTACTTGCTTAAAGGTCGTGATATCGCTTTTGCCAAGCGCTCATTTGCCGTTGCTTCAGCCTTCGGTTTAGCAGCTTGCCTGTCGGTCATTTTGCTAGGTGACGAATCAGGTTACGAACTCGGCGATGTACAAAAAACCAAACTCGCCGCGATTGAAGCGGAATGGGAAACGCATCCTGCCCCCGCCGCCTTTACCCTGTTTGGCATTCCGAACAGTGAAGAGATGCGGACTGACTACGCCATTAGAATACCTTATGCACTAGGCTTGATTGCCACTCGCTCAACGACTGAAGAAGTCCGCGGTATCAAAGACCTGATCGCTGATCACGAAATTCGTATCCGCAACGGTATGGATGCTTATGCCTTATTGCAAAAAATGAGATCAGGTGAAGCCACAGATACCGAACGCGCTGCTTTTGATGAGAAAAAAGCGGACTTAGGTTACGGCTTATTATTGCAAGGCTATACAGCCAACATTGTGGATGCCACTGAAGAACAAATTCAAATGGCTGCTCGTGACACCATTCCGGCAGTCGGCCCACTCTTTTGGGCATTCCGAATCATGGTCGCATCAGGTTTCTGGATGCTGGTGCTGTTTGCATTGAGCTTCTACTTTACGGCCAAACGAACCGCTTGGAAGAAACCTTGGTTACTTAAAGCCGCGCTATTTACGCTACCTGTACCTTGGATTGCTTCCGAAGCAGGTTGGTTTGTTGCCGAGTTTGGCCGTCAACCCTGGGCTGTAGGCGAAATACTCCCTACCTTCAACGCCGTGTCTGTCCTGACAGCAAACGAGATACTACTGAGCCTTTCACTCTTTATTATCTTCTATACGATTTTGATCATTATCGAAGTCTTCTTGATGCAGCACTTTATCCGTAAAGGCCCAAGCAGCCTACATACCGGTCGTTATCATTTCGAACAGGATAATGATCAAAACGACCCCGCACTTGCACCGCAAACGGTCAAAGTATGAGTCAGGCCAAGGAGTATTTGAAATGATCTTTGATTATGAAATGTTAAAACTGATCTGGTGGATTTTGATCGGTGTGTTACTAATCGGGTTTGCTGTGACCGATGGCTTCGACATGGGTGGATTAGCGATCCTTCCACTGGTTGCGAAAACTGACGAGGAAAGACGCGTAGTGATCAACACTATGGCACCCCACTGGGATGGTAACCAGGTGTGGTTTATCACGGCGGGTGGTGCTCTATTTGCCGCTTGGCCACTGGTCTATGCTGCAGCCTTTTCGGGCTTATACTGGGCAATGTTACTGGTGCTCTTTGCGATGTTTTTGCGCCCTGTCGGGTTTGACTACCGCTCCAAAATGCAAGACCAACGCTGGCGTGATGGCTGGGACTGGGCACTGGTTGTCGGCGGTGCCGTTCCTGCACTGGTATTCGGGGTTGCGTTCGGAAACTTACTGCAAGGCGTTCCTTTCCAGTATGACGAATTGATCCGCCCATCCTATCATGGCAGCTTCTTTGCACTGCTTAATCCTTTCGCCCTGCTATGCGGAATCGTCAGCTTATCCATGCTTTGCCTGCATGGTGCAACCTGGGTACAGATGAGAACCCATGAAGCGGTAGAAGCCCGTTCACGCTTCTATGCCAGAATCTTTGCACTGGTCTGCTTCATCACCTTTGCCTTGGCAGGACTTTGGCTAACTGTTGGAATTGAGGGATACCAAATTGTCTCCATGCCAGCAACAGATGCTGCATCCAACCCTATGCTTAAAGAAGTTGTGAAAGCTGAAGGTGCTTGGTTAAGCAATTATGCCAACTACCCCCTAACCATGATTGCGCCAGCACTTGGCTTCTTGGGATTAGTCGGGGCTTACCTGTTTGCCAGCGCCAATAAGGCTGCATTGGCTTTCTTGTTCAGTGGACTAGGTGTGACCGGAATTATTCTGACAGCTGGTGTGTCAATGTTCCCGTTTGTAATGCCCTCAAGCTTGGTACCCAACCACAGTTTAACGCTATGGGATGCCGCTTCCAGTGCAAACACACTGATGGTTATGACCTGGGCCGCCATCATTTTTGTTCCCATTATTCTGGGCTACACCTTTTGGTGCTACCGCGCCCTCTGGAGCAAGATCGGTGTCAGCTTCATTAAAGAAAATAACCATTCACTCTACTGAGGTGCATAACAATGTGGTATTTCGCATGGATTCTAGGCGTATTGCTCGCCTGCGCTTTTGGCATCATCAACGTGATGTGGCTGGAAGCTGAAGAAGAGTTTGATCAGGAGTAATGCTCACTCCCTCCCCCACAAGGCACCGAAAGGTGCCTTTTATGTACAGGATGCGGACCTAAAACCGCTCCTGCGTTTTAGGCATACAGGCCATCCTTGGCCAAATATGCCGCGAGCGCATGGATGCGCAGGAGCGGCGCCTGATTTATATTTAACCAGTCACAATACAAAGAATCGCAACACCAGAAAACATGCCATTCCCGCAACAATCGTTGTCATTAAATCTTTTCTAACCAGCGCCACAATGGCAGCAAAAACACCGGCCAATAACCAAGGATTTTGCCAACTGAACCAGATCTCCCCTTCGGGCATGAGCACAGCAGGAAGGATAATCGCTGTTAAAACAGCAGGTGGAACAAAACCCAAGGCTTGATTCAGCCACACAGGAAAATGCACCTTACCAGCAACCGCAAAGAGTACAAAACGCACACTAAAGGTCACCAAAAACATACCCAGAATCAGAGCAACTTCGTTCATAACGTCTCCTTCTGCTGTGCCTTGGTGTTTCGAGCGGTCTCTAGCATGGCTAAGGAAACCCTGTGGTAATTCCGCAGATAGCAGCCACCATGAGTCCTAACTTATGCGGCATAAACGCAGTTGCCACCGCCATAGCACCGGCAACAATGACCGCTCCCCACATAGGTCGATTAGTCAAATAAGGGACCACCATGCCAATAAAAGTAACCGACATGGCAAAATCTAATCCCCATTCGGTCATATCAGGAAACAATCCCCCTAATACAATCCCTACAAAGGTACAGATCACCCAATTGCCGTACATCGCAACAAATGAACCTAGGTAGAACCAGTGAGCAGTGGTGATCCCAATCGGTTGTAAAAAGCGATTACTGACCGCCGCAAAGGTTTCATCGGTTAATCCGAAAGCCATCAATACGCGCCAGCGAAGCGGCAAATGCTTCACTTTTGGAACAAGATTCGCCGCATATAACAGATGACGGAGATTCACAACAAAGGTCGTCAAAATAATGATCGGCAAGGCTGCACCAGCAGCCAGTAATCCCAGCGCTATAAATTGACTCGACCCCGCAAAGACGACTAATGACATCGCCATCGCACCCCAAGCAGATAGGCCACTACTTTCCGCCAAGGTACCAAAGATAATACCAAACGGAATGGCCCCCACAATTAAAGGTAAAGTCGCTTTTACACCCCCAAAAAACTCAACTCTCCGAGATAACGGCATTTTGATACAAACTCATCAAACCTAGACAAAACATTAGTATTAACTTATATTAGAGCTATCGAATTTTAATTTCTTTTCAAGTTCTGCAGGAGCAAAAGATGTCTTTAGACCGTATGGTGTTCGCCTTTGCTGGCACATTTATCCTAATCAGTTTGGTATTAGCCCACTTTGTTAGCCCTATGTGGCTGTGGTTCACCGCCTTTGTCGGCGCCAATATGCTCCAAACAGCGTTTACTGGTTTTTGCCCTCTGGTCATTATATTGAAAAAACTGGGTGTAAAACCTGGTCAAGCGTTTAATTAACCTCGAAAAACAGGGTTGTTTTGTCATCATGACACTTCAACCCGTTTTTTTAGCTTTTCCCCTTTACACCAATGTCTCACTGATAGATGATCAGGGTCTCTGATTTAAACTCATAAGCGGTGTAAAAGATGAGTAATCCCAAGCACACACTGTTTTGGATGACGTTGTTTCTCGGTATCGTCATCGCTATCTGTGTTCTGATCTATGTTCCTCTACAAACGGCCTTCATGGCTAACTGGGTTTTTAACTCACTTATCTTAGCCGTACTGATGATTGGTATCGGCATCACATATCGACAAGTATTTCTTCTATTTCCTGAAATTCGATGGGTAGCGCAATTTCGTACTGGTCGAATGGGCTTATCAGTAACCCAAGAACCACGTTTACTCAAACCGCTTGCAAGACAGCTAGGGGAGGATTACAAACGCGATAGATTCTCTTTATCCGCGCTGTCTTTAAGAACAGTTTTAGATGGGATAAGAACACGCCTCGACGAACAACGTGAAATTACACGTTACTTTATCAGCTTACTAATCTTTCTGGGTTTATTAGGCACCTTCTGGGGATTACTCGGAACCATCAATGCAGTTGGGCAAGTGATCATTAATCTCGATATGCAACAAAGCAATTTCGCTGATGTGTTCGCGAGCCTCCAATCCGGCCTACTAACCCCACTAGAAGGTATGGGAACAGCCTTTAGCTCATCACTGCTCGGCTTAGGGGGTTCGTTATTGCTTGGCTTTCTGGATATTCAAGCAGGACATGCACAAAATCGCTTTTACGATGGTTTAGAAGAGTGGTTAACCGGCGTAACACATTTAGTTGAGAAAGCTCACCAAGAAGGCAAAACACCTCCAGTACTGACCGACGATTGGGACTACGAGTTTTCTGGAATCGATACCATGAGAGAGCTTGAACGGCTTCGTGAAGAAAACGCGCAACTAGCGGCAAAACTGGCTGAACAGGATAAACGCTAATGCTAGGCTCTGGTCGTCGCCAACGCAGTCAAATCAACGCATGGCCTGGCTATGTCGATGCTTTATCAGCATTGCTGATGCTGGTGATCTTTATGTTGATGATCTATATGGTGAGTCAACTATACCTTTCACAAACACTCTCCGATAGAGATACCGAACTGGCCAATCTGAACAGCCGTCTTAACGAAAATCTCCCGTCTCTTAATGCTGGAAGAACTTCGAAGTGAAGAACTCGCTGCTGAACTCACCAGCTTGAGATCAGCCTACCAACAAAGTTTGTCACGCGAAGAAGCGATGCAACAAGCACTGGACAGTCTATTAGGCGAGCTATCCGATTCGGAAGAAGCGCGACAAACTGATCAGCGCTCGCACCTCTGAATTAGAAACTCAACTCGAGACGGAACGTAGTGCATTTCTTCAATTACAAACACTGTCAGCGGATCAGGAGTCTGCGTTGCGTGAAGAGCAAGAACTCACTGCTACACAACAAGATTTTATTTTACAACTGACACAACGAATTGAATCCTTGCAAGAACAGCTACAACAAATTAGTGCCGCATTAAAGTTACAAGAAACGATGGTGGCCGAGCGCGATGTGGAAATTGCAGGATTAGGTCAACGACTGAATACACTTCTTGCTGAACGTGTGAATGAATTAGAGCGTTACCAATCAGAGTTTTTCCGTCGTTTGAGAGGGCTACTCGAAGATAACGAAAACTTCGTGTTGTCGGTGATCGATTCCTACTCCCGTCAGAACTCTTCTTTGCATCCGGATCTGCCGAAGTCGGTGCGGAGGGTCGAGCAGAACTCAGCAAACTGGCCAATTTACTTCTTGAAATTGCTTCTACAATTCCAGATGACATCGATTGGGTACTGCAAATTGAGGGGCACACTGACAGAGTTCCCATTAATACAGCGGCTTTCCCCTCCAACTGGGAGCTTTCGACAGCACGTGCCGTTTCTGTAGTTCGATATCTAGCCTCACAAGGTGTACCTGAAAGACACCTAGCTGCTGCCGGTTTTTGGTGAATTTTCACCGGTTGATACGGGTAACACACCAGAGGCGCTTCAACGCAATCGCCGTATAGAGATCAAACTAACGAATCGATAATTAGATTAAACCCCTATTAAAATTAAAAATAATAGAGATTTAATCTAGATAATTCAATTAGTAGAGATATATCTTTTAATAATCAGACTATACAGTAAATTCTCAGAGCTCTGCTAGAATGTAAAAAACTCTTTAATCCTTTTTTAGCAGGAGAAGCGAATGTCTCGGGAAACCATCGTACTCGGAGCCGGTATTGTTGGCGTTAGTGTGGCCTGGCATCTTTTAAAAAGAGGCCGCAAAGTCTTACTGATTGACCGCCGCCCTCCCGGCTTGGAAACCTCGTTTGGTAACGCCGGTATCATTCAGCGTGAAGCGGTAGAACCTTACCCCTTCCCTCACGATCTAAAAACCCTGTTAAGAGTGTTACCTAATAATAGTATCGACATTCGCTACCGTCCTATGGGCATGGTTTCAGCGGCAAGCCCTCTGCTGAGCTATTACGTAAACTCGTTCCCCGGACGCTATAAGAAAATTGTGCCTGAGTATGCATCAATCATCTCTTTATCGACTCAAGAACATGAGCCCATGATTGCCGCTGCAGGTTCTGAAGCACTGATTCAAAAGAAAGGCTGGCTTGAACTTTACCGGACAGAATCTGAATTAGCCGAGCGCTGGGAAAAAGCTCAAGAAAACAAACGTCTTTATGGTGTTGAATCTCGCTTACTGGACCGTAAAGCGCTGGATGAAGTTCAACCTGGCTTATCCAGTGAAATTTGTGGAGCTGTGCATTGGCTCAACTCTTGGACAGTCGAGTCACCTGGTGATTTAGTTCAGTCCTACGCGAAAGCATTTGAACAGGCCGGTGGTGAGTTCTTGGAGGCTGAACTGAAAGGTTTAACTCAGCAGGGTCAGAGCTGGAAAATCAGCACCTCTAAGGGCGATCACGAGGCTACAGAAGTCGTTGTGGCACTGGGCCCTTGGTCACAAGAAATGCTAGCGCCACTGAACTATAAATATCCATTGTTTGTTAAGCGCGGTTACCATATGCATTATGCACAGCCTACGGTTAAAGCTCGCTTAGATTACTGGCTGATGGATGCTGAAAAAGGTTATCTACTGGAGCCAATGAAAAACGGCATTCGATTAACCACAGGAGCGGAACTGGCTGACCTGAATGCACCTCCATCCTACAGTCAGCTAGAAAAAGCCGAGAAACAGGGTAGAAAACTTTTCCCATTTGGTGAACGCGTTGAACAGCAACCCTGGAAAGGCGCTCGCCCCTGTCTGCCAGATATGAAGCCTGTTATTGGTCCAGCACCCAAGCATAAAGGTTTGTGGTTTGCGTTTGGACATGGCCATCAAGGATTTACCTTAGGCCCGGCTACCGGTCGCCTCCTTGGGGAAATGATGGACGGAGAAAAAACCGCCATCGATATGAAACCTTTCAGCCCAGAACGCTTTTAACCGGAATAAAAAATTAAATAGCCCAATTTTACCTTTTTGGCGTAAAATTGGGCTTATTTTTTAATTCCAACGTCTAACTACAGGACTCTCCCGATGGGTCGCGCCTACCAAAACCGTAAAGAATCCATGGCCAAAACGGCCGATCAAAAAACCAAAGTTTACAGCAAATACGCTCGCGAAATTTATGTTTGTGCCAAATCTGGTGGAACCGATCCCGCAGGTAACCTCACCTTACGCGGCTTGATGGAGCGTGCTAAAAAAGATCAAGTCCCCGCGCACGTCATCGATAAAGCCATCGACAAAGCCAAAGGCAGTGGCGGTGAAGACTTTTCAGTTGCTCGTTATGAGGGTTTTGGGCCGGGAAATTGCATGGTCATCGTTGAATGCCTAACCGATAACCCTAACCGTACCTTTGGTGATGTTCGTCATTGCTTTACCAAAACCAAGTGCAAAATTGGCACCCAAGGCAGTGTGAGTCACATGTTTGATCACTGTGCTATCTTCGCGTTCAAACATGACGATGAAGAAGCTGTTCTTGAAGCCTTGATGGAAGGTGGTGTCGATGTGACTGACATTGAGAACGAAGACGGGATGATCACCGTTTTTGCACCACACACCGAATATGCAAGTGCTAAACAGGCCTTAACCGCCGCGTTTGGTGAAATCGATTTTGAAGCCGATGCGATTCAGTTTTTAGCACAAACTACGACTGAAATCAGTGAAGAAGATCAACCCATGTTTGATCGCTTTATTGATCTATTAAATGATTTAGACGACGTGCAGAATATTTATCACAACGTTGCTTAATTCCTAAATAAATGAGCTAAGGTATCCTGTACGTTAGATAGACAGGGTACCTTTTTAAGATAAAATTCAGCTGTAACGAAATTTTTTTAGCGGTTGAGATCAACCTCATACCTAACAAACAGATACCCTTAAGAGACATTAAAACGGATAACGTTCAATTAAAATAGATTTACATTGACCTGGTATGAAACGCATTACGACAACATCTCGTTTTTGACTTGCACTATCAGCCCAAGAAATAACTGCAGCATTACCATCAGGCGTCAGTGAGAATTTATCACCATACCCAGCAAGGGTATTCAGATCGCAGGTTTGCCCATCGTAATGAACTGATATTCCATAGGTATATGTCGCACTTATAGTTGAATCACGTATAAACTTCTGCAGACAACGTTGCATTGAGCCATCGCACTTAATGTTGGCTGTTTTGTCATCAAAAGGTAAGTCTGGCGTTTCCAGTTGCTGGTTATTAAAAGATAGTGCGATAAAGCGATTTTCTTTGAATCTCGTGAACCAAAAAAAACCTCGCTCACCTACTACCGTCGGCTGACTGTATAGCAGCGACTCGTCAACAATTGTTCTGTTAAACACCTGTATCTGCTGGTGGTTATTTACCCATTCCCATTGCCAATTAAAGCCAAGTCTAGTGCAAGGCCTATCAGGTGTTTCATTGTTGTAGGATCGGATCAAGTAATGGTCGGGCTTGAATTCAATTGGAAAATTTAGACGATAACCCTCATAGATTAGGGTTAGCG
>JAJOJN010000116.1 GCA_021208565.1 Nitrincola sp.
CTTATAATGTGCGCTCTGTTGATGAGGCAAATGCTTCATCTCTGCTTCAAGTTGGCGGTGTGGTGAAAATTGGTAGACACGACGGATTCAAAATCCGTTGCTGAATAAGCGTGGCGGTTCGAGTCCGCCCACCGCTACCATCTAAAACGTTAAGATCATATTTATTTCCTTGCATTCGACTACCCAATCTCTAGTTATCTTTCTTTCTCAAAGCTAAGAGTTTGTTTTGCATAAAAACTCAGCAGAAATTACCCCTAAACAAAACCTAAACAACTGTTTAAAATAGTTATTTTATTTGATCCAAGTCATGATCCTTTCTAATTTTTATTGCACTGAAAAATGCTTATCTACACTATACGCTCAGTCGTTTAGTCAGTAGGAAGGGCATGAAGATGCGAGCAGTTGTTGTCGGTATGGTGATGCTGTCACTGGCCTTAGTAAGCCAAATAGCAGCAGCAGTAGATATCCATGAATTACGAAATATCAATCAGCAAGTCAATTTGACCTACCAGCGCAGCAACCATCATGATAAAGAATATTCTCATTCAGCAGCCGCAAAATATAATTTGATACGACAGCGATTTCCTGATGCACGAATGCTGATTATTCACGCAAAACATGTCACACCAAGCGGTTTTGAAATTGAGCCCCATACCGTTGTCGCTGTTGAAGCAAACAATAGTTTATGGATCTTAGATAACGAACTGCTTAACATTTATACTGCACAAGATCGAAAAGATCTAAAGCCAATCACTAGCATTGAACTGCGTAACGGCCAGGTATGGATTCACCAAAACGACTGTGACTGGTCAATTAAAAGCAGCCATCCGGCCGACTCCGCCACTGAAGCGAGACTGAAGTCGACCTTTTGGAGAAACTTGCCAGGCTAAGGCGTAAACCAAGTGTCAAGCGGGAACAAATTGTGCCGAGGTGCTAGCCTGATCGATCACATCCGCTAACATATCAGCCGTCACCGCACTTAACGTCCAACCCAAATGGCCATGACCGGTATTGTAGAATACGGTGGGTAATTTACCCTTACCCACTTTTGGCATCATATTAGGCATCATAGGACGAAGTCCTGCCCAAGGAACCACGCTTCGTGTGTTTACATCTGGGAAGCATTGATTCACCCAGTCCACCAAAGGCTTAATACGATCAGCCCTGATATCTTTGTTGTAGCCGTTAAACTCTGCAGTACCCGCCACGCGGAAACGATCTTTTCCTAAGCGACTGGTCACTAATTTAGTCTCATCATCCAATAAACTCACCATAGGCGCAGCTGCTTGGCTTTGCTCATCTAACAAATTGACCGTAATGGAATAACCCTTCACCGGATAGATATTGACTCTATCGCCAAGTGACGCCGCTAGTTTCCGACTGGCCACACCAGCGGATACCACAACCGCATCGAATTGATGGCTAATCGAGCCTTCTACTGACTTAACAATTACCCTAGCTTCACGATCATCAGCCTTAACTTCCAACACTTCTTGCTCATACAGACAGTTAACACCCAAACGCTCACAGGCTCTGGCTAAACCTTGGGTGTATTTATGGATATCACCGGTAGTATCACTGGGTGTTAAAAAGCCACCGTAGTAACTCCCTTTTAGCGTAGGCTCGATTCGCTGAATGTCACTTGGAGAAAGCGTTTCGCGCACCAAACCACCTTTAGCAAGCAATTGGGAGACTTTTTGAGCGTGTTCAAAACCAGCTTTATCACGATAAATATGCAGTATTCCCTTCTCGACATGATCGAAATCGATATTTTCTTCTTTAGCCCAGCCAAACAATAACTCACGCGCTGCAATCGCCATACGTGCCGTCTCGGTCGTATTGTTTTCATACTGAGGTATAGAAGCGATAAATTCAGCAAACCAACTGAACTTATGCCAAGATGGCTTGGGATTTACGAGCAGTGGTGCATCGTTTTTTAGCATCCACTTTAACCCTTTGAGAATAGTCGACCAGCAGGTCCAAACCTCTGCATTAGAGGCCGATAGCTGACCACCATTGGCAAAAGAGGTTTCCATCGCTGCATAGCGCTGCTTTTCAAAAAGGGTAACTTGATAACCACGCTTAGCAAGGGCATAAGCGGAAGTGACGCCGGTGATTCCACCGCCGATAACTGCAATAGACTGCATCAGACAACTCCGAATTCAACATTAGGTTAGACGTTATTCATCTGAAAAACGCCACCCCCTCCGTTGCTGTACCTGAGAGATTCACACTGAAAACAGTGCTTGCTCCTTCGGTGTGCCAGTAAAGGCATCTCTTCGGAGTTCATTAACTATCAACCGGTCCTTTTGCCTGAGAGTTTCCGGGGCGGTTGCTCCTTCGGCGTCACTGCACTTATCGAAATAAGCCAGCAATCTCTCCCGATTAATGTATAGAAAGTAATTGAATCACTATATCACAAGATTAGTAAAACAAACCACGACCTTAGTATGTAGTCTTTATTATCTTTATCTGAATTAGAAAAATACGTATTGACAGTTTCAAACAACAAAGGCAGAGTTGCGTTTTCCAAATCTTCACACCTATAAGGAATTAAAGTGTTTAGAAGTACTGTACTATTCTTCTTAGCGTTTTTTTTCACCAATACGGTTCATTCGTCCAGCCCAAACGCCAATCAACTAAAGCATATAAATCAACAAGTAAATTTAAAATACCAAAACCGGCTCAATCTGAATCAAAGATATAGCCACTCAGCCATTGCCAAATACCACCTTGTCCAACAGCAATTTCCAGAAGCAAGATTGATGATTACCCAAGTTCAGCATGTTACTCCATCGGGGTTTGAAATTGAGGCACATGCTGGTACTCACGGTAATAACCAGCGATAACATTTGGGTGATGGATTATGAACTATTAAATGTCTACACGAATTCAAGACCGAAAAGATTTAAAACCAATCACCAGCATAGAAAAATCTGACCCGACAGATTTGGATTCATAAAAATGACTGATGATTGGAGTATTGTGACCAGCGAACTAGCTGATGAACATACCTCAACAAGACTTAACGATTTGTTTAATTCAGTTAGGTCTCAATAAGGATCAACTACGAATAGATGCTCGTCAATCAGTGATCGCCTAACCGACCCAGATCTGCTGAGCATTCACAAATTCATGAATCCCCTGCGGACCTAACTCTCGCCCTAATCCAGAGCACTTGATTCCACCGCTTGGCAGGCGCGGATCGGTTTTAACAATGCCGTTAATAGCGACTTGACCCACTTCGAGACGACGAGCCAATTGCTCTCCACGTGACTTCTCTGTCCATAAACCCGCCGCCAAACCATAACGACTGTCGTTAGCTATAGCGATAGCGTGGTCAGCATCTTTGGCTTTCATGACTACCGCCACAGGCCCAAAGGTTTCTTCAACTGCGGCCGTCATACCCGGTTTAACATCAACGAGCAAGGTCACCGGATAGAAGAAACCGTCGCCTTCTGGAATGTCACCGCCTAGCAAGCAACGCGCACCGGCAGCTTTAGTTTCTTCTACTTGACGATGCAGGTTTTGACGAAGATCATCGCGCGCCATCGGACCGACATCAGTGGTTTCTTCAGCCGGATTACCCATTTTCAATGCAGCCAAACGAGTTTTGAGTAGATCAACCATCTGATCATAAACCGCATCTTCAACAATGATTCGCTTCGCCGCGATACAGGATTGACCGGCATTAATGATGCGTGACAGTGTAATGATATCAGCGGCTTTTTCCACGATCCGCATCTGCCAAGACAATACAGGGATCTGAACCCCCCAACTCCAACACAATGGGTTTAATCTCTGAACCCGCGATGGCTGCCACCGCACTCCCAGCGCGCTCAGAACCCGTTAATGAAACAGCCTGCACACGAGGATCACGAATCACCGCTTCAATGGCAGCGTTATCCATTGGCACATTTTGCATTAAGCCGGTTGGCGCACCTACTTGAACAAACAAATCTGCAATGGCCTGAGCACTGGCAGGCACATGCAGATCATGCTTCATTAAACAGGTGTTGCCTGCCATGATCGCAGGGCGCAGAAGCGAAATGCTAACCAGAAAGGTGCATTCCACGGCAAGATCCCCAGCACCGTACCTAAGGGCAGGTACTGAACATAGCTATGAGAGGCATCTGATTCTAGCGTCATCGGCGTTAAATACGCCTCAGCCTGCTCTGCATAATGCTCGGCACACCAAGCACCTTGAGCACTTCAGCACGCGCTTCCTTGATCGGTTTACCCATTTCAATTGTCATTAAAGGGGCAAGGGTTTCGACCTCTTCACGCATTTTTGCAGCGACCGCTTTGAGCACCTGAGCACGCTCAGCATAGCTGGTTAGCTTCCAGTTCTTGTAGGCTTCGCGCGCACGAACCAGTGCCGCTTCACGTGCGCTAGCATCAAGAATAGGAGAGTTCTGGATCTTTTCGCCATTAGCTGGATTAATCACTGCAACCGACATTTCCGTCATAGCGCCTCCTGTGCGGCTTTCACAGCCTGTGCAAAAATTTCCAACCCTTGAGTTAAGTCTTCATCTGGGATTGTCAGCGGTGGAATCATTTTTATAACTTGACCACCGGTGCCACAGCCACCTAACAACAACCCACGATTAAAGCACTCAGAAACAATCGCTTTAGATAATGCACTGTCACCCATATCGATACCTTGCATCATGCCTTTACCACGTACTTGCCAAGCTCCGTTGCTGGCATCAGCAAGCGTGTTGAGGGCAGTAGCCATCTGTTCGCCTTTACGCTTAACCTCTGTCATCAAGCTGTCATCTTGGAAGTACTCCATCGCCACTTTACCGGCGACAAATGAGAAGCCTTGACCACGGAAAGTACCGGTATGCTCACCCGGAGACCAATGCTTATCATGTTCTGGTTTCACCAAGTTCATCGCTAAAGGCGTACCGAAACCACCGATACCTTTTGCAAGCGTAACAATATCAGGGTCGAGACCCATACCATCAAAACTGAAGTAGCTGCCGGTACGGCCACAACCTGCTTGGATATCATCCAAAATAAACAGCGCACCCAGATCTTTAGCTAATTGCTGTACAGCCAACAACCATTCTTGACTGGCCACATGCACTCCACCTTCTGCCTGAATCGGCTCGACAACGAATGCAGCCGGTAGCTCCAAACCACTGGAGCTATCTTCAAACTGCGCTCTAAGCTGATCCACTGTTGAGGTTCCACAACCCAGCTTGCAGCCACGGCATGGCTTATTACAGCCGAACGGCATACGAACCACATGATCCAAAGGAACACCGGCGGCATTTCGGAAATAACTGTTAGCGGTCAAGGCCAACGAACCCAATGTCATACCGTGGAAACCATGCGTGCAAGCGACAACCGTTTTACGTCCCGTCACACGTCGAGCCAACTTCAATGCAGCTTCTACCGCATTAGTGCCGGTTGGCCCCATAAATTGCATTTTATGATTCCATCCTCGTGGAACAATGATGGTATCGGCAAAGGCTTGAATAAAGTCTCGCTTAACCGTAGTACTGGTATCAAGACTGTGCGCAACACCATCAGCTTCGATAAATTCAATCAAAGCCTTTTTCATTTTGGGATTGTTGTGGCCGAAGTTAAGCACACCTGCTCCGGCAAAGAAGTCAATATATGACTTACCCGCCTCATCCACTTGGCGTGCATTCGAGGCAGACTTAAACACCGTTGGATAGATACGGCAGTAGCCGCGGATTTCTGATTCCCACTTTTCGAAAACCTGCATGGAAATCCTCCTTCATATGACTGGGGTTAAACCCGTTTGTGATACTGCTGAGGCATCTATGATTATTTTTCTCAACAGTGATTAGAGTGAATCACTGGGATTTCAGCGATTCGGCGTTACAGCAGAAGAAAACCTACTCTGCATTCATGATGTGGGCTCCGGAACGGGAGCACCAACAAGTCGGGCGTAGACTCTTGCCACACGATTAATTAAGGCGTCATTGAAATCATATTGCGCATTGTGACAAGGTCTTGCATGCTGAAGCTGACCATCATCACTGCCGATCAGCGCAAAAGCGCCCGGAATCTCTTTCAGGTAATAGCTGAAATCTTCCGAAGCCATAATCGGCAAGGGAGTCGTTTGACTAATGACGTCAGATCCAAACTCTTCTGCCAAAGCGTCACGGTAGCGCTCAGCTTGTTTGGCATGATTGATCGTCGCGTCATAGCGGGGAAATATCTCTACATGGCATTGGGTACCATAGGCACGCGCTGTCGATCCTGCCACTTCCTCGATCAGCTCATTTAAACGCTGTCGATTAGCCGGTTGAGCTATCCGGAACCCACCTTCAATAATCACCTGATCAGGGATGACTGTGGGCGAGCTTCTGCCATCAATCGATGTCACACTCAGCACCGTAGAGTCTTGTGGTGCCAAGCGACGACTAACCACTTGCTGTAAAGCAACCACAATTGCTGATGCTGCTAAAATGGGATCATGACAGACTTCGGGGTTGACTAGAGTGTCCACCCTGTCCGGTGACTGTCAGCTTAAAGGTTCCATTACCGGCCATCACAGGGCCTTCTGGACAGACCGCTTTACCGTAGGGAATTGCTGGCCAATTATGCCAACCGAAAATCATATCGATGCCTTTTAATGCACCCTCCTCTATCATGCGCAGTGCACCATGCCCACCCTCTTCGGCGGGCTGGAATAACAAGGTGACAGGCCCAGGTAGCATCTCTTCGTGGGCTTTTAACCAGTAAGCCGCCATCATCAGAGTAGCTGTATGCCCGTCATGACCACAGGCATGCATGCACCCCGGATGTTGAGAGCTCCAAGGCATACCACTTTTTTCAGTGATTGGCAGCGCGTCAATATCACCGCGCAAAGCAATATGAGGCCCCGGCTTGCTTGTGGCGAGACGAGCTAGAGTTCCATGTTTTGCACAGACTTCCCAAGGGATATTCAGCGATGAAAGTTCGACACGAATCCGTTCAGCCGTGAGCTCTTCTTGCCAAGTCAGCTCTGGCTGTTTGTGTAACTCACGTCTTAGGTGAATCGCTCGATGAATGTACTGATCCCAAAGTCTGGTCAAATCTCCCCCCTCACACATGCTCGACATGCGCTAGAACGTGCACCTTACAAAATCAATATACGAAATATTTATTCTTGATAGTAATGTAGCACATGTTTTCGGGGTTACAAATACAATTTATCCTGACAGGAAATATCGTTTCTTAGGTTTTATTTCAAACCACTCTTAAAGAAAACGAACGCCGACTTTCAAAACTCGGTCGCCTTCTACTTCCTTAACCACCCAATGAATACCGTGCCAACTCACGTCATCACCGACAACCGGGTGGCCACCCACTCGAGCTGCCACAAATTCACCAATGGTCAAGGCGCTTTCCGCTTGAGTGACAGACAAACCATAGGCCTGAGCAATATCAGATAGCAGAGCCGAACCATCCACCACAAAAGGACCAAAGAATTCTTGTTTCTTTTTGAGTTTTGACTCGCCACTGAAGAGCTTATTGAGTTGATCAACATCTTCCGTGCGTCCAATCACGCAGACGACATCCTCCATTTTTAACTCGGTATCACCCTTCGGATGCACCATCAACCCTTCTCTAAACAGCGCAGAGATCAACACTCCAGAAGGTAGCGTCAAGAGCCGAATAGCTGCCCCATCTAACTGTTTATTATCAATTTTATAGATAAAAATCTCATAATCATTTTCGGGCAATATACCCAGCATATCGCGGTGATTGGGCTCAACACCCTTAGGCACTTCAACTTTTAGCCAACGCGCCATCAAGGGTAAAGTTCCTCCCTGAACCAGTAAGGACATCAAGACCACCGCAAAAGCTACATTGAAGTACAACTCTGCATTTTCAACGCCACCTATGACGGGGAAGATGGCCAACACGATCGGCACTGCTCCTCGTAAGCCTACCCAGCTGATAAACCCTATTTCATGCCAACGAAACTTAAAGAAAGGTTTTATCGAAATCAACACAGCGAGAGGACGAGCGATAAAGATGAGTCCCAAACCAATTAATATAGCGGGTAAGGTAAACTCTAATAGATTAGACGGTGTCACCAAGAGACCTAACACCAAGAATAGCCCTATCTGGCTTAACCATGCCAAACCATCATTCACGGGCAAAATCATTTTTAGGTGTTTACCGGGTCGATTACCGACCATTAACCCTGTCAGATAGATGGCGAGGAATCCACTGCCCCCCCACAACACTGGTGATACCAAATACGCAAAATCCAAGGGCAATCAGTAACAAGGCATGTAGGCCAGGTGCTAAATCAACCCAAACGATCAAACGCGCGATCAGCCAGCCCGCACCCACACCAATCAACAAGCCAAAACCGAACTGCTGAATCAAAAACAGTAGTGACTCAAGTGGCCCACCGATACCTCCCATCAATAATTCGATTAACATGATGGTTAAGAAAATCGCCATGGGATCGTTGGTTCCCGACTCGATTTCTAGCGTTGCACCGACACGCTCATTTAAATTGACGCCCTTGCCGCTGAGCATTGCAAAAAACTGCGGCCGCATCCGTAGAACCCACTATGGCACCGACCAGTAACCCTTCCACTAAAGAAAGATCGAACAGCCACATGGCCATAACGCCTGTGATACCGCTGGTCACAACAACACCTAAGGTAGCGAGAGAGAGTGCTGGCTTAAAACCAGCCCTAAATGTTGAAATACGCGTTCTCAGACCACCATCTAACAGGATTAACGCCAATGCTAAGTGGCCAATCATGAAGGCCAGGGTGTAGTCATCAAACTTGATACCTAAAATGCCTTGCTCCCCTGCCAGCATACCCAACCCTAGGAAGAGCACTAACAAAGGCAAACCGAACACAGTAGAAATTCGACTTGCTAAAATACTTAAGGCAAGCAATAACCCAGTGACTAGAAATATGAACTCAATTGTACTCATCTATACAAAATCACCACTCTATTTCCTCGCACTTGATTCTGAAATCATCAAAGCTGTTTGCAAGGCGGCTTGTTGATAAGGCAATAGAATAACATCATCTTCGCGAAGACCTAATTCACTTTTTTGGACCCGACGATGCAACGTCACCGCAATTCTTCCTTCATACCCTTCAGCTCTTAGAGCGTCAATTAATATTTTATTGATTTGCTTTTCAGGAATTGTACTGACCACCCACTGAACTTTTTCAAAAGGAATAGACAACAGAAATCCCGGATCTTCAGCATCTCCGTACAATACTTGAATATCATTAAGGGTCCACTTATTAATCACGATTGGGTCAAAGTCGATCCCGAGCACTTTATTACCCTTTTCCTTCAAGTCGAGTGCTAAGTTCTTACCTAGTCGACCTAATCCAAACACAACAATATTAGGACGATCAGTTGAATCTCCAGACTCTAAGCGCTCTTCTTGAAACGGCATTTTGCGCTCAAATAAACTGAGTACTGGAGCCAAAAAATCATATATTTTATGAGAGTAGATAATCATGTAGGTTGATGTGGCGATGGTGATCAAAGCCACCAGCGTAATCAAACCGGCTGTTTCACCGCTTATATGGCCCAGCGCCAACCCCAATGCGGCCAGAATTAATGAAAACTCACTAATTTGAGCAACCGCTAGACCCGATAAAAAACCGGTTCTTTTACGAAAGCCCATCAGCCCCATTATCGTCAACACAATTAACGGGTTACCTATCAAGACAAATGCCGACAGTAGCAGTGCCATAGGTAGCTGAATCCCTAAATCAGCAATATTGAGTTGTGATCCGAGTGAGATAAAAAAGAACAGTAATAAAAAATCTCTAACACTGGTCAAACGAGAACCAATAGCTTCTCGGTATTGAGAAGAGGCCAAGGCTATCCCACCAAGAAAAGCACCCACTTCTTTACTGAATCCAATAAGGTCACTGAATGCCGCAAAACCCACTGCAAAGGCAATTGAAAAGAGAACAAGCAATTCCGTCGATGACGCGATGTAAATCAAAACTCTAGGCAGAACATATCGAATCAACAGACCCACTAAAAGAATTAAAAAAAAGTCCTTTGAGAAAAACACTGAAAACTTCATAGCCAATATGGGTTTGTGCGCCAACGGCTCCGAATGCCGTGATAACAATCATGGCAATCACCACCATAATGTCTTGCACGATTAAAAAGCCTATGGCTATCCGACCATGAAGAGAATCAATTTCACGTTTATCAGAGAGAAGTTTAACGATAATGATCGTGCTGGAAAAACTCATTGCAGCAGCGATATAGATAGCTGTCACGGTCTCCATACCAACGCCGAGACAGATCAGAAACACAAACAAAGTGGTGAAGGAAATCTGCCCGAGCCCCGTGGCGAGTGACACTGGCCCCATTGTCTTAATCAGGTGGAGATCTAACCGAAGCCCAACGACAAAGAGCAAAAGTGCAATCCCAAACTCCGCCAACAGCTCCATTGAGTAACTGTGCTCAACAACACCAAGCACTGCTGGCCCCAATAATATGCCAACCGCGATAAAAGCAACAATCAATGGCTGCCTTAATCGAACAGAAACAAGTCCAATAGTCACAGCAACAGCCAACATTAGGGCGAATTCGTCAAACAGTGATAACTCAGACATACCCAACATAACTCCCCCCCAACTGGCGATGGTGGTGACTAAAAATTTTAAAACAACACCTGAGATTGAGTTGTTTGTTATGTAAAAGTTTAAAAAAGAAATACAGCTTTTGACATATATCACTTTTTTGAATTAACAATACTTAGGCTAAAAGATGTTGAGTTAAAACAAATGACTAGACTGAAATCTATGCTAAGCTGAAACCATAGACAGTGATGATTGGAGTAAATCGGTATGCAATTCAAACTGGTTATGGCATTTGTTGATGCAGACAAAACTGACAAAGTCATGTCAGCCGCACGTCGTGCAGGTGCGACAGGTGCCACTATCGTGAATAATGCACAAGGCCAAGGTCTTCATAAGGTAATCGGCATACTCGGTTTTGAAGTGCTTGAACCTCGTGCAGTGATTCTTATCTTATGTGAAAGTCGACGAGCCGATCAGATTCTGGATGCCATCGTCAAAGCTGGCGAGATGGATGAGTCCTTGAGTACAGGGATTGCCATTCAAATTGATGTCGATAAAGCACTAGGGTTGCGAGAACACATCTCAGAATTAGAAAAACAAGTTCCCCTAGCATGACACCAAGATGAAAAAAGGATGACCTTTGAAAGCGATTATTCTTCCCTTCGCTAAACAAGCGCGGGATAGCCTAAGAGACCTGATTCCCGTCCTTGTTGTGATGGCGTTCTTTCAGCTTATCGTCATTCGACAGCCCCTACCTGACGGCATCAGCTTTCTAGATCTCTGGATAGCTTACTGGCGGTTTTATTCGGTCTCACGCTATTCATAAAAGGTCTTCAAATTGGCTTATTCCCTATGGGAGAGAGCCTTGCACATGCCTTTGCAAAAAAATCATCGGTCATCAGCTTACTGGTGTTTGCCTTTGCACTGGGTTTCGGAACCACTGTGGCAGAGCCTGCATTAATTGCTGTAGCGGGCAAAGCGGCGGAAGTCGTTTCAGGTGGCGGGATGATTGATTCATCAGCAACGGCTCAACAAAGATTTGCCCTTGAATTACGGCTTGTCGTAGCTGTCTCGGTTGGCAGTGCTGTGCTGTTAGGTGTTCTACGTATCCTTAAAGGCTGGCCTCTTCACTATTTGATTATTGGAGGCTATGTGATCGTCATGACACTGACCCTATTTGCACCTACTGAAATTGTTGGCATTGCTTACGACTCTGGAGGTGTAACAACTTCAACGATCACCGTGCCACTCGTGACAGCATTGGGTGTTGGTTTGGCATCATCGATTAAAGGGCGAAACCCGATGTTAGATGGTTTTGGCTTGATTGCACTAGCCTCGGTAATGCCCATTATTTTTCGTTTTAAGTTATGGATTGATTCTTCTTTTAGGCGGCTTATGGAATTTTTAACCATTTTTTTTGAGTACCGCGTTTGATATTGCACCAATAATTGCCATCATTTTTGGCTTTCAATATTTGGTGATCCGCAAAAAGGTTAATCGACTTCCACAAGTCATACTTGGATTCGTACTCGTGCTGTTTGGATTGAGCCTATTCTTACTGGGGCTGGAAAAAGCGCTCTTCCCCATGGGCAGCATGATGGCCGAGCAACTGACCTCACCCAGTTTCCTTCCAGCACTTGCAGAAGGAGCTCAACGCCACTGGAGTGATTACTATTGGGTGTACATCTTTGCATTTACTATTGGCGCGAGTACAACCATAGCAGAGCCTTCGTTGATTGCGGTATCACTTAAAGCCGGCGAGATTTCCGGCGGCACCATCAATCCTTTTATTTTACGAGTAGCGGTTGCACTCGGCATGGCCATCGGAATCACTTTAGGCACCTGGCGAATCGTAATGGGCTTACCCTTACAAGGTTTTATCTTGGGTGCTTATTTACTGGTGATTTTCCAAACACTCCGCTCACCCAAAAGCATCATTCCTTTGGCCTTTGATTCTGGTGGTGTAACCACCTCAACCATTACCGTCCCGATTATTGCCGCACTCGGCTTAGGACTGGCATCTTCAATACCCGGAAGAGATCCCTTGATGGACGGCTTTGGCATGATTGCCTTAGCCTGTCTTTTCCCAATTATTACCGTGATGGGATATGCACAAATTGCAGAGTGGCTTGAAAAACGTAACCGTTTAAGAAATGAGTCTCACACCTGACTCTAGGAGAAAAAAATGCGCTTTAAACTGATTTTAGCGTTTGTCGATGATGATAAAACGGATGCTCTTTTAGATGCGGCTAGGGATGCTGGTGCCACAGGAGCCACTATTATTAATAATGCGCGTGGGGAAGGGCTCAAAAAAACTCGTGGAGTTTTTGGGCTCGAAATTACCAGTAGTCGTGATGTGCTTCTTTTATTGGTGGAAGAACATCGCTGTAGAAAAATTTTAGAAAAAATTGCCGAAGTGGGTGAATTTGATGACACACCTGGAACAGGAATCGCCCTTCAACTCGATGTTGAAGACGCACTGGGGGTTAAACATCAAATCACTTCGATTGCTAAGCATTTTGAATCTAGCCAGGAGAGCTAATCATGACGTCCTCTTCTCATAAAGTGGTAGCTGATGTAATGAACCAGCACTTTCATCTGGTTGATGGCTTAGTTACCGTTGCCGATGCTGTTAAGCTGATGCAACAAACCCATGCACAAGTGTTAATTATCGAAAAACGTGATGCTCTAGATGAATACGGCATAGTACTCTTATCCGATATTGCGAAAAAAGTATTGGCTCGCAACCTTTCGCCTGATCGCGTAAACATCTATGAAATCATGTCTAAGCCTGCGCTGACCATTAAGAGCCAAATGCAGATACGTTTTTGCGCACGCTTATTTGATAAGTTTGGCCTAACCATGGCACCGGTAGTCAATAAAGAAGATGAAATCATTGGCGTTATTAACTATGATGACCTCGTTTTAAGCGGGCTTACAAACCTTTAATCTTCCAACCCGTCTACAACTGATGACTATTATGTTGGCGAGGATGTTTTGCTGTATCTAAAAAGCTTTTCCCACGCATTTTTGCATGCACTCAAGAATTTACTACCGATTCTTGTGGTTGTGCTGTTTTTCCAAATCGCCATCCTACAACAGATACCCGACAACAGCTTAAGCATGGCCTTCGGCTTGTTAATTGTAGCCGTTGGTGTAGCACTTTTTTTTACAAGGACTTGAGCTCAGTATTTTTCCTGTAGGTAAGAGCTTATCTAACCAATTTGCCAAAAAAGGCTCTGTACCTGTCTTGTTAAGCTTTGGGTTTGCCTTAGGTTTTTCTGCTGTGATAGCTGAACCTGCTTTGATCGCTGTCGCTAGTCAAGCGCAAGAGATTAGTGAAGGTAGGATTGATGCCTTAGTACTGAGATTGCTTGTCGCCACTTCTGTAGGGCTGGTGATTGCCTTGGGTGTTTTTCGAATAATTTTTGGACACCCCATACACTGGTACATGATTATTGGCTATCTCACTGTGGTCGGCGTGACCTTTTTTTGCCCCTGAGGAAATTGTTGGTTTAGCTTATGACTCAGGCGGTGTAACCACTAACATCGTTACCGTTCCTTTAATTGCCGCGCTGGGTATTGGTCTGGCTTCGTCGATTCGCGGGCGAAATCCACTTATCGATGGTTTTGGTCTCGTCGCGTTAGCCGTGATGGTGCCGATGATCAGCGTTCAACTCTATGGTATTTTCGTCTACTCTGTCGACGTTGATAGCACTGCAGCCATCATGATTAGTAGCGCAGAACAGGCGGTCAGACATCCCGTGGTTCAAGGTCTACTGGATCTGCTCACCATGTTTCGTGACGTACTTCCCATTCTGATCACTATTCTTTTCTTCCAATACATCGTGCTGAAAAGACCGCTTTCTAATCCACCCAAGATCGCTTTTGGCTTTTTGCTGGTGATAGTAGGGCTCTATGCCTTTGTGGTGGGTTTAAAAATTGGACTCTTCCCCATTGGCACCAGCATGGCCGAACAGCTGATCAATCTGAATAGCTTCGCCTTTATTTATCTGTTTGCCTTCATGATCGGTTTTGCCACAACCATGGCGGAACCCGCTTTAATTGCGGTAGGTCAACAAGCCGAAGAAGCCGCTTCAGGTAGAATTAAGGGCAATATGATTCGTATTCTTGTGGCTGTCGGTGTTGCAATAGGCATCACCATCGGTGTGTTTAGACTGATAAGCGGTGGCTCAATTCATTATTTTATTATTGGTGGTTACACACTAGTGATTTTGCTAACAGCACTGTGCCCCAAGTATATCGTTGCACTGGCTTTCGATCTCGGTGGTGTAACGACTTCCGAAGTTACGGTTCCCTTAGTCACCGCATTGGGTATTGGTTTAGCGACCCATATTGAGGGACGAAACGTACTGATTGATGGCTTTGGTTTAATCGCCTTCGCTTCCATTTTCCCAATAGTCACCGTGATGTGTTATGCCATCATTGTTGACTGGTTGAATAAATTCAATAGGAAAGTTATATGAAATTCTCTGTTCTTGCCGCGATTGTTTCAGAAGACTATGAGCAAAAAGTCATCGATGCTTCACGAGAGCTAGGTGCAGGCGGCATCACCCTGTTATCCGGGCGTGGAATTGGCAACAACGCCAAGAAAACCTTTTTTGGCATGACTTATGAGGGTAGTCAATCGATTATCATCATGGTGTTAGAGAAGGGTTTATCTTTAGAGATCCTCAAAGCCATTCAAAATCTCATCATGGATAAAGAGAACAATGACTCTCATGGCGTTGTCTTTACCATACCGCTAGAGCATTTGGGTGGCATAGATCTCTCGCAATTAGCCAAATTTGAACAACACCTTAAAGACACACTATAAAGAGGATAGCATTCCATGCTGGTCAATGACGTCATGATCACCCAAGTTGTCACTGTTTCGCCCTTTGCTACCTTGCGTCAGGCGCTAAGTTTGATGAAGCAGCATCAGCTTAAATCACTCGTGGTGGAAAAAAACCTCCGACCACGATGCCTATGGTTTGATCACCTATACGAACATTATGAAAACAGTGGTGGCAGAAAGTGGTGATATTGACTTGATCAATGTCTATGATATCTGTGCTAAACCGGTAATCACTGTGGGTAAGAGCTTATCCGTAAAACATGTCGCCAGCCTGATGACGACCCATAGGTTAAGCGCGTAGTAGTAGTAGAAGACAATCATATGATCGGCTTGGTTTGCATGAATGACATCGTGCAGAACATTATGGAAACGATCGAATAAACAATAGACTCCATGGCGTTGGACTTCAAAACCCGATTTCGAGAGAATGTGACAAAGATAAACATGTGGAGTGCAGCACTCAATGAGTAAACATGAAAACCGCATCTCTAGCGGACAAAAATTTCGTAACGAATTAGGCATTGCCGCCATTAAAGATGGTATTAAGCAATCGCATAATTCCACGCCCGAAATTTACACTCGCAAACCTGAGTGGCTGCGCGCCAAGATGCCGGGCGGTGAACGTTTCAATGACGTTATGCGAAACGTAACTGAACATAAACTCAGCACTGTCTGCCAAGAAGCACATTGCCCTAACATTGGTGAATGCTGGAACTCCGGCACGGCGACGATTATGCTGATGGGTTCTGTCTGTACCCGAGCATGCAAATTTTGTGCGGTTGATACCGGCAACCCCAAAGGCTGGCTCGATAAGGATGAGCCAGAGAATACGGCTAAATCTGTCGAGTTAATGGCGCTGAGATATATTGTGCTGACCTCGGTAGATCGTGATGATCTTGATGATGGCGGGGCTGCTCATTATGCGGCTTGCATTTCGGCCATTAAAGCCAAAACACCTGACGTCATCGTCGAAGCCCTAACACCTGACTTTGACGGTGTTGAAGCGAATATCGAAAAAGTTCTCGATTCCGGTCTTGAAGTCTTTGCTCAAAATATCGAAACCGTTCGTCGATTGACTCACCCTGTTCGTGACATTCGCGCAGGCTATGAAAAAAACACTTCGAGTGCTGGAATATGCCAAGCAGTATCGCCCTGATGTGATTACCAAGACCAGCATCATGGTCGGCTTGGGTGAAACCGATGAAGAGATTTATGAGACTTTTGATGATTTGCGCGCCATCGGGGTCGATATCGTCACCTTAGGTCAATATTTACGCCCAACTAAAAATCACTTACCGGTTGAGCGTTACGTCACCCCAGAAGAGTTCAATATCTATCGTGAAGTGGGATTGGAAAAAGGATTTATGGAAGTACCTTCTGGTCCAAATGGTTCGCTCTAGTTATCGTGCCGATCGAGTGTTTGAGAAGAACAATTTGGGCTTAGCAGCTCCTGGTGAAGTGCCAGTCAGCAAAAATCCAAATCAAATCACCTTAAAACAAATCGGTTAAAGGTGTTATGAAGCGGGTCGTTAAGTCTGACGACCCGCTTCAGTGAATGCTACAGGTTAACGAATCAGTTCGTGACGCTTACCCGCCACACCATTCTGCTCATCTGCACCCTCTAATGGATCTTTACGCTGAGTGATATTAGGCCAAATTTCGGCTAGCTCTGCATTTATCTTGATAAACTCTAACTGATCCTCAGGTACTTCGTCATCACATGCAATCGCGTCTGCAGGACATTCTGAAACACACAATGCACAATCAATACACTCGTCGGGGTGAATAACCAAAAAGTTAGGCCCTTCGTAGAAGCAATCTACTGGGCAAACATCTACGCAATCTGTGTATTTACATTTTATGCAGTTTTCGAGAACAACAAATGCCATGACGGTCTCTTCTGAGGTAAATGTTCTTTTTGTCGATATTATCTAGTTAATATCGAGAACATAGGTTAGTCATGCTCGACCTGTTGATAGCCAAGCTGTTTAACCAAGTAATTTAGTAGGATTTTACCCAAGGTGTCAATATCGGAATTAGGTGAGAAGTCTTTTACCTGTGTCATTTGCATACCTGCGTAGCCACAAGGATTAATCTGTAAAAAAGGATTCAAGTCCATATCGACGTTGAGCGCCAAACCATGAAAAGAGCATCCACGCCTGACCCTAAGTCCCAAAGAGGCAATTTTTCGACCATCCACATAGACGCCAGGGGCGTCATCTTTTGCATGAGCTTTGACGTCTAAAGACGCCAATAGGTCGATGACGGCATTTTCCATCAGCGTCACAACATCTCGAACACCCAGCTTTCGCCGACGGAGATCCAGCAGTAGATAGATCACCAACTGTCCTGGACCATGATAGGTAATTTGACCACCACGATCTGTCTGAACAACTGGAATATTTCCAGGATTTAATAAATGCTCAGGTTTTCCAGCTTGTCCCTGGGTGAATACGGGATGATGCTGCAACAACCAGATCTCATCTGGTGTTGCTTCATCTCGTTCGTTGGTAAAGGTTTGCATCTGTTGCCAAACGGGTTCGTATGGCTGCAACCCCAGACGCCTAACAATAAGCTCGGTCAATTAAAGCACCATATGGACACGACCCGAGGCTTTCAGTTTTTCAAACATTAACTTCAACTGATCCTCACCTGTGGCCGTCATCATCAGTCTCACTGATCGAAAACGACCATTTCGACTGTCTTGTACGCTGACTTTTTGTTCATCTAGGTCAGGATCAAAACCTTTAACGGTTTGCACAACAAATGCCATGAAGTCATCAGCATTGTCTCCCACGACTTTGATGGGATAATCCGCGCAAGGAAATTCAATTTTGGGTGCCTCAGGTGTATCTGTCATCTAACTTATCGCTTTACTTGTTGAAAAAACCACTAAAGAATTTAATTACCTTGTCCCAAACACGCTTGAAGATACTGCCTTGCTCGACATCGTGTAATGCGACAAGTGGCGTTTCGCTTACTAGGTCACCATTCAGTGTAACTACGACCTTACCCACCATTTGACCCGCCTCTAGTGGCGCTTCTATATTTCGAGGAAGATCCAATACCACTTCCATATTTTCACGCTGCCCACGTGGAATGGTCACCGCTAGGTTTTCTTCTACACCTAACTTAACCTCATCAAGCTTACCACCCCAAACTCGCTGTTGACCGATCGTTTGCTGAGCGGTGTAAAGTGGTACTGTTTCAAAGAAGCGGAATGCATAGTTGAGCAACTGTTGTGTTTCTTGAGCACGAGTCTCTTCACTAGCAGAGCCCATCACAACAGAGATCAGACGCTGTCCATCACGCACGGCAGAAGCAACTAAACAGTAGCCCGCTTCAGAGGTGTGTCCCCGTTTTGATACCATCGACGGTGTCATCACGCCATAACAGCCTGTTTCGGTTAGGTTGGCGAATGTCATTGAACTCAAAGTGTTTTTCAGCATAGATTGGATAGTATTGATGAGAGTCGTTGATCAAGGCACGAGAGAGCAATGCAAGATCGAAAGCGCTTGAGTACTGGTTTTCGGCTGGCAAGCCGGTAGAGTTCTCAAAGTGTGTATTGGTCATTCCCAAACGTTGCGCATGTTGATTCATTAAATCCGCAAAGGCTCTTCACTACCGGCCACATGCTCAGCAAGTGCAACGGAAGCATCGTTACCGGATGCGATGATGACGCCACGGAGAAGATCAATCAATCTGACTTGACGCCCTTCTTGAATAAACATGCGAGAGCCGCCAGTACGCCAAGCTTTCTCACTGACAGTAACCATCTCATCTTCCGATAAGTTACCGCGGATCAATTCAAGCTCAACAATGTAGCTGGTCATGATTTTGACCAAACTCGCTGGCGGGTAACGTTCGTGCTCGTTCCTAGCCAGAATCACTTGTCCTGTGGCGGCGTCCATCACAATATAGGAACGAGCGGCTATTTGTGGTGGAGCGGGTATCATGCTGGCATGAACCTGAGCAACCCATAACAAACTGGAGATGAGGACCAAAAAAAGGCGATTAAGGCTTCGTGATAACATCCGCAGGGCATCCCTTTCGGTTAAATGGTTATAATCTAGACTCGGGCGATAGACCTAATGTGAGTCATTAAGTTCATCAAGTTCTTAGGGCTGACTGACAAGATGAGGGCGATGGAAGCCCGCACCTGCTAATCCAGCAATCAAGCTATCCAGTGGTTCTCCCACCGTTAATGGCCCTATCTTAACACGGTAAACCGTTGAACCCGAGGGGGCAGCCGGATAAATCCCAACTTGGAAACCATTGGCTATTGGCTGCAACTGACGTTGCGCACGTTGCGCAGCATCTTCTGTGGAAAAGGCACCTACCTGAAGAAAACGGCGATCATGTGAGGCACGCATGGACGAACTCGCGGCAACAGGCGCACTAGTGGCCTGAGTTGACACGGGTGTTGATGTATTTGAAGGTGAAGGATTTGAAGCCAGCATCTGTCCAGCCGGTGGTGGTGGCGTAATCGCCTTCACTTCGACACGCCCTGTTCCTCGCTCCAAAATACCCAGACGATAAGCAGCGGCATAGGAAAGATCGATCAAGCGATCATCGTGAAATGGTCCACGGTCATTGATTCTGACAATGACTGAACGACCATTATCCAAATTTGTGACTCGAGCAAAGGTTGGTAATGGCAGACTTTTATGCGCTGCCGTCATCTCAAACATATCGTAGACTTCACCATTAGAGGTGAGATGGCCATGAAACTTCATTCCATACCATGACGCAACGCCCTGCTCACGATACCCCTCTGCGGTCGGAAGCACCCAGTAAGTTTGACCAAACACTTCATAGGGGCTGCGATTACCACCACGACTATGGGGCTCGTAACGAGGAACAGCATCGGGCACTTGGCTCACGTCGGGCGGATCAACTGGTGCTTTGTCATATTTCATACTGTAGCGACCATAATTGGTAGGTTTATCCGCTGTCGATGTTTTGGGTTTACCTGTGTCAGTTTGTGTGGCACACCCCGCCACAAATAGCACTAAGAAACTAATGAGAAGCAACCCACGCATTATCTACCTCAATCAACGCCAATCACGTTGAATAATCAATTTAACTGAATCCATCACTGTTTCTGATGAGTGTGAGCAGCAATGGACATCAACATACCAAAGCCTGACATCAAGGTCACTATGGATGTACCACCATAACTAATCATTGGTAAAGGCACCCCTACAACAGGCATCAGACCGGTTACCATGCCAATGTTCACCATCACGTAAACAAAGAAGGTTAGTGTAATACTGCCCGCTAATAAACGAGCAAATCTATCCTGCGCTCGCATGGCTAATATCATACCGCGAAAAAATAATCAGCAAGTAAAGCAGTAGCAGAAAAGCGATGCCATAGAACCCTAATTCTTCGCCTATTACCGCGATAATAAAGTCTGTGTGTGATTCCGGCAAAAAGTTCAATTGAGACTGTGTACCTTGCAGCCATCCTTTACCGGAGACACCACCGGAACCTATAGCCGTTTTGGATTGGATGATATTCCAACCTGCCCCCAAAGGATCACTCTCGGGATTTAAGAAAGTGAGCACACGCTGCTGCTGATAGGGTTTCATAAACCCCCAAAAAATGGGCAAACAAGCGCCTATGCCAGCCAAAGCAGCGATGACGTAGCGCCAATATAGGCCTGACAATAACAGCACAAACACGCCAGAAGCAGCGATTAACAAGCTCGTACCCAAATCTGGCTGTTTCATAATCAGCGCCGTAGGTATCGCCATAATGATCAAGGCAACCACCACCTGCTTAAAGCTAGGCGGTAAACTGCTCTCTAACAAGATAGGCAGCCACCGCCATAGGTAACACTAGCTTCATCAATTCAGAAGGTTGGAATCTAAAGCCCGGCAGGGCTATCCAGCGTTGTGCACCCTTTGCAGACACACCAAAAAGCATCACCGCTACCAATAGTGCTAAGACAAACAGATATAGCCAGGGTGTTAAGGTCACCAAGGTTCTTGGTTTGACTTGCGCAAGAAAGATTAACATGAAGAATCCAGCACCCATGCGAATTGCCTGACGCTGCACATCCCCAAAATCTTGACCCGATGCGCTGTAGAGAACAAAAAGTCCATAACCGCATAACAGGATCAAGAGTAAAAGCAACCAGCCATCAAGGTGTGTGTAACTCCATAAACTGGGTGCTTTTCTAAAATGTGTACTGGCACCCGGCATGGTACGTTGAAAGTCACGATTATTCATCGTCTAGCTCCTCTTCGTCACCATACTCACCCAGTATCCAGGCATCCATGATTTGACGCGCAATAGGGGCAGCAACACTCGATCCACCACCGCCATTTTCGACCACTATAGCTAAAGCAATCTGTGGATCTTCCACTGGAGCAAAGGCAATAAACAAGGCATGATCTCGATGCCGTTCCTCCATCTGGTCCGGTCGGTAACGTCCATCTTCCGGCAATGCAACGACTGTGCCGTACCGGTTTTACTTGCCATTTGATACTTCATGCCTTGGCCCACACGCCTTGCTGTGCCGGTAGGTCCGTGAACAACATCCACCATACCCTTGATGATAGGGTCCCAGAAAGCCGGATCTCTAACCACGACATCTTCTGGAACTGGTCGAGAATCGACTAAATCAGGTAGCGTTAGTATTTCACCCTCTTCCGTTGTTTCTATCACACCTTTTAAAAGTCTAGGTTGCTGCCACTTGCCTCGGTTTGCCAACACATTGGCAGCAATAGCCAACTGCAGAGGAGTGACCACAACATAACCCTGACCGATACTCATATTGACTGAGTCACCCGGATACCAAGGTTCATTCAGTGTCGCACGTTTCCATTCCACTGTGGGTAACACACCGACAATCGCTTCGGGTGTATCCAGTGCGGTGATCTGGCCAAAGCCAAACTTGCGCAGGTATCTCGACATGGGTTCATTGCCCATGCGATGACCCACATCGTAATACCAAGTATTCACAGATTGAGCGATGGCTATAGGCAGATTGACTCGACCATGGCCACCTCGTCGCCAATCGCGGTAGCGACGCCCACCCGGTGTGATTTGATAATAACCTGGGTCCCAGATGGTATAATCTGGACGCACCGTTCCCGAATCTATGGCTGCCAATCCCATAATAGGCTTTAAAGTGGAGCCGGGTTTGTAACCACCTCTTACGGCGCGGTTAAACAGCGGAATGTCTAGATCTTCCTGCAGGGCTCGATAATCCTCTGTCGAAATACCCATGACAAACAGATTAGGATCATAAGTCGGCGTGCTGACCAAAGCTAAAATACCACCCGTTTTTGGATCCAATGCCACCACTGAAGCACGACGCCCCTCCAGCAGTTTTTCAGCATACTGCTGAAGACGCAAATCTAAATTGAGTTGTATATCAACACCCGGGGTTGGATCGTTTTGCTCCAACACTCTTAAAACACGACCGCGAGCATTGGTTTCAACTTTTCTAGAACCCACCTCACCATGCAAAATCGGCTCGTAAAATCTTTCGATTCCAAGCTTACCAACGTAGTTAGTGCCCGCATACTTAATCGGATCTAGAGTTTGTAGATCTCTTTCATTGATGCGACCAACATAGCCCAGTGCATGGACAGCGCTTTCACCAAAAGGATAAAAACGAATCAAATCCGCTTCCACCTGGACACCCGGCAAGCTGTGATAATTCACGGATATTTTGGCAATCTCTTCTTCAGTTAAGCGAAACCTAAGGGGAACGGTTTCGTATGGACGGCGACGCTGCTGTAAACGCTGCCTGAAACGTTCGATATCGCGATCACTGATTTCAATCAATTGACTTAAGGCGTCGAGCGTCTCATCTATATTTGAGATCTCCTCTCTTAAGAGAGTCACGCTAAAGGTTGGTTGATTATCTGCTAGAAGAATGCCGTTTCGATCATAAATTAGACCACGACGCGGTGGGACGGGTTGAAGTTGAATACGGTTACGATCCGAAATCGCCGCATAGCGCTCATGCTCAACAACTTGCAAGAAATAAACTCGACCCAGCAATACAGCAAAAGCCAGTGTTACTATGATCAGGGCTAAGATAGCTCGCACTTTAAATGTGCGACCATCTTGGCTGTAATCCTTTATTGTTTCCTGTTGCATAGTAACCTGTTATTTGTGGTAAGGATGACCCTGAAGAACCGTCCATGCTCTATAGATTTGTTCCGCCAAAACGATGCGAACCAAAGGGTGCGGTAAGGTTAACGCAGACAAGGACCACTTTTGATCGGCACGATCAAGACAACGTGAGTCCAGACCATCAGGGCCACCCACCAACAAGCAGACGTTACTTCCCTGCATCCTCCAGGATTCTGCATGCTCTGCTAGCTGCTCGGTAGACCATGGCTTACCTTTGACATCCAAGGCAACAACATGTTCATTTTTACCTATAGCAGCCAGCATAGCATCACCCTCTGAGCGCATGGCTCTGGCAATATCGGCACCCTTTCCGCGATATCCAGGGGAAAGTTCAACTAGTTCAAGCTGGAAGTCTGACGGCAGGCGCTTACTGTACTCCTGATAGGCTGTTTCCACCCATCCAGGCATTTTTTTGTCCGACAGCGATGACTCGAATACGCATAGCTAGGCTGTTGGAGCTACTTCTTCAATCGAGTGACGCCATAGGCGCTCTAGATCATAAAAGCTGCGGGCATCGGGCATCATGACATGCACAACAATATCGCCCAAATCGACCAGTACCCAGTCACCACCTTCTTGGCCTTCACTGCCCATAGGCATAACACCTAACTGTTTTACCTTTTGTAACACTTCGTCAGCCATAGAAAGCACATGGCGACGTGATGTACCACTGGCAATCACCATATAATCAGTCACACTGGATTTACCCTTGACATCGATCACGACAAGATCGCGTGCCTTCATATCGTCCAATATGGTTTGTACCTTTTCGATCAGTTGCTCAGTTTGCATCACTAATCCAATCACCTCGTTGATAGCCGTAAAGCTGATGTTGTTTAATATATTCCCAGACCTGATCTGGCATTAAATAGCGCGGCGTTTTGCCTTGCGCAATTAATTCTCTAATTTGAGTGGCAGAGATACCTAAAGGCGTCAACTCATGAATCAGAACACCTCCCGCTGGCTGACGCCAAAGATCACTCACTGATGCCAATCGATACTGTTGAGTAAACGCATCCATCACAGGATTAGCATGATAATCATAACCAGGTCTTGCTACCGCTATGATATGACAGAGTGACAAGAAAGTATGCCAATCTTTCCAACTCGACAGCCCCAAATAGGCATCCATACCCATGACCATGCAGATGGGTCGCTGTTCACCTAAACTTTGCCGTAAGGAAGCCAAGGTGATCGCCGTATAGGAAGGTGATTTGGCATCAACTTCTCTAGAATCCACAAGTAAACTTGCAGCATCAGCCACGGCCAGCTTGACCATCGCCAGCCGATTTTCAGCGCCACAACCGGGTTCACTGCGATGAACGGGCTCACCCGATGGAATCAGGTGACTTCTTTAATGCCTAACCACTGCTGTAGCTCAAGCGCTGTTCTGAGGTGCCCATGGTGGATAGGATCAAAAGTCCCCCCCATAAACACAAAAGGTTCTATTGGCTGCATCGATTACTGCCGAATATGACCATCACCCAAAACAACGTACTTTTCAGAGGTTAACCCTTCCAATCCTACAGGCCCCCGGGCATGAATTTTATCGGTCGAAATGCCGATTTCAGCGCCCAGACCATATTCAAACCCATCAGCAAAACGTGTGGATGCGTTCACCATAACTGAACTGGAATCAACCGCACGCAGGAAAGCACGGGCATCAGTATAATTTTCAGTCACGATCGCATCCGTATGATGCGATCCATAGTGATTAATATGCTTAATCGCAGCCGACATATCGTCAACTATTCTGATCGCCAAAATCGGCGCCAAGTACTCTTCATACCAATCAGATTCTGTTGCAACCTTGATAAACGGCAAAATCTGACGCGAGGCTTCACAGCCACGCAACTCCACACCTTTCGCCTGATAGCGCTCGGCCAGTTCAGGTAACAACTCGGCCGCCACCTGCTGGTGAACTAATAGCGTCTCCATAGTGTTACAGGTGCCGTATCGATGAGTTTTAGCATTCAACGCTATATTGATCGCCTTAGCTTTGTCGGCTGCTTTATCGATATAGACATGACAGACACCATCCAAGTGCTTAATCACCGGAACACGCGCATCCTTTGAGATACGCTCAATCAACCCCTTGCCCCCTCGTGGAACAATGACATCGACATATTCCGGCATGGTGATTAACTGTCCGACAGCCTCGCGATCCGTTGTACTGACAACTTGGACCACAGTTTCGGGCAAACCTGCTTGTTTTAATCCCACGCGAATCGATTCTGCGATCGCCTGATTGGAATGCATCGCCTCAGAGCCACCACGCAAAATGGTTGCGTTACCCGATTTAAGACAGAGGCTAGCAGCTTCCACGGTGACGTTAGGGCGAGATTCATAAATAATCCCCACCACCCCAAGAGGCACACGCATTTTACCGACTTGAATACCACTTGGACGATAATTCATCCCCGTGATACCACCGACTGGGTCAGGAAGAGCGATAACTTGCTCTAACCCTTCAATCATGGCATTCACACGAGCTGGGGTTAACTCGAGACGATCCAGCATGGCGGCATCAAGACCTTTTTCACGGCCCGCCTGCAGATCTTTCTCATTGGCCGCATGCAGCTCCGCTCTGGCAGCGTCTAATGCTTTGGCCATCGCGAGCAATGCACGATTTTTCTGCCCAGTTTCAGCTTTTGCCATGATGCTCGCCGCTTGACGCGCCTGCTTACCCAACTCAATCATGTATGCTTGTGTATTCATTCAACCTGTCCGATAGATAGCTTGATCGGTGATCTAATTAAAGTCGGTTATTATAGCTTGCTTAAGGTCAGGGGTCATGCGCATTTGATACAAGTTAAGAAGTATCTATTCCTCTGTGTGACTATTCGCGTTGAACTGGTATGATTTACCACTATTTTCAAGGTTTCTGGAATTTTAATCACCATGGAAACGACACCTGTTACACCTGAGAAAACGCTCCCGCGTTTTCGTCCTATCTGGGTCAGCTTGCTAGTTTGTTTGATCGGTCTTTTTGCCACCTATATTTGGTTACAGCATGACAACCCAAGGATGGCCGATGAACATGCATTGCTTAGTAGTGGCGCTCTAGCTGAAAGCGCCAGCCTTTTATTAACACCACTGGTCGTTAATGAAGACAGAATCAGCATTAACTATTTACTCAACGAGATGGCCAACCAGCCCGTCATCAGGGGAATGCGCTTAACGGATGCTCAAGGCACCATTTTAGGCCTGAGTGGAAGCCAACAAGGACAGACGCTAAGCTTTGATTTGACTCGCAACGAGGAAGCCCTAGGCAAACTCGAGGTATGGGCTGACAGCAGCAGTCTACTAGCAATGCTTGAACATCAACAACAGATGATGACCATTGGCGCTAGCGTTACGCTTTTCGTTTTACTCATGACTCTGTGGATCGTTTCACGCCCTCCCGCTGCAAAAGATGCTCTCAAGCAAGAGGAAGATCCTGATAGCTTTGACGAAATTTTGGCTCAGTATGCAGAACCAGAGCAGGATGACGATAGCCTGCCCACGCTCGATCCTGATGACTTAGAGAGCCTCAACTTACCTCCAATGACGCCGTTTCTCGACGAGCCCAAAACTCAAACGCCTAATGCACCTTTTACACCTCCACAGAAACAGGTTAAACCCGTTAGTGCACCCGTGGACGTGCCACCTATGTCGATACCAGTAGAGAAAGCACAAGCGCCTAAAACCCCTGTTCCACCTGCTCAGAGTTCATTCACACCAGCCAGCGAACCAGCTCGCGCCACGATAGAGCCATCAATTAAGCCACCCACCGAGTCGGTCAAAACAGACTTTCAGCATTGGATTCCTGAGCGTGACATGCCAGCAAAGCAAGATCATCTTTCAATCTCTTTAACAGCCGATGATGACGATGAAGAGCTTGATAATGATGAACTCGTCTCTTTACTTCGACCTGAGCGCGACACGCCACAAATTCCTCGTTTTACCCCTGTGACAGCCGGTCAAAGCCGTGATTTAGATAAGTTTGACAAAGAGCCTTGGATCGAAATTGAAGAGCGCAAACCAGAGCCTAGCCTTTCATTGGTTAAACCTAACCCGCTACTGACCGCCCTAGATGACGACGAGCCTGATTTTAACATCTTGCCATTTGAGCAAGATTTGGAGCTTACAATTTCGCCTGAAGAGGCTGGCTATTTGCTGCTGATTGATACAACCAGTGCGCACTCTGAGCTGGTGGAAGAGGACGAACATAAAACTTTACTCAACACCTACTTTAAATTAGCGAATTCAGTTTCGGCAATCTATAACGGTCGAGTTGAACGAGCGAAAAATGGCGACCTGCAAATTATCTTTGATCAACCTCAAGCCGATGATACACATGGTGTAAATGCGATGTGTGCGGCCATGCTGTTTACACATCTTTATAAACAGTATAACCACTCTCGAATCCGCCTGTTCCGTCCCGTTATGAACCTTCACATGGCACTGGTAAGGGGTAAAGCGGATAAAGTGGATCGTCTGTTGGAAGAGGCTCGCTTCTTGACGCGCACAACACAGAGTAACGAGTTAATTAGCCATACTGCGCTAACGGAGTCTCCGCATCTTAAAGAGTCCCTGTTAGACGGCGCCAGTATCCGCCGTGAAGCGGAAGACAAGGTGTTGATTTTGCAAATCAGTCACTCCTATCAGGAGCTACTAGAGAAACAGTCTAGACACTTGATTGCCAAACTCAATCAGTAAATTAGTGTTGATAAAAAAATCCCGCTCAACTCAAGAGAAGGCGGGATCTTTTCCTAAAAACAGACTAGGCAGTAGGCAGAGTCGAATCGTCAGCCGCTGCTTTAATCACTTGAAGACTATCTACTCGCTGATAGCCTCTGGGTAACTTATTGCCACGACGGCCTCGCTCACCACGATAATGCTCTAAATCACTCGATTTAAGCTTGAGGTGCTGCTTGCCAGATACAACATGTAACTGATCCTCCACAGATAAAACACTCACAGCCACGAGCAACTCCTCTCTTGCAGCCGCTTTGGCAGAAGGAATATTCAGTATTTTGTTGCCTTTACCCTTGGCAAGCTCGGGTAGTTCGCTAACCGGGAAGACGAGCATCCGCCCTTCATTGGTAACGGCCACTAACAGGTCAGTTTGCATGTTTTTGACCACAACAGGCGGGAGGACTTGAGCATTTTTAGGCAAACTCAAAGCTGCTTTACCATTTTTCGTTTTACTACTCAGGTCAGCAATCGTCGTCACAAAACCATAACCCGCATCGGAAGCTAACAACACCTTATCAGCCTCTGCTGCACAGATCATGCCGTCGATACTTGCCCCCTTGGGCAAGGTGAGCTTTCCGGTTACCGGCTCGCCCTGACCTCTCGCCGAGGGCAAGGTATGTGTATCCAGCGTGTAACTTCGACCTGTTGAATCCAACAGAATGGTAGGCTGATTCATTCGACCTGGGCAAGCCAACTTAAAGCCATCGCCCGATTTGTAGCTCAGACCCGCTGCATCGATATCATGCCCACGCGCGGCACGAATCCACCCCTGCTTTGAGAGAACAACGGTCACTGGGTCACTGGTCAACAAATCTTTTTCACTAAATGCCTGAGCTTCAGCGCGCTGCATCAAGGGTGAACGACGATAATCGCCAAACTCAGCGGCGGTTTCTTCGATCTCTTGGCGAATCAGTTGACGCATTTTCTCTGAGGAAGCAAGCGTCTCTTCTAGTGTTTTACGCTCTTCTTCCAATTCATTTTGTTCCGTGCGGATCTTGAACTCTTCTAAGCGCGCCAAGTGGCGAAGTTTTAGATCCAGAATCGCATCCGCTTGAATGTCGGTAATACCAAAGCGGGCCACCATCACCTGCTTTGGATTATCCTCTTCACGAATGATTTTGATCACCTCATCAATATTGAGATAAGCGATCATCAAACCTTCAAGAATATGCAAACGATCCAGTACTTTTTGCAAACGATGAAGCAAGCGTCGACGCACAATTTCTGTTCGCCACGTGAGCCACTCCGTCAAAATTTGACGCAGATCTTTCACTTGAGGGCGACCATCAATGCCAATCATGTTCATGTTGACACGATAGCTTCGCTCAAGATCGGTTGATGCAAAAAGATGCGCCATCAACTGCTCTGCATCGATGCGATTGGAGCGCGGAACAATCACTAAGCGGGTAGGATTTTCATGGTCTGATTCATCACGCAAGTCACTGACCATCGGCAGCTTTTTCTGCTGCATCTGCGCGGCGATCTGTTCTAATACCTTATTACCCGAGACCTGATAAGGCAGTGCTGTAATGACAATATCGCCGTCCTCACGCGTAAAGACTGCACGCATTTTCAGCGAACCACGACCCGTCGTGTAAAGCTTTAACAACTCATCTCGTGGCGTGATGATTTCGGCATCGGTGGGCATATCGGGGCCAGGCATGATCTCGCATAGCGCTTCGATATCCGCCTGAGGATTGTCCAATAAGTGAATACACGCAGCCGCCACTTCACGCAAATTATGCGGAGGAATATCGGTAGCCATACCCACCGCGATACCCGTACCACCATTAAGCAGCACATTGGGTAAACGTGCGGGCAGGACTTCAGGCTCATCCAAGGTACCGTCAAAGTTCGGCTGCCAGGTGACCGTACCCTGACCGAGTTCTTTAAGTAACACTTCGGCATAGGGAGATAAACGGGATTCGGTATAACGCATCGCCGCAAAGGATTTAGGATCATCGGGAGATCCCCAGTTACCCTGTCCATCCACAAGCGGATAACGATAGCTAAACGGCTGAGCCATTAACACCATCGCTTCGTAACAGGCTGAGTCGCCGTGGGGATGAAATTTACCCAAAACGTCACCGACGGTACGCGCCGACTTTTTGTACTTGGCCGTAGCTTTGAGACCCAGTTCAGACATGGCATACACAATGCGACGCTGAACCGGCTTCATACCGTCACCAATATGCGGTAAAGCACGGTCCAAAATGACATACATAGAGTAGTCTAAGTAGGCTTTTTCGCTGAAATGACGCAAGGGTAAGCTTTCAGTTTCACCATTGAAGGTTGTTTCTATGCTCATTTAGGTTCCGATTCAGGCAATTTTTCCGTAAATATCAACAAACAGGCTTCACAATTGCAAGCTTAACACCATAATAAAGGGAATACCCACCAAGAGGAAAGAGCGATGCCAATTAACAATAACCGTTTGATGCTCGAGCTGGAAAAAGTTCGTCGCGAAATAAATCGTTCCATCATCAATCCATTAATACCAGAATTGTCACTGGAAGATCTTAAACCGATTCTCACCATGGTGGCGCATGCCAGAGCAGCCTATGTTACCGAGCTGTTTGAAATCGCCAAGTTATCCCCCGATACTTCTCCTTCAAATGATCAGATTAAACAACTTAAACAATGTCGTGAAACCTTTGATGAACTCGTCGCTGCCGTCAACGCACTTGAGACAGTGATTCAGCGTGATTACCTTGATGTCAAAACAAGAGAGCGCTGAGTATGCGTTATTTTCAAACGTCTCTTTGGCTCATGCTGTTGGTTTCATCGCAACTCTTTGCTGATCTCAAAATTACGTGGAAGGCACCGGAGCAGACTAATCATCCTTTGGCTGGATGGGTTTGGGATACGCGCCAATCCTCCAACCTGTTAAATCTGTCCGAATGGCTAGATCAGATAGACAAGGGCACATGGTTGCTCATTGGCGAACAGCATGACCATCCGGATCATCATCAGCTTCAAACCCTCATTATTCAAACGCTGGCCAATGATAATCGGCTAGGAAGCGTTGCATTCGAGATGGCCAATACGGATCAACAGTCATTTTTAGATGATTTTTTGGGCAAAGGCGATGACGTAACAGCGGACGATTTGAAGTGGTCGCCCGGCTGGCCGTGGGAAAGATATGAAAATCAGTTGAGAGACGCTCTAAATCATGCGACTCGCGTCGTGGCAGCAGACCTTCCCAGATCAGCTCAGATGTTAGCTTATCAGCAAGGGGCAGCCGAGGGACAACTCGATGATGCCCATACGCGTTACATGATGGAGCTGATCTTCACCAGTCATTGTGAAATGCTGCCCAGAGCAAACCTTCCACAAATGCTTCAAGTGCAACTGGGGCGCGATCAGCAAATGGCACGTGCCATGATCGAAAACACACAACCAGATAAAGTGAATCTATTGATCGCCGGTTCGATACATGTCAGAAATGATCTTGGCATTCCACGATGGTTAAACATACCCCTCACCAGTTTGGTGCTAATGCCATTAGATGCGTCACATGAACCCACTGACTATCTGGATGAGGTCTATCCAAACTTTCCTTCAGGGGAACTTAGTAGCGATTTTCTACTCTTTACTCCGACAATGCCAGAACAGGACTATTGCGCGGCTTTTCAATAATCTGAAGTGGTTATACTGGGAGTATACGAGTATGGTAACTCTTTATAAACAAATGGTTGCTCAACCCATTGCTCTCATCTGGCGAGTCAGTCTAGGCGTGCTACTTTGGTGGATTCTAACAGAGGGAAGCCCTTCTAGCTGGCTCATCGGTATCCCAACGGTATTAGTTGCGGTGCTGGTCAGCTTTAAACTGACGCCAGAAAATCCCTATCAAATGCGTTTAGCTGCCCTACCTAGGTTTATTGGCTTTTTTATCGCGACCTCGCTTATCGCGGGGATAGATATTGCCAAACGGACGCTAAATCGTCGTTTACCTCTAGGCTCTCAATGGGTCATCTATCACACCGCTTTGGACGGCTTACCCAAGTGGTTGTTCATGTGCACACTCAGCCTAATGCCCGGCACGCTCAGTGTCAGCTCAGAAGCTTATGGACTGCTGATACATTCACTGGATGACAAAGACAAAACGACGGCAGAACTCAACAAATTGGAACAAAAGATTAACGCACTCTTCACTCAGAGGAGCCATCCATGATCTACATCTATGGCTTCACGCTGTTGTTACTGCTGATCTCTTTAGTTGTCGGTATTGGACGAGTGATTCAAGGTCCGCGACTTGCTGATCGTTTGCTGGCGGCTCAACTGTTTGGCACGACAGGCGTTGCGGTTCTGCTAATTTTGGCGGAGCTGCAACAGCTTCCTGCCGCGCGAGATACAGCCCTGGTGCTGGCCCTGTTAGCAATGCTGGCGGCCGTGGCATTTGTCAGCCGAGTATGGAAAGCCAAACCTGATTCGGAGGATCCATCATGACACTCTTAATGATTCTCCAAAGCATTTTATTGATCAGTGGCTCGCTCATGTTTCTGGTGGGCTCGATTGGACTGGTTCGTTTCCCTGATACCTATACACGTATTCATGCGCTGACTAAAGCGGATAATGTCGGTTTAGGTTTGATTGTAATCGGACTGATTCCCGCCAGTTTCTCTTTGTTAATTACGCTTAAACTACTGTTAATTTGGTTACTCGTGATGCTCGCGAGCGCTCTCAGCGGTCATTTAGTGGCGTGGGAAGCGAGAGCTCAACAGGTTCCTCTGGCTTCATTAGACAAGGAGTCACAAGATGAATCTACTCATTGATTTAACACTACTCCTAGGCACCTTAGCGATTGCGCTCACCGCACTGATCAGTCGTAGCCTGTTTCGCTCTGTGGTGTTTTTCATTTTATTGGGTCTGATGCTAGCCATAGGTTGGATACGGCTCGGTGCGCCCGATATCGCCCTAGCCGAAGCGGCCATAGGTGCCGGTATTACCGGAGTGCTGCTACTCGACACACTCGGCCATCTAAAAAAAACAGGCAATCTCGATGTGGAGGAGTCTTCCCCTAGTCGCAAAAGGTTGGTGTTGGCATTGCTATCGAGCATCACGTTAGTGTGCTTATTACTCTGGGCCATTTTTCACCAACCTACACCAGCGATTAACATTCATCTATTGGTTGCTGAAGCCATGCCTGACAGCGGTGTCAGTCACCCAATTACCGCTGTATTATTAAACTTCCGCAGTTACGATACGCTGCTTGAGGTTGGCGTCTTGGTATTAGCGGTACTCGTCGGTTTAGCACTACAAACAGATCAACAGGCTCAAGACAGCTTGCCGGGGCTTCCAAACCCTTTACTGCATGCCACCCTGACATTGCTAATACCCGCCATGATCATTACCTCTATGTATCTTCTCTGGGCGGGTTCAGATCGTCCCGGTGGTGCCTTCCAAGCGGGCGCCATGCTTGCCGCCGCCTTTATCTTGTTGCATCTAGCGGGGATTAAACTCTCCGCTCAAGTCAGCCATCGCATGATGCAATTCGGGCTACTCTTGGGGTTTGCTGTTTTTCTCATCGTAGCGACCAGCAGCCTTTTAGGTGGACGACCCTTGCTCGCCTATCCCGAAGGGGGAGCAGGTGCCTTAATCCTCCTAATCGAATTAGCGCTGACGTTATCCATAGGACTCATCCTTTTGAGTTTATTTACCATCGCCAACTCGCCACCACAGGCTACTCGCACAGGAGGTGGCCATGGACACTAACCTTATTTTCACACTATGTGGTGTTGGCTTGTGTGGTTTGGGTTTCTTTGGCTTTATCTACCATAGGCACCTGCTACGCCGACTCATCGCTTTCAATCTGATCGGTAATGGTACTTTTTTAATCATGGTAGGCTTTGCGCAGCGCGGGCAAGGTGTCACTGATCATGTTATTCAGGCCTTAGTTTTGACCGGAATCGTGGTAGCTGTTGCCGCAACGGCTTTAGCACTGGTGTTGATCCGTCGGTGGTTCCATCTTAAAGGATCCACGCAACTGCCCGAGGATGAGACATCATGAGCATGATCTTCTCTCCTATTCCGTGGCTCCTAGTCATACCTTTAGCGGGTGCCGTATTGACCATGCTCATTCCATGGCATTGGCGCTCGCCAGCTTCACTTCTGGGTATTTTGACACAATTGATGGCGTCGTTAATCTTATGGTATCAGGTTAGCCATTTCGGACCCCAGATCTATGCCATGGCGGACTGGCAAGCCCCTCTGGGGATTGCTTTAAGAGCGGATGGTCTGGCAACACTGTTTATCTTAATGAGCAGCGTGATCGCATCTGCCTGCGCGCTATATGCTCATGTCTATTTAAGTTTGGCGAAAAGAGCTAACTTCTGGCCATTACTTTGGTTTTTGTGGGCATCCCTGAACGGCATTTGGCTGGCGGCCGACACCTTCAACCTTTATGTAGGATTGGAGTTACTCACCTTTGCAGCCGTTGGTTTAGTTGCCTTTTCTTCGGATGAACGCTCTCTTGAAGCGTCTATTCGCTACCTCTATGCCGCTTTATTGGGCTCGATGGCTTACCTGTTAGGCGTTGCGTTACTCTATGGAGCACAGGGTACCTTAGCCATGGACAGTTTGGCCGACACTTGGCATTGGGGACCTACCAATCAAGTCGCGGTGACACTGATTCTTGGCGGCCTTTTATTAAAAACAGCGGTCTTTCCCTTACACACTTGGCTACCGCCCGCACATGGTGGTGCGCTGACGCCAGTGAGTGCCTTGTTATCGGCATTGGTTATTAAAGCCTCTTTTTATATTTTGCTGCGTTTTTGGGTGGAGTTTGGTATCTATGAATACTTACCTAGCCTATCGCAACTGTTGGGTGCATTGGGAGCAGGAGCCATTATCTGGGGAGGATGGATGGCGCTCAAACAAACCCATCTTAAGATGGTGGTGGCTTACTCAACCGTCGCTCAAATTGGCTATATGTCATTAATTTTCCCCTTACTGGTCAGTGACTCTAGTGAAGCTTCTTTAATGGCTTACCAAGGCGGTATGTTGATGTTACTGGCCCATGCTTTCGCTAAGGCCGGTATGTTCTTGGCGGCGGGTAATCTCATTTTCTGCACGGGCAAACCCGATTTACAATCCTTGGCGGGAATGAGCCGATACCGCCCCCTGAACATCTTTGCGTTTGGCTTGGCGGGCGTTAGTTTGATGGGACTCCCACCCAGCGGCGGGTTTAATGCCAAGTGGTTGCTCCTGCAAAGCAGTTTTATGTCAGGGCAATGGTGGTGGATTGTCGTGTTGCTGATCGGTAGCTTACTGTCAGCCGCCTATATTTTTAGAGTGTTTGCCTACACCTACAAAGAAACTGATAGGGGTGACACCTTTAACCGCCCCCATTTATCACTTGAACTGATTGCTCTGGGTCTTTCAGTGATCAGTATTCTATGGGCTTTTTTGTCTGTCTGGCCGCTGAATATGATTAGCTTACCTGGCCCATTAATGGAGGCACTGCCATGAACTGGACAGATTGGCTTCCATTGGCCGTATTAATGACATCATTTCTGGCTGCCACGATTATTTTTATGCTGCCGGAACAGAAGCACATTTTGCGCAGCACGATCAACTTAGGGGCAGCTTGTATTAAAATCCTGTTGATTGTTTTCCTCATACAGGCTGTGCTGCAACAAAACTATCCTGAAGTAAGGCTAGAGGTGTTACCTGGATTAGAGCTGATTTTAAGAGCCGATTCACTGGCGATTTTGTTTGCAGGTCTATCTTCTGTGTTGTGGTTATTCACCACACTCTATGCCATAGGCTATTTGGAAAACTCACCCAACCGGAGTCGTTTCTTTGGCTATTTCAGTCTCTGTGTTGCCAGCACGATGGGCATCTCATTAGCAGGGAATTTATTCACCTTTCTGATTTTTTACGAGTTATTAACCCTTTCCACCTATCCATTGGTGGTGCATCGAGGTAATGCCGCCTCTATCAAAGCTGGTCGTAGCTATTTAATCTATACCTTAACGGGTGGGGTTGTGCTACTGCTTGGGGTTGCTTCTCTTTATGCACTAGGCGGTGACATCGCCTTTGGTGATATCGAGCGTACAGCAGAATTGATGGCCCACTCACCTGAACTCATGACACTGATCTTTATCTTGTTGATTGCTGGTTTAGGTGTAAAAGCAGCGATTTTTCCTTTCCACGGCTGGTTACCCACCGCCATGGTGGCACCGGCTCCGGTCAGTGCACTCTTACATGCTGTTGCCGTCGTCAAAGCAGGGGCTTTCGGGATTGTACGCGTGGTTTATGATGTATATGGAATTGAGCTGTCTTGGCAACAAGGGCTACTCTACCCTATCGCCATCATCGCTTCTTTTACCATTCTGTATGGTTCTTGGAGAGCACTACAACAGATTGATATTAAAAAGCGGCTGGCTTTCTCAACAGTAAGCCAAGTCTCCTACATTTTGTTGGGGATTAGTCTGTTTGGTCCGTTAGGCACCATTGGTGGCTTAGTGCATCTATTGCATCAAGGCTTGATGAAGGTGACCTTGTTTTTCTGCGCGGGTAATTACGCTGAAACCTTGGGTATTCATAAAATTCACGAGTTAGATGGCGTGGGTAAGCGAATGCCAATGACCAGTGTTGCTTTCACGATTGGAGCTTTGGGCATGATCGGCTTACCTCCCGTCGCAGGCTTCATCAGCAAGTGGTATTTGGGTATGGGTGCGCTGGAAGCCAATATGGGATGGGTAATTTTTGTCCTGATCGGTAGTAGTTTGCTCAATGCCGCTTATTTCTTACCTGTTCTGAAACGCATCTGGTTCAATCCACAACAAGGCGATTGGCCTCATGAAGCTCATACTTCGTACCGTGACGCCATACCCTTGCTACTGATACCCGCACTCGTCACAGCGGCATTTAGTGTGGCAGCGGGCTTGTTTGCCAGCTCAATTTTAAGTCCCTTAGGCTGGGCCGAACTGATCACTTTACGGGAGTATCTGCGATGATAAGCCAAGGATTACTCTTTTTTACACCTCTGTTGCCACTCATACTCGCTGCACTTTGCTGCCTTGAAAAGCTAAAGCGCTTTGCTGGCTACATGGCATTAGTGGCTGTTTTGCCAGCTTTTATACTTAGCCTTATCAATAGTGGTCAAATAGAACTGACATGGCTGAGTATGCCCGCTGTGCTAATGGGCAGTGTGTGGCAGGTACACCCTATCGGTAATACGTTTTTACTCTTTACGGCCATACTTTGGTTTTTCAGCGCGCTCTACGCGATCGGTTATACGAAAAAAGATGACAAGCCAATGAGGTTTTGGATCCTATGGCTCTTAACACTCAGTGGAACCTAGGTTTATTGGTCAGCGCTGATATCATCAGTTTTTATGGATTTTTTGCTCTGATGACCTTTGCTGGCTACGGCCTAGTAATTCATACAGGAAAAGATTCGGCCTTAAGAGCGGGTAAAATTTACTTGATCATGGCGATTATAGGTGAAATGCTCATTCTCACTGCACTCTTCTTGGGCAGCGCTGCCACAGGCCACACCTCGATCTTAGCTCAGGACATCGCTGCCGCCATTCCGGAATCGAAGCATCTCAATCTAATTCTGTTCTGTTTATTCTTTGGTTTTGGTGTCAAAGCTGGCATTCCTTTGATGCACTTATGGCTACCTTTAGCTCACCCCGTGGCACCGACACCGGCCAGCGCTGTCTTGAGTGGAGCCATGATCAAAGCCGGTTTATTTGCCTGGATCAGTCTACTCCCTTTAGGTTATTTGCACTCTGCTGCTTGGGGGGGGGCTATTCATTGTGTTTGGTTTCACGGCAGCATTTGGCGCTGGTATTCTTGGAGCGCTGCAACAAGCGCCTAAAGCCGTTCTTGCCTATTCGAGTATCAGCCAGATGGGATTAATGACGGTTACCCTGGGCTGTTTGTTTTTTAAGCCCGAACTGACACCGCTCATCCTTCCTCTACTAGCTTTGTTTGCGTTGCATCACGCCTTGGCTAAGGGCGCACTGTTTTTATCTGTGGGGATCAATACTCAACAGGCCTCAATACCCTCCTTGCTTTTTCATCTAGGCCTGTTACTCCCTGCATTGTCTTTAATCGGCTTGGTTGGCAGTGGATTACAGGCAAAACTTCTCTTAAAAGATGGTCTCTATGCACTTTACCTTCCTGGTATTGTGACCGTGTTTACACTGAGCGCCTTAGCCACCACTGGACTGATGTGCCGCTTTTTATGGCTACTGCGACAAGAGCGTCAACAATTAGCCTCATCAACTGAAAAGGATCAGTGGATGCAGGCCGCTTGGGCAGGTTTATTGATTGTTAGTTTTATGGCAGCAAGCCTGTTCACCTTTGGTTTAGACACGAAAAATATTTGGCAGCATCCGATGGAGTTTATCGGTATGTTATGGGTTCCTGTGATTGGATTAATTGGCGCTTATTGGTTTGTCACTCACCCACTCAATGCCAGTATTCCTCAAGGAGACTTAGTCGTCTTTATCGAAAACAAACTCTCCTCGTTAGAGCCCAATACAGCTGAGCGTAAAAAAGAGACACCTAACTTTATCCAATGGGTAGATAAGGATTCACAAAAGTCACCGTCAGCCAGTCTTGAGATCTTTAGTCGATCTCAAGTGGCTGCTTTGCTCGGCGTTGTACTCTTAATTGCCAACCTCATGATTTGGCTAAACTAAACCGCCTGAATAGCGACTTTAAGCACACCATCGCGTTGATTAGAGAAAAGATCATACGCCTCGACAATATTTTCGAGTGCGTAGCGGTGGGTCACCATCGGACCTAAATCGATTCGCCCTGAAGCAATAATGCTCATCAGTCGGCGCATCCGCTCTTTACCACCGGGGCACAAGGAGGTGATAATTTTGTGATCACCCAAGCCTGCACAGAAGGCATCCAGAGGAATATGCAGATCGGACGAATAGACACCTAAACTCGACAGAGTTCCACCGGGCTTCAGAACGCGAAGTGCTGCTTCGAAGGTGGATTGTAGTCCGAGTGCCTCAATCGAAGCGTCAACACCACGCCCACCGGTTATTTTGAGTATTTCTGATACCACATCCACTTTATTAAAATCGAGGGTAATATCGGCACCCATTTTCCGCGCCATCTCTAAACGCTCTGGAATACCATCCACCACGATAATTTGACTGGCACCTCGAACGTTTTGCGCCAGCGTTGCACACAGGCCGATCGGACCTTGCGCAAACACGGCGACAGTATCACCTATTCGAATGTTGGCGGATTCGGCGCCAGCAAAGCCCGTCGACATAATATCGGGGCACATCAACACCTGCTCATCGGTCAAACCATCGGGCACAGGCGATAAGTTAGCTTGCGCATCTGGCACCAACAGATATTCCGCTTGAGCACCATCAATGGTGTTACCAAAACGCCATCCTCCCATAGGTTTATAACCATGCGAGTGACTACCACCATCTTGAGCACTGCAACCATCCTGACAGCCGTAGGAGGTAAAACTAGGGCAAATCGCACCCGCTATCACCCGCTGACCTTCTTGATATCCCTGCACGTTCGCACCCAATTTTTCGATGATCCCCACGGGTTCGTGACCTACCGTCAAGCCCTTAGCGACAGGGTATTCGCCTTTTAATATGTGTACATCAGTACCACAAATCGTAGTGGTGGTGACACGAATTAACGCATCATTGGGACCAATATCGGGTATGGGCTTGTCTTCTAATTCGATACGACCGGGTTCGACGAACACGGCCGCTTTCATCATCATCGCCATCTCGCTCTCCTGAATTTTGCATCGTTTTTTTAGTTCGTTTTTGTGAACCTTGTTATTCTCTAAGCTGTGATGCACTTTGCTTGCCTTGAAACCTGTTTTTATCACCAAGTTTCAAACATCTCCCTTTAAATCTAGTACAGAACACAAGGCTATTCCACGCTGCAACGCAGCATGTTTGAGCCAAAGTGCATAGCACAGTAAACTCTACCAAACCGTTTTTTTTGAAAAGGGAAAACACAGCATGCAATTCACCGGTACTGAACGCTATGTCGCCACAGATGAGCTACAACTCGCTGTCAATGCGGCCCTCACACTACAACGTCCATTACTGATTAAAGGGGAGCCCGGCACAGGTAAAACCCTGTTAGCCGAAGAGGTGGCCAGTGCCCTAGGTCGACCTTTATTTACCTGGCATGTGAAGTCCACCACCAAAGCCCAGCAAGGTTTATATGAGTATGATGCGGTATCACGACTTCGCGACTCACAACTGGGTGATGACCGAGTGCATGACATCAGTAACTACATCGTACCGGGCAAAGTCTGGGAAGCCTTTACCAGCGAATCACCCGCAGTTCTATTGATCGATGAGATAGATAAAGCGGATATCGAATTTCCAAACGACCTGTTACTGGAACTGGATCGCATGGAGTTTCATGTCTATGAAACGCAACAGAATATTAAAGCGCAGCACCGTCCCTTAGTGATTATCACCTCGAATAATGAAAAAGAGCTGCCGGATGCGTTTTTGCGCCGCTGTTTTTTCCACTACATCCGCTTTCCTGATAAAGACACCATGCGCCAAATCATTCAGGTGCATTTCCCTGAAATTCAAAAGCAATTAGTCGAAAGGGCTTTGGAGGTGTTTTATGACTTGCGTAACATCTCTGGATTAAAGAAAAAGCCCAGTACTTCAGAGCTAGTGGACTGGTTAAAGCTGTTGATGGCGGATGATTTGGCACGTGAAGTACTGTTAAAACAAGATACCGCCTCCGCTGTTCCCCCGCTGTGCGGCGCACTGGTAAAGAATGAACAGGATACCAGCTTGTTAGAACGGCTGGCATTTATGATTCGCCGCCAACAGCGCTAATAAGGTCGTCTCGATGTTGATCGATTTTTTTGAAACCTTACGAAAAGCCGAAATTCCCGCGACACCCAGGGAGTTTTTAGACCTGATTCGCGCATTGGATAAAAATCTGGCCTTTGCCGATCTGAATGCTTTTTATCTGCTGGCTCGCACCTGCTTGGTCAAGGATGAAAAATACTATGATCGCTTTGATCAGGCGTTTACTTACTACTTTTCCGGCCTGGGCGAGTTACCCATGTCACTGGAGCAGTTGATTCCAGATGAGTGGTTACGCAAAACCTTTTCGAAGGAACTGACCGACGCTGAAAAGGCCGAACTGAGTAGCTTAGGCAGCTTAGAGAAACTCCTAGAAACCCTGCAAGAACGGCTTAATGAACAAAAGGGGCGACATGCGGGAGGTAACAAATGGATCGGCACCGGAGGTACGTCACCCTTTGGTCACAGCGGCTATCACCCTGAAGGGGTTCGAATCGGCGGCGAATCACGCCACCGTAAAGCAGTGAAGGTGTGGGAAAAGCGTGAGTTTCGTAACCTCGACGACAGTCAACATTTAGACAACCGCAATATCCAAGTGGCGTTGAAGCGCTTACGCAAATTTGCACGAACGGGCGCCCATGAAGAGTTGGATCTGGAGTCCACTATTCGTGCGACAGCGCGCAATGCAGGCCACCTTGATTTAAAAATGGTTCGAGAGCGTCATAACGCCGTCAAAGTGCTGCTACTATTGGACATAGGTGGCTCCATGGATGAGCATATTCAGCATATTGAGGCCCTGTTCAGCGCCTGTCGAACTGAGTTTCGTCATTTAGAAAGCTACTACTTCCATAACTGTATTTATGAATCCGTTTGGCGTGATAATCGACGTCGTTTTGATAACCGCACCGCTACGTTAGATTTGATCAATACTTATGCCGCCGACTATAAAGTGATTATTGTCGGTGATGCCTCCATGTCTCCCTATGAGATCGCCGTTCCTGGTGGCAGCGTTGAGCATATGAATGCGGAGCCAGGCCAGCGCTGGATCGAACGTATCACCCATCATTGGCCTTCTCTCGTTTGGCTTAATCCTGTTGAAGAGCGTTATTGGCCCTACACGCAATCGATTGGCATGATGCAAAGTTTAGTGCAACAACGCATGTATCCGATGACGATCGAAGGGTTAGATAGCGCGATGAAAGAGCTCAGCAAGCATTGATCTTTTTTTCGAAGGTTTTATTTAAATCCTTCACATCCAACTATACTTAAAGAGTGATTATAAAACCCTAGTTTTTGTAGTACATTAAACCCCTAGATCTTTTAATGTCATTTGGGTTATTAAGGTGCTTATTATTAAAATAATGCCACTTCACAAAAACTCGCCCCAAGTTTTAATTAGGGCCCTTATGCTAGTAACTTTTCTAACGTTGCTAACACTCTCTATTGGGCTTTATGCACCACGAGCCCTGTCCCAAGAGACTAATTCCCAACAGACTATTTCCCAGGCGACTGATACCAAAGACACGACCGTTGTGAACCACCAGATTACTCTGGGTATTTTTGCATTCCGGCCTGCTGAGATTCTCCTTCGTCAATATCAACCGCTGGCAGACTATCTATCCGAATCTCTAGGAGACACTCAGGTTATCTTAAAAGTGCTCTCTCAAGATGCAATCGAAGCCGCCATTGCCACGCAGCAATTAGATATGGTCTTTACCAATCCCAGCCACTACATTCAGCTAAGAAGTCAAAACCCGTTGAGCGGAGCACTCGCCACACTGATTAGCAAAGAGGATGGTCAAGCGGTCGATCATCTTGGCGGCGTTATCATTGCCCGTTATGACAACCCCAAAACAGATGATCTCAAACATTTACGTTCACGTGTGATTGGTGTTCCAGGGACACGATTTCTTGGCGGTTATCAGACTCAAGCCTACGAACTGCTACAAGCAGGTATTCGCTTACCAGATCATGCAGACCTTGTGGTCCTAGGGGGTCATGATGCCGTTGTAAAAGCCGTTCTATCAGGAGAAGTAGAATATGGGTTTATACGCACAGGCATTATTGAAGCCATGCAAAGAGAGGGTCAAATTGACGCCAATCAAGTGACTGTTATTAATCCGCAGCAGTTCCCTAATTTCCCATATCAGGTTTCTACTCGGCTTTACCCTGAATGGGCGTTTGTTGCCTTACCCCATGTGGATCGTCGTCATGTACGCTTAATTGCCAGTGCTTTAATGGCATTAGAAGAAACGCATCCTGCCGCCATCAGTGCCAATATTGGTGGCTTTTCGCCACCTGGAGATTACTTACCGGTCGAAAACTTGGCGCGCGCATTGCGAATGCCACCGTTTGATCAGCGTATTCCGTTAGAAGTGTTTTGGTATGATCATCGTGAATTGGCGGTGACGAGCATACTGTTACTCAGCAGTTTAAGCCTTTGGGCAGTGTGGGTGAGTGGTCGTATGTTCCAGCAACGCCGTCGAGCCGATGCATTGACTCGCCAGGCCGCGAGTGTGTTTGAGCACGCCAATGAAGGTATTATCATTACTGATCCGCAGGGCAAAATTCTTGATATAAACGCGGCCTTCACAAATATTACCGGCTATTCAAAAGAGGATGTGATTGGAAAAAACCCTCGCATTCTTCGCTCCAACTATCACGATCAAGCCTTTTATGATGAGATGTGGAAAGCGCTTGAACAAACGGGATTATGGCGTGGTGAGTTATGGAATCGCCATAAGAATGGTCAAATTTATGCTGAACTGCTCAATATCAGCACCATTCGTAAACCCAATGGCGAAGTCATCCGCTATATCGGCATCTTTTCAGACATTACACAACTCAAACAGCAGCAAAAGCAACTTGAGTTTATGGCACATTACGATGCCCTGACAGGTCTTCCCAATCGAGTCTTATTAGCAGATCGATTACAACAAGCCATGGCACAAGCGATACGCCGTAAAAACAAAGTGGCCGTTGTTTTTCTCGACCTTGATGGCTTTAAAAACATTAACGATTCACACGATCATGAGTTTGGTGATCTTCTACTGATTCATATTGCCAATAAAATGAAATCAGTAATGCGTGACGGAGATACTTTGGCACGCTTTGGTGGCGATGAATTTGTCGCGGTATTACTCGACTTTCCAAATTTTGCCAGCAGCTTACCCGTTCTTGAACGACTCCTTCATACCTGCGCGGAACCTGTCACAATCAAAGGTCGAAAAATCTCTGTAACCGCGAGCATCGGTGTCAGTTACTTCCCTCAAGAAGAAGAGCTGGATGCTGATCAACTGATACGCCAAGCCGACCAAGCGATGTATCAAGCCAAGCAAACAGGCAAAAATCACTATCATATCTTTGATACTGAACAAGACAATGCCGTGCGTGGTCAGTATGAAAGTATTGAGCGGATACGTGAAGCCCTCAGTAAACATGAATTTGTGCTTTACTATCAGCCCAAGGTCAATATGAGAACGGGCGAAGTACTGGGTGTTGAGGCACTGATTCGCTGGCAGCATCCAGAACGAGGTCTGCTTCCCCCTGCAACCTTTTTACCGATCTTAGAACACCATCCGCTGGCTATTTCACTGGGTGAATGGGTGCTGTCGACGGCCTTATCTCAACTCGACGAATGGCGAAGCCAAGGACTGAAACTCTCCATCAGTGTCAATATTCATGCATTGCATCTCCAGCAGGAAAATTTTATAGAACGCTTGCAAGCCGAAATCAAAAATCACCCAGCCTTCATGCCGGGTGAGCTTGAACTTGAAATTCTAGAAACCAGTGCGCTTGAGAATATTGCTGGGGTATCTAAGGTCATTCAAGGCTGTCAGAAGCTAGGAGTCGATTTTTCTGTAGATGATTTTGGCACAGGTTACTCTTCATTAACCTATCTGAAACGTTTACCGGTTCATATGTTAAAAATCGATCAAAGCTTTGTCAGAGACATGCTGGAAGATCCAGACGATCTGGCCATTTTAGACGGCATCATAGGACTAGCGAATGCGTTTAACCGCAAAGTGATTGCTGAGGGGGTGGAAACATCAGAGCACTCCGAAATGCTGCTTCGTCTGGGGTGTGAGTTGGGACAGGGCTACGCCATTGGTAAACCCATGCCCGCCTCTATGCTGAATACATGGATTGAAAGCTGGCGTCCAACCGAGACTCACCGAACAACACAACCCGTAGAACACAAGAACCTTCCGATACTCTTTGCCATCGTTGAACATATTGCTTGGACAAAAGAGATAGAACACTATGTCAACGGCCAACAACTCCTGCCGCCGATTATAGGTAAAGAAGAATGTCGATTTGGTCAGTGGTTATCTGGCCAGCAACTGAGCTCGACACTTAACCCAACCACACTTGAAAAACTCCAAAAGTACCATGACGACTTACACCATGAGGCTGTTAACTTAATCTCGCTGAAGAGCAATCAGCAACAAGAGAAAGCCCGTCGTGGCATTGAAACTCTTCATCAAAAACGTCTTTCGCTACAACAGCTTTTAGAAGCATTACTGAAAGATTCATCCAGTCAGTTTTAACACGTATATCGAATTGCCTGACCATCGACCTTTCTAGCGAATGTCATCACGCCACTGTTCTGGCCAATGTTTAAAATTAAGCACTTGACCGGACTCGCGTACCGCTAATACTTTTTTCACATCGATATCGGCATATACCCAACCGGATTGATTGAGCCCACCTTCAGCAATAACACCCGTCGCCGGAAATCCAACATCAGGAGGGCCATAGATAGCGGCCGCACCGACATTTTCATCAACCGCTGGGGACCACTGCGCATTACCCACCGTAGGTGCCTGTAGAACAAAACATTGATTTTCCAATGCCCTTGCCATAGCACCTATTCTAACCCGCCAATAGCCGGCTAGCGCATCTGTACAGGAGGGTACCAACAGTATTTCTACCCCCTGCTCTGCCAATTGCCTACCTAGTAAAGGAAATTCGCTGTCATAACAGATCAGCACACCGATGCGGCCTAACAGAGTATCAAAAACGGTTAACGTCTCACCACTCTGGATAAACCACTGCTCTCGCTCAAAGCGGGTCATGATGAGTTTATCTTGATAACCTAAACAACCTTTTGGGGAAAAGAAATGGGCTCGGTTAACGACTTTATTAGCCGACAACCGCACTGGCATTGAGCCTGACAAAATATGGCAGTCAAACTCTGACGCCAAACTTTCATGCAATTGATTAACTTGATTGACCAACTGACCGACGGCATCAATCTGCAAGGAAAGGTCTGCGGCAATCTCTTTGCCCGCCAAACTGGCCAGTTCCATCGCTGCATATTCAGGAAAAACAAGCAATTTAGCACCACGATCTGCCGCGATACTAACCCATTCTGTCAGTTTTGCTTGGTACTCCCCCCATGATTCAAACCAATCGATGGGGTAAGCAGCAACTGCCGCTTTGAAAGGCAAATGTTTCATCAAGTGTTGCACCCTATCATGACAATTGAGATCAGCAAAAAATGAATGGCGTATACTCTCACAACATTTTTAACCAGATCTGCATCGTTTTATCCGTTTCTTTGTCTTGATCAACATCTTTCCAGCTAAAGTCAGCTTCTACACCTTCTAGCGGAACATAGTCTCGTTTATACCAAAACTCGTCCAAGGGTTGATAGTTTTCGGGTTTAAGTGGGTGGTTATGAGGCCGATTGACTGCCGCAAAGCAACTAAACTGCAAGCCTAATTCGCGACCATGCGCCTCGCGATAGTCAAAGAAAGCATGCCCTATACCTTGCCCTCGGTACTCCGGAAGGAGCACGGACTCACCACAGTACAACATCGTCTCTGGATTAAAGCCAGCATCTGATAGGGTTTCCGAGAAAGATTGATCATGCTCACTCAAAATGCCACAAGTCGCTGCACCTACTAGTTTTTTGCCGTCAAATGCACCCACAATCAAAGAATGCTTATTGAGATAATGCTTTAAGTACTTTTGCTCGTAAGCTCGGGTACCATCATACAAGTAGGGGAAACCTCTAAAGATCTGAATTCTTAAATCAGCAATCGCATCAAACCAGGCCAAATATCATCACCATTTAAGTTTCTAATCTCAATGTTTATCATGATTGCCCACCTAGGTTTATTCTTTATGACAATCCTGACACATTGACTAGGGGATTGAGAATTCACCTGACAGAGGAATTTCAATCCCATGGCGCTGATAGCAAAGCAAGCGTCGGTTTTTGCACAAAGTATTTGCAGCCGACCTAACGGCGATCTAAAGTGAGGACTTAACCAAAGTGAATGGATTAAGTACCTAATGTTTGAAGCATGGCTATTGATGGCGCTGGTGATCGGTTTTCTGTTTTTCTCTAGCCTGATTCTCAGCTGGGTTAATTTTTTTACCTTACGAAAACTTAAGCGCGCCGTTGCTGAGCTAGAGGCTCTGAAAAATCATGTTACGCTCAAACCTGTTGATGAGGGAAAACGAGAGCCCTCCTCAGACATTTCTTCAACTCTTGTCGATGGAGTAGAAACTGAATCTGCTTCCGATCATCAAGATGCACTTTTTCCTGATGACCCCCTAATAGACACACCCATAATGGCTAGCAAAGTCTCTGCTGACCCTTGGGGAGCGACGGCTAAAACGGCTAAGCCTGTTCGCGAAAAAGAGGAACGAAAATATAAACCCACGGCAAACCAACAGGCATCAACTCATCAGTCCAGTTGGAAAAATAATTGGATGGTGTGGCTAGGCGGAGGATGTATTGCTTTATCCGGCATTTTCTTAGCGCGCTATTCAATTGAGCAAGGGCTTTTGGGTCCCACCGCACGCATTGTGTTGGGGCTGTTATTAGGTCTGGGCATGCTGTTGGGTGCCGAGTGGCTAAGACGTAAACTGGAAAGTAGTTATTCAGCCGTTGCCGCACTGGCTGGAGGTGCAATTGTGATGCTTTACAGCGTTACACTGGCCGCACTGCATCTCTATCAACTTTGGCCTCCTTTCTTCGTCTTTGCGTTACTGGCGTTGATCTCTTTAGCTGCGATGGTGCTGGCAGTATGGCATGGTCCAATCCTGGCCTGGATAGGAATTGCCGGCGCTTATGCCGTACCCTTACTGATCGGCGGTGGCAGTTCTGATCTACTTCCGGTACTGATATATGTGCTGATCGTGACCAGTTCCTCTCTGGTGTTGCAACGTTATGTCCAACAAAACTGGCTGTTTAATTTAACCCTAACCGGTGTTTTGGTCTGGTGGTGGCTACTTCAGCTCAGTGGCCAATCATTGGAATGGGTAGGGCTTTTCCTCAGTGTCAGTGCTTATTTATTTTTAACTATCCCTCAGTTTAATTTTTAAGCTGACTCGGTTGTATGTTGATCAGCCCATTAAGCGCTCTATCAAGGCTTTTTTCCGCTATAAACAATCCGATCAGCGCCAGACACTGATCGCGTTAAGTTTGATCATCCTAGCTCAGGGAATCAGCATTGCACTGCATCCTGATTGGCAAGCGGCCATCTGGCTTTGGACACCTTTGTTAGTGTTGATTTTATTCAGCAGTCGTTTTAATGAGCAGCTTAAACTGCTTCCGTGGCTGAGTGCGTTAGTGTTTTTCAGCAGCCTGATTGCGGCACATTTTCATACGGGCTGGAATTTCTCTACCCGTTTTATTGTGCTCAATCTTGAAGACCAAACAGCCCTGCTCAAGCTACTTGTGCTTTGGACACTTCTCTATGTGGGTCATGCCTACTGGTCGCTAAAAACTCAACGCTATCCTGCTCTCAAGCTTTCATTAGGCATTATGGCACCTCTATTTGCCTTGGCACTGGCCTGGCAACTGGCGGGGGATTTATTACAAGATTGGTTCTGGAGCGCCGCTGCGCTGATTTGCGGTCTAGGCTATATCGGTCGAGCACAATTAAGACAGACTAAAGATCGCAGTCGATCATGGCTGATCTTAGCGGGTCATTTAGGCTACTCCTTAGCCGTGGTGATCTTCTTCGATTCAGCGACACTGATTCTTGCCTTAGCTGCACAAATCGTCTCCTTGGCATGGTTACACCAGCAACATGAGGATGCCTTGCTCAGCTGGGTAATAAAAGTGTTACTGATGCTGATTTTAGCCAGACTCACGCTGCAACCTTGGTTATTGCCACAGTATGACACCAGCCTAATCAGCTATGCAGGGTGTTTTGCCTTAGTGTTCATCGCTAGCAGACTGAACAAAACACACGCCATTTCCCGCTGGCTGGAAGGCGCCAGCTTGCACCTTCTGGTTTTACTGCTCTTCATGCTACTGCGTTTTTGGCTTTACGATGGCGATCTGTTTATACGTCGCTACAGCTTCACCGAAGCCGCATTCAACACGCTTATTTGGGGTGGTTTGGGGTTGGTTTACTACTATCGAAGTTTCTTAGCAGAGCAGATGCAAAGCCTGTATCGGCTTACCGCACAGCTCTTGCTCGTTGCGACTGTCATCAATTACTTAGTGTTGATTAGTTGGCTAAACCCACTCTTCAACTGGCGTTTATCGGTAGCAGAAACACCGATTTTCAATCTACTGCTGTTAGCCTATGGCGCACCGATTTTACTGTTTATCTTAGCTGCTCGCTTTTACGACTCACAATACAAAGCCATCTTCTGGAGCTTGGCAGGCATTGCTGGCTGGATATTTGTGAACTTAGAGATACGTCATCTCTGGCAAGGGGATTTAACACTGTACGATCCTATGCACAGCGGTGAGCTATACAGCTATTCTCTGGCATGGTTACTGATGGCAGCTGGCGCTATTTTGCTGGGCTCTCTTCGTCAAGAGTTGCGCCTTTATCAAACGGGGATGGTATTGCTGTTGCTAACGATTGCTAAGATCTTCTTGATCGACATGTCGGACTTAACGGGATTATTAAGAGTCGCGTCGTTTATGGGACTTGGGCTTTGTTTGCTAGGATTAGCCTTTACCCATCAGTGGTTGTCAAAAAGAGGAACTACTTTAAGTAGGCCCTCTTCTGACGAGTAGTTCTTAATACTGACCACGATAAATTTTGTCTGCGTTCATGCGATTACCCCAAGGTAAACCTGAGTTCTGCCAGCCGTTCACCACGCGCATTCCTTGATGAGGGCCGTCTTGAGCAGAACCACCTTGGAATCCATTAATCACGAACTCGACATTGGTAAAACCTTGTTCTTGTAAGTAGAGAGCGCTAGGCTCACCACGCTCACTACCAGAGCGACACATAGTGATCACTTTCGCATTTTTATCTAAACCTTTTGCCGCTAATAGCGCTTCAACTTCTGCTGCAAAGTTGGGGTTTATGGTCATACGAAAACGATTATTTTCAGCATCCCAATCGTTACGATCGACTTGCATAAATGGAATATTGGCATCGACCACATCGGTTGAACCGATAAACATCACTTCAATCGGATCTCTCACGTCCAGAAAGAGCACTTGGTCGCCTTGTTCCTGTCATAGCGACGAAGTTTCTTCAGGCGTTAGCCCCATTGCCCAAAGCGGGGTAGAAACAACACAACTGAATGCTACTGCCAGAAATAGCTTACGCATACTACATTCCTCAACTTTAATTTAGAATTATCTCATATTAAAGCCTTAAACAAACGATAACAACCTAGCCTTCTGTCTTAGTCTTTAAGACCTCTTTATAACCCATACGAAAATCAGGATAGTTCCAGTTAAACCCGGTGCTTTTTAGGCGATCGTGTCGAATGCGTTTGCTATCGCGATCAATATTCGCGGTGGTTACGTCTGTAATACCCAACTGTTGGTGAAGCCAGCTAAGAATGTCATATAAAGCGGCCGGTTCAGTATCAGTCAAATTGTAGCTGTCTGCTGGTGGATAGCCCTGATGCCGACGTTGAATCAGATGCAGCACCGCTCGAGCAGCATCATCAATATGAATACGATTGGTATAAATGGGTGCGTCTTTAGGGGCTAAGATTCCTTGCTGCGCTTGGCGGATTAGAAAATACGCCCGGGGCCATAAATCCCTGATGGGCGCAAAAGGGTCACAGGATGTCCAGAGTGTAACCACAGATTTTCAGCCTCCAGAAGCACTTTGGCTGTTTCTCTAACAGGGTTTCTTTCCGAGGTTTCATCCACCCACTCCCCTGATGATTGACCGTAAACACCTGTCGAAGAGATCAGCCAAACATGCGTGTGAGGATAGTGGCTTAACGCCTTAAGTGCCTGATGAGCGACATCCACATAGGCTTGTCGATAAGCAGTCTCATTCGATCCATTAGGGGAAAGGCAGAGCACAATATCATCAGGAATCCAGGGTAGCTCGGGCCAAGATTGAGACGCATCATGTTGTATCAGTTGTACCTGTTCGGGAGCTACTGAGCCTCTCCTCATCCCAAGTACTTTAAAATTCTGGTGAACCGCTAAATTAGCAATCCTTGCGCCCAAATCACCCAATCCAACCATTAAGAGTTTAAATTGTTCTGTCGTCTTTTGCATAGAACACCTTTAAAAAACGCTATACTTGAGTAGGACACTATGAATAGGGTTTAATTCGTATTTGGATTTCTAACTCATCAATAGGAAAGATCTATGATCAAGAAAGTTAATCTAGTTCTACTCACCCTGTTAATGCTTATGGGCAGTCTCACGCTCACTGGATGCAATACCGTAGAGGGTTTAGGCAAAGATATCCAGCGAGGTGGTGAGAAAATTGAACGTGCAGGTCGCAACTGATCTAACACGCCTTAAGGAGTCAGTTTCAACTCTCCGACTTCTTCAATATTGATCATCGGTAGCAAGCGTCCGGCATCTAGTCGGGCGCTGAAACTATAATTGACACTACTGCGTTGCGTGTTGCTGAAAAGATCACCAAGCAACCTAGCACTGCCAAACAGGTCAGGACTGGCTTGGATGACAAAATCTGCCTGTCCGTAGGCGGGCACCGTTGGGATGTCTGGCGTTGCTCCACTGAGGATACGAAAACCCTCAATTTCAACTGCATAGGTCATGCCCCTAAAAGGCAACGCAACACGATTGGGGTTGATAATTTGAATCCCAATATCAAAGCGTGGCGCTAGCCCAATGCTATTCGGAGCCAAAGCGAAAGAAGTGATATTGACCTGGGGCTTCTGATAAGTGCTAGAAAGCGATGCACAACCGCCCACTACCAAGATCAACACAAAAACCAAGGGCAACCAAAGTGCTTTTTTCATCTCCATTCCTTTTTTATTCAGTCGTTAGCTTACTAATGCTAACAATTCCATTCTGAGTTTTAGCTGAATAGTCTGGTTACTTGGTTTCATCAAACCATGGCAAGGATTGTTTAATCACTTTAACCAGCTTAGGTACCGCAACAAATCGAATGCTATACGCAATCGCTAAACCACCAATAATCGCTAAAAACATTCCCATACCCACTCGGAACATCAGCGCAGTAAAGAATGCGGTGAGAATAGCCGTTACAATCTCTTCTAAATGCGTTTGTATCCAGCGTTTATTGTTCGGTTCCATGCGTTTTCCTTTTCTGTTTTTTGTAGGGTTGAATGAGACAAAGTGTTATAATTTACGGGTAGATACAGAGGTATTTTGAATGCAAACTGACAAAGAACTAATCAAGACTAAAGAATCGAAAATTCTAAAAGCTGTTGCAAGCTCGTCAGCAATCGAGTCGGGAGAGTCTGTTCAGAAAATTGAAGAGCGACTTTTGAAGCAGAAAAGCAAGTTCAATCATTTGCAGTTAGCAAACTAACTTTCCAACAATGTATCTCTTATCAACCTCTCCAAGTGAACATAATCTCCATTAACGCCTGCTTGTATCGATTTGAAGTAAAACTCCTTATGTCTCTCAAATAGACTGTAATCCAGAGGGCCTAGGTTTGCTTCAGAACACATCACATCTATTAAAAGTCGCGATATTCGACCATTTCCCTCTCGAAACGGATGGATCAAAATAAACTCTACATGACTTTTCGCTAAAAAACTAACCAAGGCTTGCTCATCAAACAGACGAATCTCATTAAATCTGCTAAGAAAATCCTTTTCAAACTGAGTGACTAACTGAGGTAGATTGGAGGCTGCAGCAAAAGGAAACCCTCCTTTCGACATGTTGACACTCCTCAGCCTTCCCGCCCACTCGTAGAGTGGGCCAAGCCACTGACGATGCCAATCACAGATATGCTGAAACGATAATTCGGTTTTGCCAACCTGATTAAAAACCTTTTCATACAGCTTAAGTAATAACACTGCTTCTGCTTCATTGATATCTTCTTGAGTTTTGATTCCCAGTTTATTGCGAAGAACCTGCTCATTAGATCCAGGTTCATACTCAACTTGAGGGCTTTCAATCAGATATTTCATTACATTATTTCATGGCGATCTAAACCACCACCTCAGCCAAATTACCCTTACTCTCTAACCAGGCTTTACGATCGCCAGAGCGCTTCTTAGCGAGGAGCATATCCATCAACTCTAGCGTGTCATCATCGGTATCGATGGTCAATTGAACTAGGCGACGTGTATCGGGTGACATGGTGGTTTCGCGAAGCTGCAAGGGGTTCATCTCACCCAATCCTTTAAAGCGCTGCACACCGATTTTGGCATTACGGCGTTCGGCACGAATGCGGTCAATGATAGCGTCTCGCTCATCATCATCCAGTGCGTAAAACACTTCTTTTGCCACATCGATACGATAGAGTGGCGGCATCGCAACATAGACATGACCCGCTGCGACGAGTGGACGGAAATGCTGTACGAATAGCGCACACAACAAGGTAGCAATGTGAAGTCCGTCGGAGTCAGCATCGGCCAGAATGCAAATTTTGCTGTAGCGTAAACCATCCAGCTTGTCGGAACCTGGATCTACACCGATGGCGACAGAAATATCGTGAATCTCTTGCGACGCCAGCACTTCGCTGGAATCCACTTCCCAGGTGTTCAAAATTTTACCACGAAGCGGCATAATCGCTTGAAACTCTCGATTACGTGCTTGTTTAGCAGAACCACCAGCCGAGTCACCTTCGACCAGAAATAGCTCTGCACGATCCGTATCCGCCCCCGAACAGTCGGCAAGTTTTCCTGGAAGTGCGGGCCCTTGAGTGACTTTTTTGCGCACCACTTTTTTGTTGCTACGCATACGACGCTGGGCGTTACTAATCACCAGTTCGGCTATCTTTTCACCCTCTTCGACATGCTTGTTCAACCACAAGGAAAAGGCATCTTTAACCGCACCAGAAATAAACGCCGCGATACCACGAGAAGATAAACGTTCTTTGGTTTGCCCCGAAAACTGCGCATCACGCATTTTGGCGGACAAGATGTAACAGCATTTATCCCAAATATCATCCGGCGCCAGCTTCACCCCTCTGGGAAGGAGGTTGCGTATCTCACAGAACTCACGCATCGCCTCCAACAGCCCGGTACGCAAACCGTTTACGTGCGTACCGCCTTGTGCTGTGGGAATGAGGTTTACATAACTCTCGGCCGTGATTTCGCCACCGTCTACCAGCCACTGAACCGCCCAATCGACGGCATCTTCTTGCCCTGTTAAGCTTCCGGTAAAGGGTTCTTCCGGCAAGGTATCCCAAACCTGAGTGGTGCCTTTTAAATAGGCTTCGAGTCCTTCTTCGTAATACCAAACGTCTTGGTCTTTTTTACCACCGGTCATGTCCGTAAAGGTGACTTTTAAACCCGGACAGAGGACGGCTTTAGCACGCAAAATATGCTTAAGGCGGGTCAAACTAAACTTGGGTGAATCAAAGTATTTTGGATCAGGCGTAAATCGAACCGTGGTCCCTGTATTACGTTTACCGCAGGTACCGATCACTTCCAGTTCCGACACCTTTTCACCATCGGCAAAGCCTATTCGATAGACCTGGCCATCACGACGTATCTCGACATGCAGCAATTTAGAGAGCGCGTTAACAACCGATACACCCACACCATGCAAACCACCCGAGAAGGTGTAGTTATCGTTGTTAAACTTACCACCGGCGTGAAGCCGGGTCAGAATCAGCTCTACACCACTGACACCCTCTTCAGGGTGGATATCGACAGGCATCCCACGACCATCATCCGCGACAGAGAGAGATCCATCTTCATGAAGAACCACATCAATCTGCTTGGCATGACCGGCCAGCGCCTCATCCACTGAGTTATCAATCACTTCTTGCGCTAAATGGTTGGGACGATCTGTCTCGGTGTACATACCGGGACGGCGTTTAACGGGATCTAAACCACTGAGAACTTCGATCGCTTCGGCGTTGTATTGCTTGGTCATGCAGATTCCTGTTTAGTTACGGGTAGCTTCGGGTAAAGATATCACAGGTGGCAGGGCTACACGGCCTTCGGCAAAGGCCAAAATCGCTGGAATCAGTCGATCAAAGGCTTCAAATCCATGACTACCACCTGGTTGCACATACTGCACCGATTGTGCATATTTTTCCACTGCTTCGCGATAATCCAGTGTTTCATCAGCCGTTTGTACCAGCAATAAAAACTGCTCGGGACGTTTAATATGGTCCAACTTGATCGCCGTTAACTGCGCCAGATGTTCACGGGTCAAGTGATACTTTTCATGAGTATAGATATTTCATTTCACCTAACACTCAGAGAGCAACAGATCTGGATTGACCGCTGGATTCACCAACACACACTTCAGCTGTGGAAACTGGTCACAAAGCCAGGTCGAATAAAATCCGCCCAAGGAGCTACCAATCAAGGTAATGGATCGATCGGAGGCTGCTTCAATCAATAAGGTCAGCTGACGTATGGCATCTTTAGGCCAGTGAGACAGTTTAGGAACCAAAAGATCCGCAGGTGCATCGTCTGCCGCCAATAGGTCTTTCAGTACCTTCGCCTTCCAAGAGTCTGGCGAGCTATTAAACCCGTGGACATAGATCAACAGCGGTTTATGAGGTGATGACATGAAAAGGTTTCCCAATCAACGAAATGAACAGCTTAACCAGCTGGATCAACACGTTCAAGATGCGCGTCAATACGACCGTCAGGCCAACAGGCATACCAGCGAAATCCGGGCCAAGCATCAGGTTGCTTAGCTTCAACTTGCACGGAATCAGTATCTGGACAAAACTGCGCGGCGGTAGAGGGTGCTGACCACACTTTGACCTGTTGCTCTTGCCAATTGAGCGCTTGATGTAGATGACCGCAGATAACCGCTTTGCAATGAGGCTGATTCTGCACTTCGCACCAAAAATCGCTAGCGTTGCCCAGCATGATCTCATCTTGCCATGCGGTGCCACTGGCTAACGGGTTATGATGCAAAGCAATGAGGGTATGTTTGGATTGAGAACTGAGCGCCTGCTTTAAGAAAGCTAGACTCTGGGTCGATAAACTTCCCGAGCCGCGACCATCGGGCACATCATTAGAATCCAAGCTAATCAGTTGCCAGGTATCCCAGTCTAAAAGGGGTTGAAATAAGGCGGGGGCGGCTTGTTGCATCGCTTCCAGATCATCATGATTGCCTGCAATCCAGCTGATCGGTAATTCAAGTGGCGCGAGTAAACTCAGGAGTTCCTGATAAACCTTGGCATCACCATGATGGACCAGGTCTCCGCTGAGCAGGAGGTGATCAAATTGAACCGGGAGGTGGCGAATATGCTCAACCACGCGTGCCAGCGTTTGTCGTGGATCGACACCTCGGAACAGCTCACCTTGCGTAGGGGTGATGTGACAATCGCTCAGTTGTAACAGTCGGATCGGTCTCATAGGACCTCTATCGACTCACGCGCACAACCAAAACGCAAACACTGATTCAGCCACTCGGCCAAGAATTGGTTCAGCTGATATTTCTCATCGGGCTGGTGCATCTGATCATTGGGATATTGATACACGCCACTAAGTTGGCGACGACGGGTACACACCACTTCAGCCATGCGAGCGTCATGATAAAGGCGAACCACAATATCGGGTGATTCAAGCCAGGGTGATCCACCCGTCTGCATCTGACGCATCACCACCGTACTGGTATAACGAAACGCTTCTTCCACCCACAAGGTGACCTGCACTTCACGCGCTTGGTAGCTGAGTGAAAACTCCCCGACGAGCAGAGGCCTGCATCTCTGGCAACAAGCGCAGGATGCGTCCGTAGTTGAGTTGGCAAATGGCCATCTGCTGTGTCAGATCAGG
>JAJOJN010000013.1 GCA_021208565.1 Nitrincola sp.
CTTCGAATGTAACACCTACATCCGGCATACAGAATGGTTTAGTTATAGCTGATAGCTTTTGTGCTGCAGACACCTGTTGATAATTTCAAGCATTTTCTGTAGGTTTTGATCTAGAGTTCAATTCCGAAAGTCTATTTGGTTTTGATTTGAGGTTAAACAACACAATGCCATGGAGTGTTAGTGTAATTAGTTTGAACAATTCTTTTTCGACAACTCTAAGCTCAACTGGAACGTCATCAGTAAACTTTAGTCCTAATTTGGTAAATGCTGGTGAGGTTTACAGAATTCTGATTGAGGGAACTGCAAGATTGTCGGGCTCAAACTCAGGTCCTAGATTCTTGAGCGTAACTATGGAGAATATCCAAGTCTCCGAAGTTCCACTACCCGCTGCGTTCTGGTTATTCGGTACGGCCTTGGTGGGTGGTTTGGCTTTCCGTCGTAATCGTATGAAAAAGCTTTCGACTCAAGCCGCCTAAAAGCAAACCGTTCTTTCAAAAAAAGGTGCTACTGTGGTAGGCACCTTTTTTTTTTGAAAAAAAACGAGTAGACTTGACTCAATCTAGGGTATATTTGCTGAAGAATCTGTTAGAATATAATTCATACAAGCGTTTATAATTGGTACTTTGATTAATGTTTACAGCTAAAGTCATAGGGATAGGAAGGTGGGTGTGGGTAAAATAAGGATTAAACCCCATGAGTCTAAGCTTAGTGCGCTAGCTCGTCTGGCTGATGCTTCTATCATCGTCATTACCCTGTGGTGCCTAATTGAGTTGATGGGGCTTGAATGGCTTCCGGCCTATTACATGATGGCACTGTCGGCAATCGTCATATTCAACTTTATCTCCGAGATGAGTATGACCTACCGCTCATGGCGGGGTGTCGGGCTTAAATCTGAGATTTTTTCAGTCATGAGCAACTGGATAGCGGTTGTGCTCATTTTTGTTCTAATCGATTTTTTCTTCAAGCCGACAGATCTCTACAACAGAGAACTAATTCTTTATTGGTTTCTCTTAACGCCGATCGAGTTGATATGCTGGCACGCCATAATACGTGCCATTCTAAGTAATGTTAGAGAAACAGGTCACAATACACGTGCTGTGGCTATCTATGGTGCAACGGAGCTAGGTTTGCAAGTTAAGGAAAAGCTTGCGCAGATGCCTTGGTCTGGCTACCGCTTCTTGGGGTATTTTGATGACCGTAACTTTGAGTCAGGTCGTCGTGAACAGCAGGCGGTAGAGGGTGGTCACAAGGATCTGGTAGAAAGAGCAAAGGCGGGTGAGGTCGAAGTGATTTTTATTGCCTTACCTTTGCGAGCAGAAAAGCGAATTAAGTCACTTCTTGATGAGCTAGCAGATACAACCGTAACCGTACATATGATGCTCGATGTATTCAGTTTTGATCTACTTAGCGCGCGCTGGGTGGATCTTAGTGGTATGCCTGCAATCAGTATATTTGAATCACCACACACAGGCGTAAATAGCATGAGTAAACGTGCTGTTGACCTGATTTTTGGTGGCTTAATTCTAATGCTGATCGCCATACCAATGGTTGCAATTGCTATCGGTGTTAAGCTCAGTTCGCCAGGTCCTGTGTTTTTTTAAGCAAAAACGCTACGGCGTTAATGGCCAAGAAATTAGTGTTCTTAAGTTCCGTTCCATGACGGTCATGGATGCGGGTGATGGTGAGGTGAAACAAGCCACTAAAAATGATGCACGTATTACACGTTTTGGTGCGTTTATTCGTCGAACATCGCTGGATGAGCTACCACAGTTTTTGAATGTCATCGGTGGATCGATGTCGATTGTGGGGCCGAGACCTCATGCGGTATCTCATAATGAATTTTATCGTGGTCAAATTCACGGTTATATGCTGCGTCATATGGTGAAACCTGGGATTACGGGTTTGGCCCAAATCAATGGTTTCCGCGGGGAAACTGATACGTTGGATAAAATGGAAGGGCGTATTCGCTACGACTTAGAGTATATCCGCTCATGGTCTGTCTGGTTAGATATCAAAATTATTTTTCTGACTGTATTCAAAGGTTTTTGTTGATAAAAACGCTTATTGAAATTAGTTCTTTTCATTGCATTATTTAGTTACAATCTATGTGGGCTTATAGGGAGTTAGGGATACGCCCCGGTAGTTTAGGTGTAGTAGTCCTAGTCTAAATTATTGATTTGTAACATTATGTTCTTTTATGGAATGAGGAAAATGTAATGAAAAAAATGGCTCATTAGTCATGGGTGTTATTTTTTTTCACCTTTCTATGCAAGCGCTGCCAGCTTAACCATTGATAACCCGGTTATCAGTAAAGGTTATGTAATCGCAGTTTCTGGTCAGCTTAGTCAATATTACTTCGCTTTCGAGCAAGCGCCATCAGAGTTAGTTAAGCTGACTCTGGATGTAGCTTTAGTAGATATGACATTCGAACCAGTTAACTTAAAAGTGACTACTTACCTGCAAAATTGGTCACTATCTCTGCTCGATATGGCGAGTGGTTTTTCAAAGCCTTTGATTACAAACTCAACTCTAGCCACGCATCACTTAAATTTGGTGCTATCGCTTGCTAGTGAAAACCAGTTTGTTTTCACAGGTATTGCGCCACTAAGGCATTTTAGTATTGAGATTGCAGAGGCACCTCTACCTGCAGCCGTATGGTTGTTTGGTTCTATGTTACTGGGTGGTCTAGCTATGAAGCGAAGAAAAAGCCGAGCAGGCGCAGTTCGCTATCTAGTCATGACTAGTCCTAGAATAAGTTGACACTTATTTTGGTTAAAACGCCCGATGTATTTCATCGGGCGTTTTGTATTTTAGAGCCATATGTGGCCGCCTGCCATTATAAATTGCTACGGATTCGGCAACCATCTTTCTCGCCTCCTCTAAATTACGAGGTTTTGTAAGCAAGTACTCGTTTTTCAGAATACCGTTTATCCGCACCGCAAGGGCATTTTGATAGCAGTCGTAACCATCCGTCATGGAACATTGGACGTCATACTTGCTATGGAGTTTTTGATACTCTTCAGAGCAATACTGTATACCTCTATCAGAATGATGTACGAGCTTTTCATTTGTCGTTTTTTGTTTAAGTGCTAGTGTGAATGCCTTCTTCACTGATTCAGTTCTCATATTATCGTCAACCTGATAGCCCACAATCTTCCGTGAATAAGCATCAGTAATGAGACTCAGGTAACTCTCTCCACTTCGCGTAGGTAAATATGTAATGTCCGCTACCAATAGCTGATTAGGCTTTTCTGCTTTAAAACCCGCTTTGATGAGGTTGGGATGACAACGAAACCGATGATGACTATTCGTTGTTTTGTGATAGGCACGCTTTGTCGGCACCAGCAGTCGCTTTTCTCTCAGTAAATTAAAGAGGTGGTCTCTGCCAATATTTATCTTCACCTTCGCAAGTAGATACTTAAGTTTCCGAGCTCCGATACGAGGCTGAGTCATTCGCTCCCTGCGGAACGAATTGGAATAACTCTATCCTCATGCGCCTCGCGCTTAAGGGAGCGAGCACAGTGTTGGTAGTAGGCTTGACGAGATATATTCAGATAACGACAAGCTTTAGAGACGGAAACCCCGTCTATCACTTTGTCCTGGATGACTTTCTTTTGCGCTTTTTTACAACGCTAACTCCGTAGTCACTTTCAAGGACATTCACGACCGCTTCAAAGAAATCAGCTTTCATTTTCGTATCAGCAAGCTCTTTCTCCAATGCTTTAATTCGCTGTTCGGGGGTGAGTGCTGCTTTAGATTTATCCACGGCGTAGCCTCGCTTTAGATACTTTGGTGTTCCATTCATCCAATCTAAACGACCATACTTACGAAGCCAAACTAAAACAGTTGAACGCCCTTGGATTCCGTAGTGATCTTGTGCTTGTTTATAGGTGAATTCGCCTTTTTCAACTTGATCTACAACTGCCAGTTTAAAAGCGAGTGAATAATCACGTTGAGTTCTTTTGCTATTTGATTTCATTGCACTCTCCAAATTAAGTTTGAAAAGTGTCAACGCTATTTAGGACGGGTCACAGGCCAAGAAAAAAGCCTGCTATCTGGGACAGTGATCAGATAGCAGGCAAGAAAGAAAGTTGGATATGCTGACCTTCAGAGAGATGAGCAAAAACTTGGAATAAAATCTGGGCGATCGTTTTCAAGCTGTTCAGCTAAAGCCGTACCTGCTGGACTAATAAACACGCCACGAGATTTGCCTGCAGCAATTCTTAGGTAGCCATGTTCTTGCAAAACCATTACGTGTTTGACGAAGGTGTTGTAATCCATGTCAGAAAACTGCTCTTTAAGGGTCATCATGACTGGCGGAAAAAAGCCATTACGTTTGCCCAGCCGTTTCAGCGCGAGAAGTATGTTCATTTCGACTGTGCTAATCATGGAAATCACCTATCACTTGTTACTCTTACACGACCAAAGTATAGTGAATTTTTGTTGCGGTGCAACATATTTTCATTCGATTTGTAAAGTTTTTAGTCGAATAGCGTTTATTGAAAACACTGGGGAGTCTGTGTCGTTTCAAGGTAGAATGGTATCAATATCTAATTGAACTAAGGTGAGAAAATGTCTTTTTTGTGGATTAAGTTACTGCATATCTTAGCCATGACCAGTTGGATGGCCGGTATTTTTTATTTGCCAAGAATCTTTGTGCATTATGTTGAGGGAAGGGAAGCAGGCCAAGATGTTGCTCGCTTGGAAATTATGGCGCGAAAACTCTTTGGTTTTATGACCATTATGGCGGTATTTACCCTAGGGTTTGGGTTGTGGTTGTGGCTGGGTTTTGGCTTTAGAGGGGGGTGGTTACACGCTAAGCTACTGTTTGTCGCATTTTTAATAGGCTACCACTTGTGGTGTTTCGCCTATTTGAAGAAGTTGCAACGAGGCGTGTTAGATCGAAGCGGTCGTTACTTCAGGCTGTTTAACGAGCTGCCTCTGCTGATCTTTATTCCAATCCTTTATTTTGTCTTGATGAAACCTTTTTTAAGGAACTGCGCCAGCTTGATGCGAGCTTCGAGACGGTCAACATCGTCTCGAAGTTGTTCGATTTGATCGATAAACGCCTCAACCTCCACCCTAGGTGGAAGAAGTTTAATCTCTTCTTGCAAGTACTCTAGGGTGTTATCGCTTAGGCTTTGGGACGCTTGACGTAAGGCCTTACTTTGTTGATTAAAAAAGCTGGCCACGGGGTGTGCGGCAGTATCTCCGATATAGTCGGCCAACCAAGCCTCCCAGTCGATGCTAAAGCCGCGTAATACGCTAGAGAATTGAGTGGCTAATCCCGTATCGCCATGAACGTCGATACCCTTGCCAAACAGCTTTGCATCAGGATGTTCGCTTCTAAGCATTTGCAGAAAATCAGTGGCATGACCGGTTAGGGTTAAATCGGGTGTTGCGTTAGAATGAAGCAATAAATCGATGCCTGATTGACTGGGAATCAGTGTCAGGTGAACACTAGGTTGGCTAATATCAAACCGAATCACTTTGCCGGACATCTTTCCAAGCTGCTGAAGTGTTTTAGCGTCTTTTTGCAGCAGCGTGTTGAGGCTTGTTTCAGCCGAACCGATTAACGCGGCAAATAAAATATCAGCAGCCATTGGATTCTTCCTTTTCTAGGGCTTGATGCCCGTATGCAGCGCTACGACACCGCCGGTCATGTTTTCATAACGGCAATTTACAAGGCCGGCTTCTTCCATCATATCCTTTAAGGTTTCTTGATCGGGATGCATTCGAATCGACTCAGCCAGATAGCGATAACTCTCTGCATCATTAGCGATCAGCTTGCCCATCTGCGGTAAGATGTTGAAAGAATAAAAATCGTAAATTTTAGTCAGTGCTATGTTTTTGCGTTTTCGAAAACTCCAGTACCATCAATTTGCCACCGGGTTTAAGTACACGTTGCATCGATCTTAAGGCGGCATCCTTATCCGTTACGTTACGAAGACCAAAAGCGATAGTGATGACGTCAAAGGTATTATCAGCAAAAGGAAGAGCTTCTGCATTCGCTTGAATATACTCAACATTTCCTGCCGTGCCACTGTTAATCAGCTTATCTCGACCGACTTTGAGCATGGAGTCGTTAATATCCGCCAAAACCACCTTACCAGTGGGGCCGACTAAACGTGAGAACTTACGCGTGAGGTCGCCTGTTCCACCCGCGATATCTAAAACGACCTGTCCAGGACGCACGCCACTGCGTTCAATAGTGATACGTTTCCACAAACGATGCACTCCGCCGGACATCAGGTCATTCATTAAGTCATATTTGCCAGCAACAGAGTGAAAAACATCGGCAACATGTCGGACCTTTTCTTCCGCTGGAATTTGACGAAAACCAAAATGGGTCGTGTTTTCCTGAGGTTTCTCGCTCATGCTGTCTCCGCTTGTTGCCAAATAAAAAAGCTCATTGTAGCGCTGCTGAAGCGGTTTGTCCTGCTTCAACCTCTGGCGATCAGGCCGCCGTCTCTAGAACCACCTGCTGCATCGAGTTTGCTTAGGTAGTTTTGCCAATATTCCTGCTGATTATGCGCTAAATCATAGAGATATTCCCAGGTATAAAGACCGGAATCATGACCATCATCAAAAACTATTTTTAGTGCATAGTTACCACTGGGTTCAATCGACTTAATGCCCACCAGTTTCTTACCTGTTTGTAATTTCTCCTGACCGATACCGTGGCCACGAACCTCAGCCGAAGGTGAATGGACACGTAAAAACTCAGCGGTTAGTTCGTAGGCGCCTTCATCATAGACGAGTTCAAGTGTTCTGGATTTAAGGTGAAGGCGAATGTCGGTGGGCAGCGGAATCTGAATCATGGAATATTTCCCAGCGCTAGACTGGGCAGACTGGCTGCCCAGTGGTCATTTAACTCGCCTCTATCAAAGAATATAGTGGCTCAGATCTTCATTATGGCTGAGTTCAGCCAATTGCTGATCTACATACGCAGCATCGATCACAATCGATTCACCGGCACGATCAGATGCGACATAGGATAGATCATCAAGTAGACGCTCCATCATGGTGTGCAAACGTCTTGCACCGATGTTTTCTGTCTTCTCATTCACTTCAAAGGCCAGTTCAGCGATGCGGTTGATGCCGTCATCTGTAAAGTCGATTTTCACGCCCTCGGTAGCTAGTAGCGCCTTGTATTGCTCGGTTAATGACGCAGTAGGCTCGGTGAGAATGCGACGGAAATCCTCAGGTGTAAGGGCTTTAAGTTCGACACGAATCGGCAAGCGACCTTGCAGTTCGGGGATTAAGTCCGACGGTTTAGCGAGATGGAAAGCACCTGAGGCGATAAAAAGAATATGATCGGTTTTGATCATGCCGTATTTAGTGGTGACCGTGCAGCCTTCGATCAGGGGTAGAAGATCACGTTGAACACCTTCACGAGAGACATCAGCGCCGCTGGTATTACCGCGTTTACAAACCTTGTCTATCTCATCGATAAAGACAATACCGTTCTGTTCAACACGATACACAGCCTGTTGCTTGATGTCTTCTTCTTTAACCAGTGTGCCGGCTTCTTCATCCGTCAGCAGTTTCATCGCTTCTTTAACTTTTAAGCGACGCGTCTGCTTTTTCTGTTGTCCAAGGTTAGAGAACATGCTTTGAAGTTGGCTGGTCATCTCTTCCATGCCCGGCGGAGCCATGATCTCAACACCGACTTTGGGCTGAGCAACTTCGATCTCTATCTCTTTATCGTCAAGTTGTCCTTCACGTAGTTTTTTGCGGAAAATCTGACGCGTCGCACTGTCTGTTTTACTGGTGTCGTTACTGTAGTTATCAGTCCGTGCTGGTGGGAGTAGAGCGTCTAAAATACGCTCCTCTGCAAGATCTTCAGCCTTAACGCGAACTTTGGTCATCGCTTCTTCACGTACCATTTTAACGGCCATTTCTGCCAGATCGCGGATAATGGTCTCAACATCGCGTCCCACATAGCCAACTTCAGTAAATTTGGTCGCTTCAACTTTAATAAAGGGTGCGTTTGCTAAGCGGGCTAAGCGGCGTGCAATTTCAGTTTTACCAACACCCGTTGGGCCGATCATCAGAATGTTTTTAGGTGTAACTTCCGGACGTAACACCTCATCGAGTTGCATACGACGCCAGCGATTTCTCAAGGCGATAGCAACGGATCGCTTGGCTTGTTCCTGACCGACGATGTGGCGGTTTAACTCATGTACGATTTCGCGCGGTGTCATATCAGACATCAGTGGTTTCCTCCGGAGACAGATTCCAACTCTTCGATGGTCAGGTTGTTGTTAGTAAACACACATATATCAGCGGCAATATGCAGGCTTTTTTCGACAATTTCACGAGCGCTGAGGTCAGTGTTATCTTTTAGTGCACGAGCCGCGGCTAGTGCATAGTTGCCACCCGAACCGATTGCTACAAGACCATCTTCAGGCTCTATCACGTCACCATTACCCGAAATCAGGAAGGTTTTTTTCTTTATTGGCAACCAGCATTAGGGCTTCTAGTCGACGTAATACGCGATCGCTGCGCCACTCTCTTGCGAGGTAGATGACCGCATTAACGATATTACCTTGATGTTTGTCGAGCTGTTGTTCGAAAAGGTCTCTTAGTGTGATGGCATCTGCTGTGCCACCCGCAAACCCAGTAATGACTTGGTGTTTTGTCAGTACGCTGACTTTGCGAGCTGTGCCTTTCATTACGGTATTGCCCAGAGAAACCTGGCCATCACCCCCTACAACCACCTGATTACCACGGCGGACAGATACAATCGTTGTCATAGTGAATTCATTCCATAGCGCTTTAATGTGGATGATATGGATGCTGAAACGCGTATTTCAAGTCACAAAGGACACAGAAGATAGAAATTTCGTTGTTAATAGAATTAATTGAGTGGGATAGGCATGGGCGAAATGCCAAGACTCGTCAGTTGGTTTCTGGCTCTGTTTAGTTCAGTTCGATTGTTAAATGGGCCTGTTCTCACTCGATACCAGATACCATTGTCACCCTCAACGCGTGAAGTATGAACGTTGGGTAGGCCACTGAGTAGTAGTTGTGCTCGCATACGTTCTGCTTCAGCTTCTGTTCTAAAAGAGCCGGTTTGAAGTAAAAAGCGCGAATTGGCTTCAACGGCATCTCTCGGTGTTGAATGATAAACACCTTGAGGTGCTTGAACCTGAGATCTAGGCAAAATATCGTAGAAATCGAAGCGTGCTTCAGGTGGTTCAGGTGGCGGAGGGATTTCAACCACAACCGGTTCTGGTTCAGGCGCCACTACCACAGGTTGTGGTGCCGGAGTTGGTGCCGGAGTAGGAGCTGGTGTCGGTGCAGGCGCAGGCGGCGGTGTCACAGGTGTGGGTTGAGGTGCCACCTGTTGTCTAGGTGCTACCCTTTCTGTTCGAGGCTCGTTTCTGGGTTCTGTGCGTGTCTGCCTTGGCTCAGAAGGGCCTGTGGCGATTAATAATTTCAGTAAATAGACTAGCGCAAACAAGCCGACACCCGCCATCACTGCACGCGGCCACCAAGGTTTTTTTCTTGGTTTAGGCGTGCTGGTACGCTTGGGTGGCGTGCGGCTGGCAGAGCTGCCGCTTTTGCGTTTCTGTGCGTAGTCCTGTCGCGCCATAATTTACATCTGCTCGGGTGCAGAAGCTCCCAACAGTTCCAGACCATTGGCGATGACTTGGCGCACAGCGACACTTAACGTTAAACGCGCATTACGCAGGTCCACCTCGTCGATCAACATTTTGTGACCGTTGTACCAAGTATGGTAATCACTGGCGAGCTCTTTCAAATAGTTGGCCAGTTGATGAGGCTCATGATTGAGCGCGGCGCTCGTTAATACCTCTGGGTAGCGAGACAGTTTGGTAATAATATCTTTTTCAGCTTCGCTATCGAGAAGTGCAAGTGATGCAATACCAGAGGCTTGATCCCAGCGTAGACCTTCTGCTTCCAGTTTGCGCAGCACCGAGCAAACGCGAGCATGAGCATACTGAATATAGTAAATCGGATTATCCTTGGATTCAGATTTCGCCAGTTCTAAATCGAAGTCCATGTGCTGTTCAGATTTGCGTGTTACGTAGAAGAAACGACACGCATCTTTTCCGACCTCATCACGAAGCTCACGTAAGGTGACGAATGAACCTGAACGAGTCGACATCTGCACGCGTTCTTCGCCACGATAAAGGATCGCGAATTGAACCAGCTTGACGATCAGTCGCTCTGGATCATAACCCAACGCCGAAATGGCGGCTTTTACACGAGTGATGTAACCATGATGGTCAGCACCCCAGATGTTAATGACTTGATCAAAGCCACGATCAAACTTATTCATATGATAAGCAATATCAGAAGCGAAATAGGTGGTTTGACCATTTGCACGTTTAACGACACGGTCTTTGTCATCACCAAAAGCGGTTGAGCGGAACCAGATATTGCCATCTTGTTCGTAGAGGTGGCCTTTAGATTCTAAGATGTTGAGTGCAGTATCGACATCTCCGCTGCGTGTCAGTGAACGCTCGGAGAACCATACTTGATAGTCGACGCCAAATTCACTCAAATCTTCACGAATATCACCCAGAATAGAGTCTAGGCCTGCAGAAAAGACGAACTCATAATCATCACCCAAAAGTTGTTGGGCGCGTTCAATAACGGCATCTATATATTGGTCTTTGTCGCCACCCTGCGGCTCATCAGCAGGTAGATCCGCAAACACAGCAGTGACTGGGTGCTCAAAACGATTTTGATGATCGACAACTAAGCGGTGAGCGATATCGCGAATGTAGTGTCCTTGGTAGCCATTACTCGGGAAAGTGAGCTCAGCTCCTAATTCTTCGAGATAACGCAACCAAACACTGGCCGCCAGAATATTCATTTGACGGCCAGCGTCATTCACATAATATTCGCGCTCTATCTCATAGCCTGCGGCTTCTAAAAGATCAGCAACAGTCGCACCATAGGCGGCTCCTCGTCCGTGACCCACATGTAAGGGCCCAGTAGGATTGGCTGACACAAATTCAACCTGCACACGAGGTCCTGAATTAGGAGCGGCACGACCAAAGTTTCTCCCTTGGTCTAAAATTTCGCTAACCACGACATAAATAGCATTTGGATTCAAAAGAAGTTGCATGAACCGGGCCTGCAATCTCAGTTTTGATGATCTGATCTGATGAAGGTAAGGCCTGGCAAATCTTCTCGGCTAATTGTCGTGGGTTAGTTCGTGCTTGCTTAGCCAGCGTCATCGCAAGGTTAGTGGCGAGGTCACCGTGAGCTTTGTCACGCGTGTTTTCAATATGGATATCCACTTGTGTATCAGTGGGTAGTGTTCCATCGTTGACAAGAGACTGAATGGCTTGATTAAGCAGACTGACTAAGTGTTCTTTCATGCGACTTCCGTTGGATGGCTAATAGCTGACCGAGAAAAGGTCCAATGAAGCATTATAATTCCGGATAGCACCTCAATGCCAACTTCATTAGCTTATAACTTGAAGGTTTTGTGAATTATTACGCTACTTAATGGCATTATGACGCTGTTTTTTTGGCTTAGTAACTGTCCAATGGGTCAACGTCGATAGACCAGCGTACTTTGCTCTTGCCGGTGTGCTGTGTGAGAAAACCCAGTACCTGTGCCAGTAAGCGGTGCAGGTCGGCTCGCTGATGACTATGCAGGAGTAATTGGGCGCGATACATGCCGGCACGTTTTTCCATGGGTGAAGGGAAGGGGCCTGACCAGTGAGTGCCTTTTGATTTAACAATTTGTGTTTCCATCTGCTGGCGAATGTCCATCAAGAAAGATTCTGCGCGTCCTGATTGCACAGCTTCTGCTCTGATCAAGGCGTGAGCACTGAAAGGGGGAAGATGAGCCGCCGATCGCATCTGCAATTCTGATTCAGCAAACTTGCCATAGCCTTCCTGAATCAAAGCATGCAGCATAGGGTGCTCGGGGTGACGTGTTTGCAGTACGACTTCGCCGGGGTGCTCCGCTCGTCCAGCACGACCAGCCACTTGAAGTATGAGTTGGGCTGTCTTCTCCATGCCGCGAAAGTCGGCGCTAAATAGGCCACTATCCGCATCTAGTACAGCAACAAGTGTCACTTTTGGAAAGTGATGTCCTTTGGCCAGCATTTGTGTGCCGATCATGATGCAGGGCTTGCCGGTATGAATCTGTTCCATGAGCTTTTTTCATCGCATCTTTTCGGGTAGTGCTGTCACGATCAATCCGTAATACTGGCGTTTTGGGAAAGTGATGAACTAAAAAATCCTCTGTTCTTTCTGTTCCCGCTCCTGACGGACGTAAGTCTTCGCTTCCACAATGGCTGCAGGCTTTTGGAATAGGCGTTTGACGATCGCAGTGATGACAGTGCATATGAGGTGGTGAGCGATGTAGTGTCATGCGCGCATCGCAGCGTGTGCATTCGTTGATGGTGCCGCATTGATGACAGATAAGCGACGGTGAAAAACCACGGCGATTAAGAAAAATCAACACTTGAGTTTGCTGTTTAAGGTGATCAGCAATCCGCGAGAGAAGGCTCTGAGAAAGACCGGATTGAAGATTTTCGCCACGTATATCAAGTAGTTCAAACGTCGGTGGGCGTGCGTTTCCTGCGCGCTGGGTCAGTGCTAGATGTTGATAACGACCGATACGAGCGTTGTGTAAACTTTCTAAAGAGGGTGTGGCACTCCCTAGTAACAGGGGAATATTCTCTTTTCGAGCGCGCAACACCGCTAAATCTCTTGCTGAGTAGCGAAAACCATCTTGTTGTTTGAAGGAAAGATCATGTTCTTCATCAATGATAATCAAACCTGGGCGGCGCATCGGCGTAAAAATGATAGAACGCGTCCCAATCAAGATGCGCGCCGTCCCTTCACGAGCCATCAGCCAAGCATCCAAACGTTGGCGATCATTTAAGCCACTATGAAGTGCCACGATGGGTACCTGAAAGCGGCTTTTGAAACGAGCTAGAGTTTGCGGTGTTAGACCAATTTCAGGCACCATAACCATGGCTTGCTTTCCTTGGCTAAGGACTTCCTGTATGACTTGCAAGTAGACTTCTGTTTTGCCTGATCCGGTAACACCTTCCAAAAGCAGGGTGTTAAAACCTGTCGCTTGTTGAATAAGCTCAACCGCTTTTCGTTGTTCGCTATTTAAGGTCAGTGGTGCTTCTCTCAGAAGATCGCCAGTTTCATAGTCATCGGCATGAACAGGTGTCGGCTGATGTGAAAATGACTCCGCCAATCCTTTGTCCTGCAATGTTTTTAACAGTCCAACAGGTAATGATTCGACTCGCATGACATCAGTGCTTACACCTTCTGGGTTTCTCAGCAATAGATCAAGCACCTCTCGCTGACGAACCGCTGTTTTGGATAGAGCGTTAAGGTCGGCATTTGCCGTGGCTCGCCAAAGCGTTGAGTGAGCAAACTCAGCAGGGTCACCTTTTCTGAGTAAGGCTGGTAAGGCTTGATTAAGGGCCTCTCCAATCGGGTAGAGATAATAGTTTGATGCCCAGTGGGCTAGATAAAAGGTGACCTCGTCTAAAATGGGTTGTTGATCAAGAATCTCGATAGCATCTTTTAGCTTTCCAAAGGGGACGTCAGTCTCTTCTCGGCACTCAACCAATATGCCCACCATTGGCGAGTCCCAAAGGGTACAAGTACACGACAGCCGTTACATGGAGGCACGCTAACATGCTTTGGCAGTCGATAATCAAAGAGTTTGAATAGAGGTGTGGGTAGCGCTATTCGTAAAATCACGATAAGTCTCGATCAATTTTTTAGTCATAACAGTCTAGACACTTTTTATTGGTGATAAAATAGCCTTTATAGTTGCGGTATCACTTGGCTAGCCGTATAATTTGCACCCTTGTTTAAATGACCGGGTGGGTTAAGTTTGTAAAGCTGAATCCTGTCCAATCCTTGTTAGTGCGGTGCTTGGCAAAACAGTTGGCAAAACAGACTAACTGATGAGATTGACTAAGTGGCGGCACACACATAACTCCCATGAGGTTTATAATGAAAGCTGGTATCCATCCAAATTACGTAGATATCACAGTTACTTGTTCTTGCGGTAACGTGATGCAAACTAAATCCACGCTAGGTCAAAGCAGCATGCTGGTTGACGTTTGCAGTAGCTGCCACCCGTTCTACACTGGTAAGCAGAAAGAAGCATCTTCTGGTGGCCGTGTTGACCGTTTCAACAAGCGTTTCGGTGCTCGTTCACTCAAAAAGTAAGCGCTTCGCAAATCTGTTTCAGATTTTACAAAAAGCATCCAATGGGTGCTTTTTGTTTTTCAGCCCCAAGGCTGTGCAAGAAAGGTGCAAATGCACTTTAACAGGGCGGTTGTTGTATGCATAACTTTTGGTTATGATGCAAGGCCGTTTAACTACAACCTTAGTTGGAATCTGCAACCATGTCTCAAGATTTTAAGCAAGCGGCTCTTGATTACCATGAGTTCCCCCGTCCGGGTAAAATCAGCATTGAGCTCTCAACGTCTGCCGAGACGTCAAGAGATCTCTCTCTGGCCTATTCTCCAGGTGTGGCGGAGCCGGTACGCGAGATCGCTAAAGATCCTGATGCGGCCTATCGTTATACATCGAAAGGTAATCTGGTTGCCGTTATTTCTAACGGGACTGCCATTTTAGGTCTGGGTGATCTTGGACCTTTGGCGTCAAAACCTGTCATGGAAGGCAAGGCACTGCTGTTTAAGCGCTTCGCGAATATCGACTCTATCGATATTGAAGTCGACGCTGAAAGTCCACAGGCGTTCATTGATACGGTTGCTCGTATCGCTGAAACCTTTGGCGGCATCAACCTAGAAGACATCAAAGCGCCGGAATGCTTTGAAATAGAGCGTACGCTGATCGAGCGTTGCAATATTCCTGTATTCCATGATGATCAACACGGTACGGCAATTGTTACCGCTGCTGGTATGATTAACGCGCTAGAGCTCGCTGGTAAAACACTGGAAGAGGCTCAGATTGTCTGCTTAGGTGCAGGTGCTGCAGCTAGTGCATGCATGAAGTTGCTCATTAACATGGGCGCTAAAGTCGAGAATGTCTACATGATCGACCGTAAGGGTGTGATCCACTCTGGTCGTGATGACCTGACCGCCGAAAAAGCGGCGTTCGCTACAGAAACAGATAAACGTACTCTGGATGATGCCATCGAGGGTGCAGACGTGTTCCTAGGTCTGTCTGGTCCAGACCTGCTGTCACCTGAACAGCTAAAGAAAATGGCAGATAACCCTGTTGTTTTCGCCTGTGCTAACCCTGATCCTGAAATTCGTCCGGAAGTTGCTAATGCAACCCGTCCCGATGTGATCATGGCCACAGGTCGTTCTGACTTCCCTAACCAGGTAAATAACGTACTAGGCTTCCCATTTATCTTCCGTGGTGCACTGGATGTCCGTGCTTCTGCGATCAATGAAGAGATGAAAGCTGCAGCAGTGAAAGCGTTAGCTGAATTAGCTCGCGAGCCTGTTACTGATGAAGTACTGACAGCCTATGGTTTACAGTCCCTGGAATTCGGCCGAGATTACATTCTGCCTAAAGCGACTGACTCTCGTTTGCTAGGCCGCATCTCTTATGCGGTAGCTCAAGCAGCGATTGATAGTGGTGTGGCGCGTCTACCGATGCCAGCTCATTATCCGATTCGTAGCCAAGCTGAGCTTGACTAAGATATTTAGGATTTGACAACAAAGCCGCTAGTGGAGACCCCGCTGGCGGCTTTTTTTTATTGTCATCATGACTTCTGTTTTTCGAGCAATGGCTTTAGGAAGCGACCCGTATGAGAGCGTTCAATTTCAGCGACTTCCTCAGGTGTTCCTGTGGCGATAATTTCCCCACCACCGGTACCCCCTTCGGGTCCTAAGTCAACAATCCAGTCGGCGGTTTTGATCACATCTAGGTTATGCTCAATCACCACAATGGTATTGCCATGATCGCGTAAACGATTCAGTACGTTGAGAAGTTGCTGAATATCAAAGAAGTGTAAGCCGGTTGTGGGCTCATCCAAGATATAGAGTGTTTTGCCTGTATCCCGTTTAGACAGTTCACGAGAAAGTTTTACCCGCTGCGCTTCACCGCCTGAAAGGGTCGTGGCGCTCTGTCCTAAGCGAATATAACTGAGGCCGACATCGATCAACGTTTGTAGCTTGCGCGCTAAGGCTGGAATGGCATCAAAGAACTCACGCGCATCTTCAACCGTCATATCCAGTACTTCGTCGATACTCTTACCTTTATAACGTACTTCCAGAGTTTCACGGTTATAACGCTTGCCGTGACAGACATCGCAAGGCACAAACACATCGGGTAGGAAGTGCATTTCTACCTTAATCCACCCCATCCGCCCTGGCAGGCTTCACAGCGTCCACCTTTAACGTTAAACTGAAACGCCCGGGTTTGTATCCGCGTGAACGTGCTTCCTGAGTACCGGCAAAAAGCTCTCGAATTGGTGTGAAGATACCCGTATAGGTTGCTGGGTTTGAGCGCGGTGTTCGTCCTATTGGGCTTTGATCTATATCGATCACTTTATCGAAGTGATCAAGACCCTCAATATGACTGTACTCAGCTGCTTCCAAAGTCGTGGCATGATTCAGTTCGGTTGCCGCAATGGGATAGAGTGTTGCATTGATCAGGGTTGATTTTCCAGAACCTGATACCCCCGTGATACAGGTCATTAAACCCACTGGGATCTCAAGCGTGACATTTTTAAGGTTATTACCCACAGCGCCACTGAGTTTGAGCAGCTTAGTTGGATCGACAGGATGGCGCTTTTGAGGTACTTCAATGCAACGCACACCCGATAGATATTGTCCGGTGATGGAGGCAGGATTATCCATCACTTCCTGAGGTGTTCCTGAGGCGATCACTCGCCCGCCATGCACACCAGCACCCGGACCTATGTCGATGACATGGTCTGCCATGCGTACCGCATCTTCATCATGTTCAACCACAATAACGGTGTTGCCTAGATCACGAAGATGGCGAAGGGTTTCCAATAAGCGATCATTATCACGTTGATGTAAACCAATCGAGGGTTCATCCAGAATGTACATCACTCCGACTAAGCCTGCACCAATTTGGCTGGCTAGACGAATACGTTGCGCTTCACCTCCTGAAAGAGTTTCAGCGCTTCGTTCGAGAGAAAGGTAATCTAAACCTACATTGACTAAAAACGCTAAGCGCTGGCGAATCTCTTTCAGAATTTTTTCAGCAATTTCACCCTGTTTTCCAGTGAGTGTAAGCTGGTCAAAATACGCTTTCGCTTCGCCGATCGGCAGTTTGACAATATCGGGTAAAGTGCGCTCGTCAATATAAACATGACGTGCTTCTCGGCGTAAGCGCGTACCATGACAGGATGGACAGGGTTGCATATTGAGATATTTAGCTAAATCCTCGCGCACCATATCCGATTCGGTTTCTTTATAGCGTCGCTCCAGATTATTCAGCACCCCTTCAAAGGGGTGGTGTTTGCTAACGCGAGTGCCGCGGTCGTTGGTGTAGCTGAATTCGATATTTTCCTTACCGCTACCCTGCAGAATCACCTTTTGATGGTTCAGGCTAAGGTCCTTGAACGGGGTGTCCATATTGAAGCCATAATGATCCGCAACGGCTTTTAACTGTTGAAAATAATAGAGGCTGCGTCTATCCCAGCCGCGGATGGCACCCTCTGACAGTGTTAAAGAGGGATCATGAACCACCTTAACAGGGTCAAAGTACTGCTTTACGCCCAATCCATCACAAGATGGGCAGGCACCGTGAGGGTTGTTAAAGGAGAACATGCGCGGTTCAAGTTCTTGAATGCTGTGTCCACACACAGGACACGCAAATCGAGCTGAGAAGATTAGATCCTCTTGGCCACTCTCATCCATCCAGGCAACGCGAGCAATACCATCGGTCAAGTTTAAGGCGGTTTCAAAGGATTCAGCTAAGCGTAGCTGTAAATCATCACGAACTTTGAAGCGGTCGATCACTACCTCGATCGTATGTTTTTTGTTTTTTATCTAGATCGGGCGTACTGTCTAGGTCAACAATAATGCCGTTAATGCGTGCACGTACAAAACCCTGAGCACGTAATTCGCTGAATACATGTAGATGCTCACCTTTACGACCCTGCACGACAGGCGCTAAGAGCATCATTTTACTGCCCTCAGGTAGCGCTAACACTTGATCCACCATTTGCGAAACGGTTTGTGCGGCGAGCGGTAAATCGTGATCTGGACAGCGAGGCTCACCAGCGCGAGCAAAAAGTAGACGTAAATAATCGTAGATCTCGGTGATGGTGCCGACGGTCGATCTTGGATTATGAGAGGTGGATTTTTGCTCAATGGAAATCGCAGGAGACAAGCCTTCAATGTGATCTACATCGGGCTTTTCCATCATGGATAAAAATTGACGTGCGTAGGTTGAAAGCGACTCAACATAGCGACGCTGACCTTCTGCATACAGTGTGTCAAAGGCCAAGGATGACTTGCCAGAGCCTGATAGTCCCGTAATGACAATCAGTTTATCTCGGGGAATCTCTAGGTCGATATTTTTCAGGTTGTGGGTACGCGCACCCCTGACCAGTATTTTATCCATTACCGCGCTGACTCCAGTGCAAAAACGAGTATTATAAGCGTTTAGCTGTTCAGCCTAAACCTAAGCTTGTGTTATTCTTTCGTTTCTACGTAAAGTTGAGCGCAGGGAGCACTCAATGAAAAAAAATATGAAGATTTGGAGAACATCATGGCACGCGGCATTAACAAAGTGATTTTAGTCGGCAACTTGGGTCAAGACCCTGAAGTGAAGTATATGCCGTCTGGAAATGCAGTGACGAATATCACTCTGGCAACGAGCGACACATGGAAAGATAAGCAGACCGGCCAGCCTCAAGAGCGTACTGAATGGCACCGTGTTGTTTTCTTCAATCGCTTAGCCGAAATTGCAGGTGAATATCTGCGCAAAGGATCAAAAGTTTACGTTGAAGGTTCACTCAGAACACGTAAATGGCAGGATCAAAGTGGTCAAGACCGTTACACGACAGAAATTGTAGCAGCAGAAATGCAGATGCTCGATGGTCGTGGTGCGGACAACAATATGAGCGGTGGTCAGGGTTCATATGCGGGCAATCAAGACCCTATGGGTTATGGTCAGCCGCCAGCACAGCAAGCGCGTCCATCAGCTCAGCAGCGCCCTCAAAATCAACCTGCTCAGCAACCACAGCCAGCACCTGGCTTTGATGATTTTGATGATGATATTCCGTTCTAGACAGTAGTAAATATATTATGTAGCGTTTTTATTAACGTTATTGCCCCAAGACCCAGCTATTGCTGGGTTTTTTCATTTTTGGTGTTGGTGATAGCGTGTAGCGGTTTTACTTATATACTCAAGAACACAACTTATTCGATATCTTCGGCTAAAAATCCCCCAGACTGTCTTGCCCAAAGTGCTGCATAAATACCTTGATGAGCAATCAGTTCCGTATGATTTCCAGATTCGACGATCTGACCTTTGTCCATTACGACTAGGCGATCCATCGCTGCAATGGTTGAAAGTCGGTGAGCAATCGCGATCACTGTTTTCCCTTCCATCAGGCGATAGAGGTTTTCTTGGATGGCAGACTCTACTTCCGAATCCAATGCTGAGGTGGCTTCATCCAGTATCAAAATAGGTGCATCTTTAAGTATGACACGTGCAATGGCGATACGTTGGCGCTGACCACCAGACAGTTTGACACCACGTTCACCCACTTGGGCATCATAGCCTGTGCGTCCATGAGCATCACGCAAGCCAAGAATAAAGTCATGTGCTTTGGCCTGTTTAGCGGCCTGAATAATTTCAGCTTCTGTCGCTTCAGGACGGCCGTAGGCAATATTTTCGCGAACGGAGCGGTGCAGTAGAGAGGTGTCCTGACTCACCATGCCAATCGCGGCGCGCAAGGATTCTTGTT
>JAJOJN010000132.1 GCA_021208565.1 Nitrincola sp.
TAAGCTTTAATGCTCAACCTGAACAAGCGCCCACACGCATTACCTGATTAATTTGTTAAAGAGCGGGCTTGAGTAGCCAATCTCCCCGATGTGTTGGGGCGTTGTCTCAAGCGAGGTGCGTATAGTACAGATCTGATTAGGGGAGGTCAACAGGTTTTTACCATCTTTTTATCAAAAAGTTTAATGACCACTCTATAGCCCAACAACAACACCAATAGCGTCGCATATAGGACCTGCTCGGCATAGCTGATTCGTATCTGCATAATGAAATGAACCAACGCCAATATGGCGGCAGGATAAATCAGATAATGCAACTTAACCCAGTTTTTGCCTAAGCGCTTTATCCACCCTTTAGTAGAGGTTACGCCAAGCGGTAACAACAATAACAGGCTTAACATACCCATCACTATGTAGGGCCTAGCAGTTAACTCTCGCCAAATCAGATCCATTCGCCAACCCAGTATAAATGTCAGAAAAGCCAACAGATGCAAAATGACATAGAACAAGGCATATAGCCCCAGCATTCTTCTGTAACGCGCCACCCAAGCAAGCAACTTAATTTTTCTAAGCGGCGTTACCGCAAGCGTGATCCACAAAAAACGCAATGACCATATACCTGTGGCGAGCACAATTGCCTGTGCTGGGTCAGCGCCTAAGTTATCGCTAAAAGCTTGATAAGTGATCATCAGCAATGGCGCCAAGCCCGCCATCCAAACAATCCACCATCTCACACGGTTAAATGTTAATACCACTTGCGTAGATCCATTCCAGTGTAGAGGTGAGCGACCTCTTCCGCGTATCCATTAAAGGGTTGCGTATCGATAATATCTGGATTAAAAAGCGGTGAGGGAAGACGTCTCTCAGTCGCTTGACTCCAGCGAGGATGATCAACTTCTGGGTTTACATTGGCAAAAAATCCGTACTCATGTGGGGCTGAAAGATTCCAACTCGTATCCGGCATGGTTTCGCGAAGATGAATACTGACAATCGACTTAATACTCTTAAATCCGTATTTCCAGGGCACCACTAATCTGAAAGGTGCGCCGTTTTGGGGAGGTAAGCTATTACCGTAGAGTCCTACCGCCATAATCGTTAGAGGATGCATCGCTTCGTCCATTCGCAAACCCTCACGATACGGCCAATCGATCGTTCCAAATCTTGAACGCTGCCCATGCATTTGATCGGGATCGTAAAGGGTCACAAACTCAACATACTTTGCCTTGCTGGTAGGTTCTGCTCGCTGAATGATATCGGCAAGCGGTATACCGACCCAAGGGATCACCATTGACCAACCTTCAACACAACGCATTCTGTAGACGCGCTCTTCTAGCTGTGAAGGCTTTATCAAATCCTCCAACTCATAATGGGCTGGTTTATTGACTTCTCCACTAATTTCCACACGCCAAGGATCTGTTCTAAATCGCTGCGCATAGCGTTTAGGGTCACCCTTGCCCATGCCAAACTCATAAAAGTTATTATGACTAGAGACTAAACGATAGGGCGTTTTAGTTTCAGCTGTTGAGAAGGGAGAGTCTGCTCGACCCTTTAAAATGGCTTCTTGCAGCCATTCAGGACCAGGATAAACCTGCTCTCCTTGAAGGTCATATTGATCCGTCAACGCACTTAGCTGACCACTTGCAGCAATACCACCTAAGGCGACCATACCCTTAATAAACTGCCGCCTCTGGCGATAGACAGACTCAGGCGTAATTTCCCAAGAGGGTATTGCTCTTTTTTTACCGATCAACATACACAAACCTCAGATACAAAAGGATCACTGAGGTATGTGACCCTTTATTTGACTAAATGTTTCTTTCTACGGGTTAACCAAAGGAACGGACCTGAACACGCATAGACCACAAACAATAACCACAAGAAAAGCGGTGGACTGATTGAGATCACAGCAATCGCTAACACGATAGCCGACAAAATCAGAAAGGGCACTTTGCCCTTAAAGTCGACATCCTTAAAACTATAGTAAAGTACATTGCTCACCATTAGGACGCCTGCAAGCGCCACATATAGAGCTACCAAATAGGAGATATCAGAAGGCTCGATCTCATAAGCTGTACTCATCCATATCAACCCCGCCACAGCAGCCGCTGCCGCCGGACTTGGCAGCCCAACAAAGTAACGCTTATCGACCGAACCTATCTGAGTATTGAAACGCGCGAGTCGCAACGCGGTTCCAGCCACATAGAGAAAAGCCGCAAACCAGCCTAACTTTCCTAAATCATCCAGCGCCCAGGTAAATGCCACAATAGCCGGCGCAACACCAAAGGAAACCATATCGGCAAGAGAATCATACTCGGCTCCAAAAGGACTTTGAGTATTGGTCATTCTTGCCACCCTGCCATCCAATCCATCAAAGAGCATGGAAACAAAGATCGCGATAGCAGCCGCTTCGAACTGCCCATTCATCGACGCAATCACAGCATAAAAACCGGAAAAAAGGGCACCTGTCGTAAACAGGTTAGGCAATAAATAGACACCTTTATGTGGTTTTTGTCGCTCCTGCTCAGGTTCAGCCACTTTCGCTGTATCAGATAAATTATCTTGCGGCTCTTTTTCTGTCATAAATACCCTTAAACCTCAGTGAAGATAGTAGCATTCTACTTTAGAAAAGGTTTTACCCCCAAATCATCGTGCAAACAGCGCCTCAATTTTCCAAGTCGATGAGCGCCCAGTTGACCTTTAGATTTTTCAATCCAGTGTTCTGCTTGAGCATAGCCCTGCTGATAAAGCGATTCTAAAAAAACCTTTGCGCGTATCAAAACGACTAGCAGCATCCATTGAAGCCAATATGTCATCAGGCTCTATCAAGTGCATTCGACATTTACGCCATCTCGATTCCTGCTTTCCAAGCAACCAAGGATGCCGCTTTAAATGTGTTTTGATTGTCTTTAACCAATTCAAGTTCACGCATAAATGCAGATTGAAACATTAATTCGTTCATACGCTCGGTGATAGCATTAGATTGCGTCGGTAATTCTGGCCGAATGAGTGGCTGCAACAGTACACAAAGCAGATCTGATGCTGTGCTATCAATGATTAAAGGCGTAAAACAGGATTCCCTGAAAACCCACCATCCCAGTAATGCTTACCCTCAATCTCTACAGCTTTGTGCAAGGTAGGCAAGCACGCACTCGCCAACATATGCTCCACCCCAAGTTCGGTTTCACGAAAAAGACGCAAGCTACCTGTGTCTACTTGAGTAGCGGCAATATAAAGATGAATCGGTGACGATACTCTAAGGGCTTCAAAATCAATTAGCTTTTCAAGTAACTCTTTTAATGGATTGTAATCGAATGGATTTAGATCATATGGAGAGAGATGCTTTGTCAGCTTCCTCCACCAATCAACTGGTTTCTGTGCTGCAAAACTGTCAGGGAGCGCCAAACCTAACCAAAATTGCTGAAGTAAATCACGAGCACCATCAACCCCACCGACTCGCCAACCTTCAGCGAGCATCACAGCATTCATGGCGCCAGCACTGGTTCCACTGATTGCTTCAGGCTGCAGACCTGCCTCTAACAGTTTATCAAGCACACCCCATGTGAATGCACCATGAGCACCACCACCCTGTAAAGCCAGTGTAAGCTTCATGCAGCAACCTCCTTTTTCTAACCTGATAACCACCTTACTCGCATCATACGCTATAAACGCAAAAAACCCAGAGAGCCGAGGCTTTCTGGTTTTTTTGGATGTCTGAAAACAGATTAGTTTTTAGACTTATCAACCAATTGGTTAGCAGTGATCCAAGGCATCATACCACGCAATTTAGCACCAACTTGCTCAATCTGATGAGCGGCGTTGTTACGACGGTAAGCTGTCATTGAAGGATAGTTAGTCGCACCTTCACTGATGAACATCTTAGCGTACTCGCCATTTTGGATACGCTTCAATGCATTACGCATCGCTTCACGAGACTGTTCGTTAATTACTTCAGGACCTGTTACGTATTCACCGTATTCAGCGTTGTTAGAGATAGAGTAGTTCATGTTAGCGATGCCGCCTTCGTACATCAGGTCAACAATCAACTTCAACTCATGCAAACACTCAAAGTAAGCCATCTCTGGAGCATAGCCAGCTTCAACCAAGGTTTCGAAGCCCATTTTGACCAACTCAACGCAACCACCACAAAGAACAGCTTGCTCACCGAACAGGTCAGTTTCTGTTTCATCTTTAAAGGTTGTTTCGATGATGCCAGTACGACCACCACCCACACCAGAAGCGTAAGACAGTGCTACATTCTTCGCATTGCCAGAAGCATCTTGGAAAATAGCGATCAGGTCAGGAATACCACCGCCTTTAACGAACTCTGAACGAACCGTGTGACCCGGCGCTTTGGGTGCGATCATGATCACGTCAAGATCTTTACGTGGCTCGATTTGGTTGTAATGAATAGAGAAACCGTGAGCAAAAGCCAAGGTTGCACCTTGCTTAATATTTGGCTCGATTTCATTTTTGTAAAGCTGACCTTGGAACTCATCAGGCGTCAGGATCATCACTACGTCTGCTGACTTAACCGCATCAGCAACATCAGCCACTTTTAGGCCAGCCGCTTCTGCTTTAGCACGTGAAGAAGAACCTGCACGCAAACCCACTGTGACATCAACACCTGAATCTTTCAGGTTACACGCATGCGCATGACCTTGTGAACCATAACCGATGATAGATACTTTTTTGCCACGAATGATAGATAGATCACAGTCTTTATCGTAATAAACTTGCATGTTACCGCTCCAAAGATGAGTGTTAATAAGGTTACATCGCTGATGTAATGACGCCACTCTACTGCAATAACATCATTGCGTAAAATGATATATTTGCAATACTATATTTTAATATCTGAAATACTCAAACCCATTGAGACAACTGATGGACTTTAAAAGCCTGCAACACTTTTTACACTTGGCAGACACACTGCACTTTAGCCGTGCCAGTGCAGCCTGCCACATTAGCCCATCAACGTTGAGTCGAAATATTCGACAACTTGAAGAAGCGCTCGGCGCCACCCTCTTTATCCGTGACAATCGCAGCGTCACGCTAACGCCTGAAGGGCTTAGATTTCAGGCTTATGCCAGAGAAGCGTTACTGCAGTGGGAAACGCTAAGGAATGACTTACAAGAAGAACAACAAGATCTACACGGCGAACTCAGCATGTACTGCTCCGTCACCGCCAGCTACAGCTTTCTTTACGATATTCTTAGCCGCTTTCGACAAGCCTATCCCAGAATAGAGATAAAATTGCACACTGGCGACCCTGCTGAAGCCATGAATCGCGTTCAACGAGGCACAGAGGATATCGCCATCGGAGCACGCCCCGATAAGATGCCACCGGAAATTGCGTTTCGTTCCATCACAGAATCTCCCTTGGTATTTATTGCCCCCGCCTCTAACGAGGCATTGATCAAAAAACTAGAGCATCCCAAAAGCAGTGATACTTGGAAAACCATCCCCATGATTCTTTCCGAGTCAGGTTTGGCGCGAAAACGTTCGGACCAATGGTTCCAAAGACTAGGCATTAAACCCCTCATCTATGCACAAGTGGCCGGTAATGAAGCCATTGTCAGTATGGTCAGTCTCGGTTTTGGTGTCGGAATTGTGCCTCAAATTGTACTTGATAATAGCCCTCTAGCTTCACTGGTTAGCGTATTGGATGTTAAGCCTTCACTTAAAGCCTTTGAAGTCGGGATCTTTGCCCTAGAGAAGAAATTACGCCACCCGCTCATCCATGCCTTTTGGTCACAACTGGATCATCATGAAAATTGAGTTTTCTCTCATTTAACGCCATCATTACCCCCTTTATACTTTAGAATGAGTCTCTAGATTTATGACACCTGACATGCTGTTCGTTTTTGGCCTTCTAGCAGTCACTATCCTGCTGTTTATCATTGATAAAATCCGCATGGATATAGTTGCTCTAATGGTGGTCGTTGTACTCGCCGCATCTGGCATCATCTCCCCAAGTGAAGCCATCTCGGGATTTGGCAACAGCGTGGTGATTATGATTGCAGGGCTTTTTTGTCGTCGGTGAAGGTTTATTTCGTACAGGTGTGGCTGCCGCAGCGGGCAACTGGCTATTGAAAGTGGGCGGTGACAGCGAAACAAGGCTGCTGTTGTTTTTACTTCCTGTTGTTGCATTGCTATCAGCATTTATGAGTTCCACCGGTGCCGTTGCACTTTTAATTCCCGTTGTGCTGAGTATGGCGCGTAAGTCTGGTATGCAGCCGGGTCGATTGTTAATGCCGCTAGCGTTTGCCGCGCTAATGGGTGGCATGTTAACCCTAATAGGCACCCCACCCAACATTATTGTCAGCGGTCAAATGCGTGAAGCGGGTATTGAACCCTTCTCGTTTTTTGCGTTTACACCTGTCGGTCTTAGTGTGCTGATCGTTGGCAGTCTCTACTTAGTCTTTATTGGCCGTTTTTTATTACCCACAACAACTCTTCGTGATCCAGAGAGCAGCCACCCTACATTGAAAGAGTTCGCCGAACGCTATCACACCGAAGGGCAACTGCATAAACTCGTCATTCAACCTGGCAGTCCTTTAACAAACCAAACCCTGGCCGACGTCGGTTTAAGAACTCAATATGAAATCACTGTGTTTGCCATTCAACGCAGCGGAACTTTTTTATCAACATTAATGCCTGTGCTATCGAACACTCGAATGCAAGCACTCGATAACCTGATCGTTTATGGCACAGAGGATAAAATTGCCGCCTTCAGTGAAGCCTGCATGGTGCGCCGTCACGGTCTTGCCGAACGTGAAATTGTTAAAGTTCAAGAGCAGTTTGGTGTGGCAGAGATTCTTTTACCCCCCAACTCCACCTTGATTAATCGCACCTTAAAAGAAGGTCGTTTTAGAGAAAAGTTTAACCTGAGCGTGATCGGTGTCCGTCGTCAAAATACACCCTTATCGACTGAATTTGCAGTGACCCAGCTCGCCGCCGGTGACACGCTGCTGCTAGCGGGCAGCTGGGAGCATATTCGTAAATTGGAAAGTCGACGTGATCTTGTCGTCCTTGAAACGACCTGCGGAAATGCAAAGAGATTGCTAGCAATGCCAAAAAAGCCCCGATTGCCATCGGCATTATGCTCGCTATGCTGTTCGTCATGACCTTTGGCTTTATCCCTAACTTAACTGCCGTCTTAATTGCCGCGCTCGCCATGATTCTAACGGGCTGCGTCAATATGAATGAAGCCTATCGTTCGTTGAATGCAACCAGTTTAGTGCTCATCGCCGGTATGCTCCCGTTAGCAATGGCTATGGAAGCCAGTGGTGCACTCAGTTATGTCGTTGACCATTTGGTTGCCCAATACGGAAACGCGAGCCCCTTGTGGTTATGTGCCGGTCTATTCTTATTAACCTCAATACTCAGCCAGTTTATTTCTAACACTGCTACCACGGTGTTAGTAGCACCGGTGGCTATCAGTGTCGCGCAGTTACTCGGCCTCAATCCTGCGCCCTTTATGATGGTCGTCGCCATCGCCGCATCAACGGCCTTCGCAACACCGATTGCCTCGCCCGTTAACACACTGGTCTTAGGCCCCGGAAACTATCGCTTTGTTGATTTCGCCAAGGTAGGCATTCCATTGCAACTCTTAGCACTTGCAGTGACCTTATTTCTAACACCGCTCATTTTCCCTTTTGAGTAACTGCTGACCCACCCAATAATTTGCAAACTGCTGCGCGACACGGCCATTTCGAACACCTCTGGATTGAGCAAAACGAATGGCCTCTAGCGACACTGCTTCACTCCACGGCAAACTAATTGAGTAACGCTTAGCTAACGCCGCCACCCAATGTTCAGCAGCACGCAAGAAAGTGGGCTGATCAAACGGATAGAAACCTATCCATTCGCCAAAACGATCCGAAAGCGAGATTTTTTCCTCTATGGCGTCTCCTGGGTGCAATTCGCCATCAACCCACTCTGTTTTTAGATTATCCGAAGCGGCCTCCGGAATTAAATGACGACGATTAGAAGTCGCGTAGAGTAAAACGTTATCTGGCGTTCTCGATAACGCACCGTCTAGGGCACTTTTTAAGCGCTTATAACTGACGTCATCTTCTTCAAACGACAGGTCATCACAGTAAATAATAAATCGATAAGGTTGATCCGCTAACAAGACTAAAATACTGGGCATTAGAATCAGATCTTCACGATCCACCTGGATTAACCTGAGACCTTGATCTGCATAATGATGAAGCAAGGCTCTGACTAATGATGACTTACCCGTCCCTCTTGCACCCCACATCAACACATTATTGGCTGGGAAATGATTGAGAAATTGGCGCGTATTACTTTCTACACGCTGACGCTGTGTTTCGATACCGACCAAATCATCCAGGGTGACAGGGCTATCAGCCAGAATGGGCGTTAAATAACCCTGTCCTTTATCAACCTGCCAAACTGCCGCATAGTGACAACGCCAATCCACAGATTTAGGCGCATCAGGAATCGACGCTTCAAGCGCACGAGCAATTCGCTCCAGTAGCTTTTGTTTTTTCATGGCTCATATCACCTTTGCCAACGAGAACACTTTTTTCAAAGCAATAGACTCATACTGTACAAAAAAAAACCGCTCAGTTTAAAGTGAGCGGTTTTTTGATCTATCTCTAGGTAACGTGATACGAGTAAAGCTAGATGGTTAGTACCTTCTCACCACGTGCGATACCCGAAACACCTGAGCGAACCACTTCCATAATGCTGGCATTGCCAAGAGAGGCAATAAAGGCATCTAGCTTATCGCTTGAGCCAACCAACTGCACCGTGTAAGTGTTCGGTGTAATATCGATGATTTGACCACGGAAAATATCAGCGGTGCGTTTGATCTCTGCACGCATCTGACCATTGGCCTTGAACTTGATCATCATCAGCTCACGCTCAATGTGATCGCCTTCCGACAGATCAACCACTTTCACGACATCAATCAACTTATTAAGTTGTTTAGTGATTTGTTCAATCACACGCTCATCACCGGTTGTCATGACTGTCATGCGAGACAGGGTAGAGTCTTCGGTAGGCGCAACCGTTAAGGATTCAATGTTGAAGTTACGCTGAGAAAACAGGCCAACAACACGCGACAAAGCACCCGGTTCGTTTTCCATCAATACTGAAATGATATGTCTCATGATCAGGTCCTCTCCGTCTTGCTCAACCACATATCCCGCATAGAGCCTCTTGGCACTTGCATTGGATACACATGCTCAAACGGATCGACGTAGATATCCATGAACACGAGACGATCTTTCATGGCGAAGGCTTCACGCATTGCGTTTTCAAGGTCTGCATATTTCGTGACCTTCATGCCCACGTGACCATAAGATTCAACCAGTTTAATAAAGTCTGGCAAAGAGTTCATATATGACTGTGAATGACGTGATTCATAGTTCATATCTTGCCATTGACGAACCATACCGAGAGATTGGTTATTCAAACAGATAATCTTGACCGGAATATCGTACTGTTTGCAGGTTGACAACTCCTGAATGTTCATCTGAATACTACCTTCACCGGTGACACACACGACATCGGATTCAGGGAAATTCATCTTAACACCCATGGCTGCAGGCAAACCGAAGCCCATAGTGCCTAGACCACCAGAATTGATCCAGCGATTGGGCTTGTTGTACTTGTAGTACTGAGCCGCAAACATCTGATGTTGACCAACATCGGAACAGACGAAAGCATCACCATTAGTGACTTTGCACAACATCTCGATGACTTGCTGGGGCTTCATCATTTCGGAGTCATCCGTACGATAACGACCGCCATGACGTGCACGCCACTCATCAATCTGTTTCCACCAAGCGTCAATCGCATCTTGATCTGGACGCTTCTTGCTCTCTTTAACCAGCTGAATCATCTCTTCCAGAACCGCTTTGGATGGACCCACAATCGGCACATCCGCTTGGACGGTTTTAGAAATAGAAGCCGGATCGATATCCACGTGAATGATTCGCGCGGTTGGACAGAACTTATCGACACCATTCGTTACACGGTCATCAAAACGTGCACCGATCGCCAGGATTAAGTCACTGTGATGCATCGCCATGTTGGCTTCATAAGAACCGTGCATGCCCAACATACCCACAAACTGTGGATCAGTTCCTGGGAAGCCACCTAACCCCATCAAGGTATTGGTCACTGGATACTTGAGCAAATGTGCCAACTCTGTGAGTTCTGCACTCGCATCACCCATAATGATACCGCCACCGGTGTAGATCATCGGACGTTTAGCCGCCAGCAACATATCGACTGCTTTACGGATTTGACCAGAATGACCTTTCGTCACTGGGTTGTATGAACGCAACTTGACCGATTTAGGATACTCATAAGGGAAACGCTCAGTTGGCGTTGTCATGTCCTTAGGAATGTCGATAACCACAGGACCAGGACGTCCAGTTTGTGCGATATAAAACGCTTTCTTGATAATCGATGGAATATCTTCTGCGCGTGTGACTGAGAAGTTGTGCTTCACGATAGGACGTGAAATACCCAGCATATCGGTTTCTTGAAACGCATCTTCACCAATCAGGAAGCTCATGACCTGACCTGTAATGACCACCATAGGAATAGAATCCATATAGGCGGTAGCAATACCAGTGATTGCATTCGTTGCACCGGGACCCGAGGTCACCAGCGCGACACCCGGCTTATTGGTGGCACGGGCATAGGCATCTGCCATATGGGTAGCAGCCTGCTCGTGGCGCACCAGGATATGTTCGACTTCGTCCTGTTGGAACAATGCATCATAGACATGAAGCAATGCGCCACCTGGATAGCCGTAGATGTACTTAACACCCTCATCACGGAGGGCGCGTACTACCATTTCTGCGCCTGAAAGTAATTCCACTTAAATTTTCCTCTACTCAGCACCGATCTCATATCGGTATTAAAACAGCTAAAAGTTCTGTATGCGGCACACAACAGAGTAAAGGATCTCTCACTCTGCCACACCTATCTGAGATTTAAGCTGGGTATTGCTTAACCTGCCGGATACTCTAGGGATGTCCTGATGAACCCCGACAGTCGTTATGATCAATAATAAGCCAAGTATTTTGGCACCGAGTCCACCTGCGATCAACCTAAAAACTGTACTGTTTTTGGTCTATTTCACTTAACTTTGGACTAAAGCGGTAGATATTGACTAAGATCATTAATAAATACCTAAGAGTTCGGTGTTTTTTCCTGCCCCAGAACGCGCTAAGCTGTAGGCACAATCATCTTTTCATTTGAGGACATCGAGATGAGCAACAATATTGCTGAGATTAAAAATAAAGACCGTGTGATCAATGAGCTAATGCGTTTTATCCGTAAAGTACTGGCTGAACCTGAAATTTGCGAAAAAGCACTCGCCATAGCTCGCAAACACATCGATAAAAAAGACGCTGATCATCTGATCGCTGAGGAACTGTCTTCCTTGACCAGTGTTAAAATCCCAATTGAATTCAGCGATGCCGACAAACTGTTTTTGCATGTGCTCAAAGAAGTCGTCCGCGACGAACAGGCACTTTATTAATCACCTAATGAATGGACTGAAGAGCTCTCAGCAATCTTCAGCCGGAGGTGCCAGCCAGTAGAGTCGACGTGAAGCGCCGGCTCTCTGTGCTAATAGCTCCACCAACCAAGGCTCAGACAAGTTAAGCGTCTGGTCTAATTGCCAAGGTGGATTGACGATCAACATCCCACTACCATACATTCCTTGCTCTTCAGCATCGCCAATCGTTAGCTCAGAGCAAAGTATGTTTTTGATTCCTGAACAACGAATCTTCTCAAGCATTATTTTCCAACGATCCGCTGGTAACAATGGATACCAAACCACAAAACAACCGTTCGGCCAACGCTTAATCGCTTTGGGAAGAAAGGACGCTACTTGATCATACTCGGTCTTCACTTCATAAGAGGGATCGATTAGCACGACACCACGATTAGGCTTGGGAGGCAGTAGCGACAGAACGCCTTCGTATCCATCTCGATGATGAACACCCACATTCGTGTAACCGGCAAATGCCTTTTTAAGCTGCTTTGCCTCGCCAGGATGCAGTTCCATCAAGTGCAATTGATCTGCGTCTCTAGCCATTCCAGCCGCTAAGGCTGGCGACCCCGGATAGCGCTGCAAACCACCTTCTGCATTAACTAGGCGAACCTGGGCGACATAGTTGGCCACTGATTCAGGTTGGTTATAGGCACGCCACAAGCGCGCGATACCATCTTCAAACTCCGCTGTTTTAGTGGCTTCATCTGAATCTAGGGCATAAAAAGCCTTGCCAGAGTGTGTTTCAAGATAACTCCAAGGTTTATTTTTTCGATTTAACGCCTCAATCAGACAAACCAAAAGATGATGCTTATGGATATCGGCAAAGTTTCCTGCATGAAAACCATGTAAATAACTTAACATTCTCAACAATCCTGATACATGTAGGTAACTTGACCGCCATAATCGGCGACTTTCGCTTCACTGAGCACTATCTGTTTTACCTTAAACCCAATTTTTCTCCAAAAACCTTCAGCCTCGCCGACTGCGGTTAAGGCCATTTTTGAAAAACCCATGGCAGAAGTTTGCGCTTGATAGGCCTGAAAAAGCGCCTTACCAATGCCCATTCCAGCCATCTTAGGTGATATCGCCATGTCGTGTAGGTATAAACAATCAGCATCCTGAGGGATGTGACATGCAGCTTCATTGAGCGATGGTACTTGGCCAAACAGCCAAGGCACTGAAATAAGGTAGCCGACAACTTTTCCGGCATCCATCGCAACAAAGCAACTGGCAGGCGACGCAGAACGTTTGGCTTCCAATGACGCTAAGGATTCAGGTTCTAGAACCCCTTGGTAGCAGTCACATTGAACACTCCACACCGCTGACATATCTGATAAAAGCATCTGACGAATATTCATGGCGCTAGTGTAATCAGATCATGCCAAAAAGTAACCCAGACAATAGCAACGATGATATAGAATAGAACAAGTTAAGACCGAGACAAAAACGAGCTAAGAGCGAGCATTCATGAGCGATTTTTCAACTCGATTAAACCAGCTGGCCAACTATCTATGGCAACTCGCACCGGGAACCGAAACGCTTCTTGACCCTGACAAATTGAAACTCGTTGCTCACCGCGGGGCACATGGTTATGGACCTAAAGGCTTCCTGATCGAAAACACGCTGGCCGCTTTCGATCGCTGTTTAGAGGCGAAAATTTGGGGAATTGAACTCGATGTCCACCTGACAAAGGATCATCAACTGGTCGTCCATCATGACCCTCACTGTGGACGCCTCTTCCATCGACCTGACCTAGTCATTAAAGAGACTTCATTGGCGCAACTTCGACGAGAAGTGCCTCAAATTCCACTTCTCAGTGAAGTCATTGAACGCTATTCAACCACAATGCACCTGATGATCGAAGTGAAGGTTTCTTGGCGTGAACAACCTCAAATCGTCGACCAACTTCTGTCTGCTCTCTCTTCACTAACGCCTGAAAAAGACTTTCACTTACTGAGTTTGGAACCAGATTATTTAACAGGCTTTACCGACCTTCCTCATAGCGCGCTCATGGATGTTGCTGAATTCAACACCCAAGCGATTATGCGCCAAAACCGCCAACTCGGTCATGGTGCTATTGCAGGCTCTTTTGCACTGTTCACTTCAAAACGAGTGAAGGCACTTCAAGCGGCCGGCGTAAAAGTCGGTACTGGCATGGTGGAACATCCAGCGATTGTTCGTCGTGAAATTTCACGCGGTGTTGAATGGGTGTTTAGCAATTCAGCCGTTGAATTGATGCAACAGCTCAGAACCGCCAACAACATCGATTAGGCGTTGCGATCAACCCAGCGTTCAGCTACCTCTTCACCTCGCTCTTCGTTGACAGGCATCACCGTCACGATGGCGATAACAAAGAGCACCAAGCAAAACAGGATTGCATCTGCCAGTCCAAACGCCCACTGTAATAAACCTAACCCAAAGATACCGAACACTGCGGCCAGCTTGGCTGACATTCCCCAGAAACCAAAGAATCAGCGGCTTTACTACGTGGTGTTAATACGCCGACTAGGGCGCGCCCTGCGGATTGAGAAGCACCTAAACTTAATCCTGCCAAAACACCTGCAACCAGAAACAGGTATTGTGCTTGCCATTCCACAGCAAACAACTGATGAGACAACGCCGCTAAAGCGGGCGTTTGCCAGATCGCCAAAATCGCCACTAACCATAAGGTGAGAGTGATGATGTAGGTGGTTTTCGTTGCTATTTTAGTTTGTAACCAACCAAAACCAATAGCGCCCACCGCAGCGGTAATTTGCACCGTTACAAACATCAGCACACGAACATGGTCATCCCAACCGATCACCTGAGATCCATAGATGAACGAGAAAGCGATAATGATGTAGATGCCTGACATGGCAAAAAATATCGAAACCAACAAACTTCGAAGATCATGAAAATGGTGCATCTCTTGCCAGGTGCGTCGAATGCGATCAACACCCAATCGCAACAAAGGAACTTTCTCGGGACGCGACCGACGCTGTCCACGCTCTTGCAACCACACAAAGGTCGGAATGGCGGCAATAAGAAAAAAACGCTGCTGCAAATGGACCTACCCAACGAATCGTTTCATAGTTTTCGGCTGACACGTCACCCCAAAAAAATAGAGCGTAAAGGCGGTGGCAATCAAACCTCCGATATAGCCCAATCCCCAGCCTAAACCGGAAATCCAACCCAAGCTTTTACGCGGCCCAAGATCCGGTAGGAAACTAGCAATGAAACCCTCACCTATCGCATAGGCAAAGTTCGACACAATAATGAGTAGCATGGCTGGAATAATCCAACCCGGCTCCACAAAATATAACAGCGCCGTGGCACCGACGGTTAAACAATAACTCACCCACAGAAAACGTTTACGACTGGCGGTGTAATCCATAATGGCGCCACAGACCGGGTTCGCCACCACCACCATAAAATAGCTCACCGCTAAAGCGACACTCCACAGCAGATTCCCAAGACGATAATCCGGCGAGTCACCCACAATGATTCGGGTAAAAAGATCACCATAAATAACGGTGATAATCAGCAAGGTATAGGCTTGATTAGCGAAATCGAACATCGCCCAACCGAAGATTTCTCGCTTGGGCGCCAGCTTTGTTATGTGTTGGGAATCTTGCTTCAACTTTACGGCCTGTTCATCAAATAGTTAGCAAGCGCATGATAGGCAGGAAGGGATACCGGATCATTCGCAGAGTTCGCCGCTACCGGATGACTCGCGAAACGCGCAATAACAACCTCTGCCGTTGGATCAATATAGAGTGCCTGACCATGAACACCGCGCGCCATAAACGCACCATGCTCATTATGAGTCACCCACCACATATTGCGATAGCTCCATCCTTGCAATAATGAATAGCCGGCCTTGGCAAACTTTTCTTGATCCCCCCCCCGAAGGATATCCGCAACAACCTGTGCCGGAATAATCTGCTGTCCGTTGTAATAGCCATGATTACGGATCATCTCACCAAATCGCGCTAAATCACGCAACCCTAGGTTGAGTCCGCCACCCGCAAAAGGTGTACCTATGGAATCAACACTCATGTAGGCATCCTGCTCTGCACCTAATTTCTTCCAAATTCGATTGGAGAGCAGAGACGCCACATTTTCACCGGTTACTCTTGCCAGTACCCATCCGAGTGCATCGGTATTGGCAGTTCGATAATGAAAAGCCTCTCCATGCTCTCCTTCCGCTTGAACCGTCTGTAAAAACTCGTAATAACTTCTAGGCCCCTCATAATCGGCAGGCTTAGGCAATGGATTGCCAGCCGCAGCATGTGCCCAGACCTCAGCATTTGGATCGCTGTAATCTTCACTAAAACGGATACCTGTCGTCATATCCATTAGCTGTCGAACCGTGGCACTACCAAATGCCGAGGTTGCCAGCTCTGGTACATAATGATCAACACGTAAAGAAGGATCTAAAACTCCCTCAGCAGCCAACATTGCCGCCAGCGTACCGGTAAACGTCTTCGTCACCGACATGGCACCATGCTGCCCTTCAGGTTTTAACACACCAAAATAGCGCTCATAAACCACCTTTCCTTGGTGCATGACTAAAATACCATCAGTGTAATTCAGCCAAAGCGACTCTTCCCAAGTGATCGGTTTATCGGCATTCAGAGGGATGAAGGTTAACCCATCTATCGCTTCAATGAGTTCAGTACTTAAGGATGATGCATGCCCTAAACCACGAGAGACATTAATGGTGGGCATTAGCTGTCGAAAATGAGAAACACTCCAGCGCATCGCTGGAAAGGTAAAATAACTACCATCATCAAAGCGAAGGGTTTTATCTGGTGGCGGTGGTGAACCGACCATCCATTGCAAGACGGCCGGATCACTCGCACGCGCATCGGGAAAATCAGCTTGAATAGAGGTGGCCATTGCAATACCTATCACACTCACGAACAGTTTAGATACAGAATGTTTTAACCATTGGCGCTGATGACTAATTGAATTTGTCATAACCCTAACTCCTTGGACACATTTTTAAAGAGTATAACCCTCTTTAGCTTCACTCGCTTTGATTAAGTTTGAGCATAACAGCCTCAAAATCTAAGCGAGGCCCTTGAAATAACTGCTCCGGCCAGATCAGCAACATGACCGCCAACACATTGCGATGCTCACCCTGAGCAAAATCAGTACCGCCTGTCGGTGACGGAATCATCTGACTAATGGGATCGTATGCCAAAATTAATCGTTCACGTATCTGCTCTACTGCTGGATGATCCAGCTGTCCTGTTAACGCTAAACTGATTCCCACTTCAGCTAGGATATCTTCCGTAGTTATTTCTAAGAGAAGCGGCAGCTGATCAATAAAGTAATCCGTAATCCACGCAAATGCATCTTGAGGTAGCTCATCTTGGTAATATCGACTGGCCGCAATAACAATATGCGTCAAACCATAAATTTTATTATGAAACTCTGATCGACTCAGCAGATGGTCTTCGGATAAAGGATAAACTTCCTGAAAACGACGCTCAAAATCCTGCCGTAGATCGATAATACCCAATTGATACAAAAACCAGACTTGATTAGCGGCCTGAGCGGCATAATGGCGTATAGCGGCCTCATCTAATAGAAAGCTTTTGAAATCAGCATCTTTTAAATTATGTTTTAACAAGTTCACTTGATCCGCAGGTAAATCATTCAACAAACCGTAATAGTCTAGCTGTACCAGCCTAAACACCAAATCCGTGTTAAATAACATTCCAGGGTATCGATCAAACAGCAATGCCCTTTGCCTTTGGCGCTCAGTTCTTAAGGTTCTTTTCTCCGCAATTTGACGGTCACGCATAAGGACATAATCCGGTTGGGACGAGATCCCATCAACATCCCTTTTAAAGGACTCAACAAGATAAACAGCATGCCTTTTTTGATATGGGATAAACGTTTCGTCACCGGTTACTCGATAAATCCGCTGTGCATAATGCCGTTGCAAGGATAACGGTAGCGTATCTAAACCAGATTCATAGTTTCCCCGAATACCCTCAACAACATTTTGGGCAGGAGTAAGCACCTCACTCTTTTGTGAGCAGCCCTGTAATAAAAACGAAATAGAGAGAAGAACGCACAGCCAAATATAGTGTTTTTTAAGCAACGAATTCACTTGGAACTCCCTATTGATAAGACAAGAATATGTCTGAATTGAACAGCGAATAATATATTCTCATCCACTCTATCCTAAAACCACTTTATGCGTTATTTTTGTTTTATGAGTTGCCGTTACATCACTATTCCAACCTGCTGAGAGACTCATCGACATGACACAAATTTCAATACAGCAACGCTTCGCCATATGGGCAGGTGCCTGTTTATTTATTGTGGTAATTTGCTCAGCGATGATTGGCATCTGGCAATTTACTCAAGCGAAAGATGAGCTTTCACAGCAGAGCGAAGTGGTTATAAAACAGCAAGTTGAAGAGTTTTTGACGGTAATATCTAGCGACTTATCACTCTCAATGTCGAGTAACCTAGAAAGAGGGCTACACAAAGCTCAAACGCTTGCGAGCACCATGTCAGCACTTTTACATCATGACATTGAAGATAAGCGCACCATAGCCTTAGACATCCTTGAACAAGTATTGCGCGATAACCCCGACTTTCTGGGCACCTTTGTCAATTTTGAACCCAATACATTTAGCCGTTTTGATTTTGAGTATACCAACGCTATCGGTAGCGACGAAACAGGACGATTTATCCCTTATCTGACCATGCAAGACAATGGTGAGGTACTCATCGAGAATCTTGAAGGTTTTTTAGATCAAACACTGGATGATAATGGCATTAGAGTTGGCGAATATTACCTGTGCGCAAAGGATAATAATCGCAGCTGTATCGTTGACCCCTACCTCTATCCCATTGACGGGGTGGATACCTTACTCACAAGCTTGGTTGCTCCGGTCAAACTAAATGATCGTTTTGTGGGTATAGCAGGTGTTGATATTTCAGTTGCCTTTATACAACGACTCACTCGAGAATCTGCTCAAAACCTTTATCAAGGAACCGGCGAAATCATCCTTGTTAGTCCGCGCGGAATCATTTCTGGTCACAGCAGCAATCCAGCACTCGTCGGCAAAACAATTAGAGAACTCTCTGGACAAGGTCGCAATGACATCCAAAGCAGTCTTAACAGCAAACAAACCTCTATCTCCATGCAAGGCGAAAATGTGCAAGTTGTGATGCCCTTCTCAGTGGCTGGATTACCTGAAAGTTGGGCGATTGCTATTTCAGTTCCAACTGAATTGGTTATGCAGGCCCTAGTTGAACAAAACCAACTGTTAGAGGCCGCTCAAAACAACTTCTTTGTCTTTATGATCACCGCAGGCATCATACTGGCACTGCTGGGCACCGCCATCATTTGGATTGTTTCTCGCAGCAGCATTAAACCCTTGAAAACGATGACCGGCCTTGTTTCGTCAATCGCTCAAGGAGAGGGCGATCTTACCCGAACCATCGATATTCAACGCAAAGATGAAACAGGTGAACTAGCAGGTCACCTCAACACCTTCATTGTCAGTTTGCGAAAAATGATTCAGCAAATGGTGCTGGTTGGTGAACAGGTCAGCGAACTTGCCAACCAAAGCAACACTATCTGTGAATCCACGACCCAACAAGTTAATCATCAACAAGTACTGATTGAACAAGTCGTTACAGCCGTTACCCAAATGGCAAGCACGGCTCAAGAAATCGCAAGTAGCGCTTCCAATGTTGCCAGTGCTGCAACACGGGCAGATGAAGCCGCGCTGCGCGGTAATCAGTTTATGGGAACGACAACAGCCGCAATATCCAATGTTGCTAAACGTTCGGAAAAAGCAACACTCGCCATCAACGAACTTGAACAAAACAGTGAAAGTATTATTAGTATCCTCTCAGTGATTCAAGCGATCGCAGAGCAAACAAACTTACTAGC
>JAJOJN010000080.1 GCA_021208565.1 Nitrincola sp.
TCAACTTGGCGTCACAGTCAGAGGTTATCTATCTCAGCTTGGTCCAATCATGATTGACCCACAACGATTTGATTGGGATCAAGTCTCTGAGAACCCTTTTTTCTCCCCAGATGCTGATGCTGCAGAAAAAAGTGGCGGAGTATATGGATGCCCTTCGTAAAGAGGGTAATTCTGTTGGTGCCAGGATAACCGTTGTTGCATCAGGTGTGCCAGTGGGTTTAGGTGAGCCTATTTTTGATCGTTTAGATGCTGAATTAGCGCACTCGCTGATGAGTATTAATGCGGTAAAAGGTGTCGAAATAGGCGATGGCTTTGCAGTGGTCGCGCAGAAGGGTACCGAGCATCGTGACGAAATGACTCCTGATGGTTTTTTATCCAATCATGCTGGTGGTATCTTAGGGGGTATTTCTACCGGTCAGGATATTATTGCCCATATTGCTCTGAAGCCGACTTCAAGTATGCGTTTGCCGGGTAAAAGTATCAATAACCGCGGAGAGGCGGTTGAAGTAATTACCAAGGGGCGGCATGATCCCTGTGTTGGCATCCGTGCAACGCCTATTGCAGAAGCGATGATGGCGATGACCTTGTTAGATCATTTACTGCGCCACCGAGGGCAGAATGCTGATGTTAAAACAGATCTGTTAAAGCTTAAGTAGGTTATGACTAATAAATATCTTACAGAGACTAACGTCATACAAACAGACGAGTTGTCTTTTAAGGACACAGGCTGTTCAGCAGTGGTTGTTGAGAATCGAAAAGATTTTTTTATTCGTCAAAATGATTATGAATACGCTGGTGTACACCTAATCATTGATTTATTCGGAGCATCGAATCTGGATAGTCTTGAACATATGGAAGAGGCGTTGCGAGAAGCTGTGAATGCTGCTGGCGCAACACTCTTGCATATTCACCTCCATCACTTCACGCCAAACGGCGGTATTTCTGGTGTGGCTGTGTTGGCTGAGTCGCACATTAGTGTGCATACCTGGCCTGAGCGACAATTTGCTGCCTTTGATGTCTTTATGTGTGGTGATGCTCGTCCAGCCGATGCGGTGCCTGTTTTAGAGCAATTTTTCTCTCCTTCTCGCGTTGATGTGAAAGAGTACATTCGCGGTAAGATGCCTCTGTGCTCTAAAGAGTCCGTATGAATCTATTTACTGAAACGCTAAGCGATGGCTATGGCCAAACCCTTAGTATCGATGAGCTGTTATTTGAACAGCATACAGAACATCAGCATCTGATCATCTTTCAAAATCGTTTTTTCGGTCGAGTGATGGCGCTGGATGGTATTGTTCAAACCACTGAGCGCGATGAGTTCATTTACCATGAAATGATGGTGCATGTACCTATGCTTGCACATGGTAAGGCGCGTCGAGTGCTCATCATCGGTGGGGGAGATGGGGGAATTCTTCGAGAAGTGTTAAAACATTCCTCCGTTGAACAGGTTGTACAGGTGGAAATTGATCAGGCGGTCATTGATCTTTGCAAAACCTACTTACCCAATCATTCAGCGGGTGCTTTTGATGACCCCAGAGTTAAGATCCATATAGCGGATGGCGTGGCCTTTGTGCGTGAAGCACAGGTTGAGACTTTTGATGTCATTATTTCTGACTGTACCGACCCTGTAGGTCCTGGAGAAGTACTCTTCTCCAGTGAGTTTTATCAGGGGTGTCAACGACTTTTAAATTCTAATGGGATCTTCGTGGCTCAAAATGGTGTGGTGTTTATGCAGCCAGACGAGCTGATCACTACTCAGCGACGTTTAAGTCCCTATTTTCATGACACTCGCTTTTATACTGTTGCGGTTCCGACCTATGTTGGTGGTGTGATGGCCTTGGCGTGGGGTTGTCAGGATCCACAAGCTGCTGAGCTTGATATCAACACGCTTGAACGGCGTTATCTGGCGGCAGGTCTCAACTGTCGTTACTACACCCCAGCGGTTCATGCGGCCTCGTTTCACTTGCCAGCTTATATTCAGCAGCTTTTGACTAAGGCTTCTGTTAGCCCTTGATGGACTGACTCTCTTTAACTATTCAGTTTGGCTTAATAGTGGTTAGGATACCCTTATAGGATCATAAACGATGAGTAAGAGAGTCATCATGAAGCCTATTATTTTTCTAGTAACATTAACTCTGAGTGTGCCTGTGTTAGCGGGTCCTCCTTCCTTCACACCTGCTGCTTCTCAGGATCGTGGCCGTTCTGCTTCACAGTCAAGCTCAGAGCAGCGGTCGAACCAGCGTGCTCAGCACCAAACTCAAGAAGAGTCTTTCGAGTATCAAGGTATTATTCGTCGTGTCCTAGAAGAGTACTTTGGTTTCACCTCGAGTGAGGTGGATCAAAGTTTTGATCGAAGACATCTTCCACCCGGACTACAAAAAAAATTAGCACGTGGAGGCGACTTGCACCCGGATGGCAAATGAAGTTGGCGAGAGGGGATGTGTTTCCACCAGAGTTATATGCCAAATCCACACGACTGCCTAGGGATTGGACCGGTCATGGCCGATCTCAAGAAGAAGAGTGGCTGCTTTTAGAGGATAAAATCGTCCGCGTTGTTCAGGGGCAGGGTACTATTCTTGATGTTATTGATATTTCTCAAGCAATACTGAGAGGTAGAGCTAACTGAGCATAGAGTGAAGTGAGAATTCAATATATCAAAATATTATAAATAAAATTATTGTTATAACCATCGTGTTAATATAATCTTCTTCCCCATAGATAAATGCCTTTTATGCCTTTTTTGAATATGGGGAAGAAGATGAAAACTTTCAAACGCGCAAAGTCTTTAGTAGCCGCCATCGTGCTGGGACTCGGAGTCGCACACACACACGCTGCCGATCAATCCTTGCTTAACTCGTCTTATGATATTTCTCGTGAATTGTTTGCCAGTTATAACGAACACTTTGCTGCTGTTTGGAAAGAGAAAACCGGTAACCAGGTTGACGTTCGTCAATCGCACGGCGGCTCGTCTCGTCAAGCTCAAGCGATCATTGAAGGCTTGCGTGCTGATGTGGTGACTTTTAATCAAGTAACCGATATCGATATTCTGCATCAGCGTGGCAAGCTCGTTCCTGAGGATTGGCGTGAGCAACTGCCTAATTCTAGTTCTCCTTACTATTCCACCATGGCTTACCTGGTGCGTGCAGGCAATCCTAAAAATATCCAAAATTGGGATGATTTAGCACGTGAAGATGTGAGTAGCGTTTTCCCTAACCCAAAAACTTCAGGTAATGGGCGTTATACCTACTTGGCCGCCTATGGTTTTGCTCAACAAGCCTTTCCGGAAGATCAAGAAGCCATTGATGGTTTTGTTAGAACCTTTCTTAATCGTGTCGCGGTCTTCGATACGGGTGGTCGGGGTGCAACAACGACTTTCGTAGAGCGCGGTATTGGTGATGTATTGATTACCTTTGAGTCGGAAGTCAATAACATCATCGCTGAGTTCCCTGATCATAATTTTGAAGTGGTTGTTCCAAAGGTCAGTTTCTTAGCAGAGTTCCCTGTGGCTGTGGTAGAGCGTCATGCTCAGCGCAATGGTAATTTGGAGCTCGCTCGAGCGTATCTTGAAGAGTTGTACTCTGAAGAGGCGCAACGTTTACTCGCTGGATTCAACTACCGCGTTCACAACGAAGTGGTGCAACAAGAGTTTGCGGACCAATTCCCAGCCGTTGAACTTCTCACGATTGAGCAGATCGCTGGAAGCTGGGACAACGCCATGGAAGTTCACTTCGCTAATGGCGGCAAGCTAGATCAATTACAACGTCGTTAAGAGCCTAAGGAACGTCACCCACTATGTCTTTGGCGATCACTTCAGCCATCTCTCTCAACCCCAGCAAGCGTGTCTTGCCGGGGTTCGCGCTGAGCTTAGGTATCTCGTTACTCTTTATCAGCTTGATTTTGCTGTTACCCATTACCGGTCTGATAGTGCAAACAGCGGGTATGTCGTGGAATGAGTACTGGTCAGTGATCAGCGATCCTCGTGTGGTGGCGTCTTATCGAGTGACCTTGTGGGCCGCTGCTTGGGCATCCGCATTTAACGGCGTGGTTGGCTTGCTGTTGGCTTGGGTGTTAGTGCGTTATGAGTTTCCAGGAAAGCGAATCGTTGATGCCTTGATGGACCTTCCTTTTGCGTTACCCACCGCTGTCGCCGGTATCACCTTATCGGCTCTCTTTGCAGAAAATGGTTGGTATGGCGCGATTTTGGCTGAGGCAGGTATTAAAGTCGCCTTTACGCCACTGGGGATCATTGTGGCGATGTCCTTTACCAGTCTTCCCTTTGTGGTGAGAACGGTTCAACCGGTATTAGAAGATTTAGCCGTTGAGGATGAAGAAGCCGCCATCAGCATGGGCGGGTCGGATTTAACGGTGTTTAGACGGGTGATTTTTCCCAGTCTTTGGCCCGCGCTCTTAACCGGCGTTGCTTTGTCCTTTACACGAAGCTTGGGTGAATTCGGTGCGGTCATCTTTATTGCGGGCAATATGCCTTATATCAGTGAAATTACCAGTTTAATGATTTTTGTTCGCCTACAAGAGTTTGATTATGCCGCAGCCAGTGCGATTGCGTCGGTTGTGTTGATGGCATCACTGGTCTTACTGTTTTTAATTAATATCTGGCAAGCGTTCTATCTGCGCCGGATACATGGTCGATAACCGGAGTTAAGGTAACACTATGCGAACTACTGCTCATCTTCGTATCGGTGATCAGCCATGGGTTAAGTGGTCTTTGATCAGCTTAGCACTTTCCTTGGTTGGGTTGCTTCTGGTTGTTCCCCTAGTCGCTATTTTTACGCAAGCCTTCTCGGGTGGCCTTGAAAGCTATATTGCCAATGTCACGGATCGTTTTACCCTTCATGCCATTGGGTTAACCCTGTTTGTAGCGGCATTAACGGTTCCGATTAATTTAGTATTTGGGGTTTTTCTCGCTTGGCTGGTGACTCGATTTGAATTTCCGGGTCGTAAATTGTTGATCACCTTGATCGACATCCCTTTTGCGGTATCGCCAGTCGTGGCGGGATTGCTCTATCTATTGCTCTATGGCTCGAATGGATGGGTAGTCGTTGGTTGATGGATCACGATGTGCAACTGATGTTTGCATGGCCCGGTATTTTGATGGTGACGGTGTTTGTGACCTGTCCCTTCGTGGCGCGCGAGTTGATTCCTTTGATGCAGCAGCAAGGGAAAGAGGAAGAGGAGGCCGGTGTCACCTTGGGTGCAAGCGGATGGCAACTGTTTCGTCGCGTGACCCTGCCAAACATTCAGTGGGCATTGCTTTACGGCGTGGTGTTAACCAATGCTAGGGCGGTGGGTGAATTCGGTGCGGTGTCGGTGGTTTCAGGAAATATTCGTGGTGAAACCAATACCTTGCCTTTGCATGTCGAGCTTTTATATCAGGATTACAACGTTGTTGGTGCCTTTACCAGTGCCTCACTATTGGCCGGTATTGCATTGCTCACGCTGTTAGTAAAGTCTTTTGTTGAATGGCGTCAGGCTCGTCAGCAACTTGCGTTGAATGAGGAGGAAGTATGAGTATTCGTGTTGAAGGTGTCAGTAAGCGTTTTGGTAAATTTCAGGCGCTGGAACCTCTCTCATTAGAGATCCCTGACGGACAGTTGGTAGGATTGCTGGGGCCTTCTGGTTCAGGTAAAACCACCTTGTTGCGGATCATCGCAGGCTTAGAAACGGCCGATACCGGGCGTATTTTGTTTCATGGTGAAGATGTCACTCGTGTTCACGTGCGTGATCGTCGGGTCGGTTTTGTGTTTCAACATTATGCGCTTTTTCGTCATATGACGGTGGCCGCGAATATCGCGTTTGGTCTGGAAGTGATGCCTAAGCATCAAAGACCCTCGGCACCTGAGATTAAGAAGCGTGTACAGGATCTGTTAGAGATGGTGCAGCTTGGGCATCTGGCCAGTCGTTATCCGGCGCAGTTATCGGGTGGTCAAAAGCAACGCGTTGCCTTAGCCAGAGCCTTGGCGATGCAGCCACAAGTACTCTTATTGGATGAGCCTTTTGGCGCATTGGATGCCAAAGTGAGAAAGGATTTACGTCGCTGGTTGCGTAATTTGCATGATGAATTGCACTTTACCAGTGTGTTTGTCACCCATGATCAGGAAGAAGCGCTAGAGCTATCGGATCAGGTGGTGGTGATGAGCGCTGGACGAATAGAACAGGTTGATACTCCACAAACCCTTTATGCGCAACCCGATAGTCGATTTGTGTTGGGCTTTTTAGGGCACATTAATGTGCTTCAGGGTGATATCACTAAAGGGCGTCTTTCTCAAGGTAATGCTTGGATCAGTGTAACGGATCAAACTGACGCTAAGGAGGTAGAGTGCTATTTCCGTCCGCATGAGGTGAAGCTGCAGACTCAGCCAGCTTCTCATGCCCATCTGCCTTTGAAAGTCAGTGCTGTAAGTTTAATTGGTGCCGAAGTGCGTGTGGAGCTTGAAGCCGATGGTTGGAGTAGCCCAGAACCTTGGGAAGTGGGCATTAGTCACTCGGAATACAATGCTTGGCAACCGATGCGCGGAGATCGTTGCTTTGCTGTACCGGAGATTGGACATCTCTTTTCAGCCGACAAATCGGAACCTGAGCTGATTCAGTGGCAGGCAAAACCTCCTGTCTCGATCAAATCGAGTGTGGTTTCACTGGTTCATACCGCTTAATTTAACCGCTTTAATTACACGACTAGGGTTGGACACTTGGCACGACTGGCGACACGTTGAGAGACACTTCCTAAGAAGTAACCCTCAATATCACCATTAGTTCCACGTGTGCCAACCACAATCAAATCCACCTCTTTGGCCTTGGCAAACTTGACGATGGTTTTGGAGGGTCTACCGCCTTTGACAAATCCGCGCACTTTTTCAGCACCTAACCCTTTGGCATAGTCTCGGGCATGGTTGACGACATCGGTAGCATATTCTTTGAGCGCCTGATCAGGTATCTGGACGCTGTCAGGTCTAACCATCGAGAGTGAGGCTTCAAACAGGCTGTGATGCTTAAAAACACAGATTAAGTAGATTTCAGCCTCGGTGAGTTTTTGTAGTTGCACGGCTTTTTCCAAGGCTTTTAAGGCACCCTCAGAACCATCCACCGCTACCAATATTCTTTTAAACACGATCACAGCTCCTTTATCTGAAGGCTAAATCCCGAAGGAATAGGGCTATTTGCGGAAAGAAAATAATCAGTACAGAGGCAACTACCAGCATCAAAACAAATGGCGGTGTGCCTCGAATGACTTCCCAATAAGGGCGTTTAAAGATCGCAATTGCTGTGAAAATATCACAGCCGAAAGGCGGTGTAGCTGAGCCGATGGCCACCATGAGCGTAATCAAGATACCAACATGAACGGGGTCAAGACCTGTAGACGCAATGGCGGGTGCAAAAATAGGTGTCAGTACCAAAATCACCACAATAGGATCAACAAACATACAGGCGATAAAGAAAGCGATTGCGATGGCAAAAAGAACACCAATCGGGCCTGCTTGATCGATTCCTAAACCACCCAGAATAGCTTGAGGAATTTGAGCAAAGGAGATAATCCAGGAAAAACCGTTACCCACAGCAACCAAAATGAAGACGACTGCTGTGATTAAACCCGTTGATTTGGCGATTTTGTAGATATCAGCCGCTTTTAATGAGCGAAACACAATAAACTCAAGAATGACCGCATAAAGAACGCAGGCAGCGGCGGCTTCTGTCGGACTGAAAATACCGCCATAAATACCGCCGACAATGATGATTGGAAAACCTAATGGCCAGAGCGCATCTTTAATGGCAATTAAACGCTCTTTCCAGCTGCTTTTAGGTTCAGTCGGTACATTGTGCATGTAAGCATAAGCGATACAGTAAGCTGAAAACATTGCCAGTATCAGCAAGCCAGGGCCCACACCTGCAATAAAGAGCTCTCCAATAGAGGTGCCTGTGATGACCCCATAGATGATCATGCCGATGCTGGGTGGAATCAAGAAGGCAATATCACTGGAGTTAATGATCAATGCCAATGTGAAGGAGTCTTTGTAACCGGCTTTTAAAAGCTTGGGACGAAGAGGGGAGCCTACGGCAACAACGGTGGCTTGAGTGGAGCCTGAAACGGCACCAAAGAGTGTGCAGGAGGCTGCCGTGCTGACCGCTAATCCACCCTTGATATGACCGATAAATGCCATCACCATATTGATCAAACGGTTCGCGGACTGACCTCGGGTCATAATGTCAGCCGCCAGAATAAACATCGGGACTGCGATTAACGCCGTAGGACGTATGCCCCCCATCATCTGCTGAATCATGATGTTCATTTGAGCAAAACTGTCGAACGTCATGTAGAAGCCAATCAACGCCGCCATGATTAAAGGGATCATCATCGGAAAGCCGAGCAATAGCAGAATGATCATGGTTGCCAGCATTAGGGTAATCATCGATTTATCCTTTTCTCAGATCGTTAGACTTCTGTTTCAGTCTCTTCATAGCCATCAATGACGTGTGTCGAGAGATACACATCACGAGAGGTCATGTTTTTTAATGGCGGTTAGAAAGTATTGAATTCCGGTAATGGTAAAACCTATCGGAACCCATACATACATGAGGTATAAGGGTATCCCCATGGTGGGTAACACACGACCCGTGTTGTAAATGCTCAGAATGTAGGTGTAAGCGTAATAACAGAGAAAAAACATGGTCGCGGAGGTTACCAAGGAGATGATAATCATCAACACGCGTCGAGCCTTGGTGGGTAGAGCATCATATAAGGCCGACATACGGATATGACGGCCATGTCTAGCCGCATAACCAAGACCAGCAAAAGTGATCATAACGATCAGAATTCGATTCACTTCTTCGGCAAAAAACAAACTTTCACCAAAAACGAAACGTCCTATCACATTAGCGCAGGTATTAATGGCCATTAATAGCACCCCTGCGGCTAAGATAAAGGATTCTAGTCGACTGATAGTGGAGTCAATAACACCCAGAAATCCGGGAAGTCCAGATGCGTGCGTGTCGGAAAGGTCGTCCCTCATTGAGTTATCTCCTAAGAGGATCTGAGCACAGTAGATGGACGGTAAATCAATATTTTACCGTCCATCAATCCTGCAAAGACTTTGCGAGCTTAACGATAGGGCTCTAAATCTTTCTTGAATTGCTCTAGCAAGGCCTGACCTCGCTCACCCGTCATCTCAATAAAGCGCTCCTCTACCCGAGGTGCTCGATCCATAAATGCCTGGCGTTCTTCATCTGTAAGGCGTGTCACGGTAACTTCAGGCTTAGATTCAAGAATCTTCTCAAGCATCTCTTCACTTAGGCCAGGAACATACTCAGTGATATATTCAAATGCATGTTGTGTCGCCTCTTGAACCAACTGTTGATCCTCTGGCGAAAGGTTGTTGTAGAAGTCTTGGTTTGCCATCAGGGCCGTTGTGAATTGACCATGACCGGTAAAGATCAGATTGGGTGATACTTCATAAAGACCACCGGATTGAATCCAGAAAATTGGGTTTTCCTGTCCTTGAATGATGTTGGTCTGCAAACCGCCGTATACCTCACCCCATGGCAACGGGGTAGGTGTTGCGCCAAACGCACGATAGGTTTCGGAGAGAAGAGGGTTGGTCATGGTACGGATATTTTTACCACGAAAATCCTCTGGTGAGCGGACGGGTGTATCGGCTGTGACAACCATTTCACCTTCGGGATACATTTGTAAAAGCTTCAAACCCTTGCTCAGCATAGAGTTCAGGGAACATTTCGTTGATGGCGACACTGGTGCGAAAGAAGTCGATTATGTCTTCATCATCAACAGGAAGCAGGTAAGGAATAAAGAAGATTTGTGCTTCAGGGATCAATGAGCCGGTGAAACCAGGTGACTGATTAACAAATTGCAGAATGCCCATCTGGGTCTGTTCCATAATGTCATCGGATTCGCCTAATTCACCAAAGCGAAAAATTTGCACAGTGTTATCTGAATGCTCTTCCACGTATTCTTTAAACTTGTGGGCAAAAACGTCTTGTACATCACCTTCAAACTCTTCATGGGCATAACGCCAGTTGGCCGCCATGGCCGCAGAGCTGAAACCTACCATGCTGGTCACGAGTGCGCCTGCAACGGCAGTGGTGAGTCTTTTTTTCAATGTCATCTTTTGCTCCTCGCTAGGATTTTTGTGGAGTGAGTTCCCGTCGCTCCAGTTTGTTTCGCAGGACAGAACCTGTCGTTGGAAAACATGGAACCTTATTTTAGCGTGCAAAATGCTTTTAATTCTTCAAGTTAATTAATGATAAAATTAAAATACCAATAGGAATTTTTACTGAGGTTTGATTGTAATGCTCTGTAATATAATGAAAAAATTTTAGTTATTGTTTTTTTCAATCGACCTTGTCACTATGATCATCAAGAATGGATCAATCACATAGATATCAGATGCCCTACTTTTCGCCTATCCGGCTTTTATCTTTTTTTACTTTGCACTCCTAGGCGCTTTAGTTCCTTACTGGAGTCTTTATCTACAGTCCTTTGATCTCTCTGCACAGATGATCGGCGTTCTCATGGCGCTACTCCATCTATCTAGGGTCATTGCACCCAACATTTGGGGGGTGGCTAGCCGACAAAACGGGGCAGCGAGTTCGCATCGTTCGTTTTGGCGCGTTGCTAACTTGGGTTATTTTTATCGCGATGTTTTGGCAACCTCTGCTTTAGGCATAGGTGTTGTCATGTTGTTATTTAGCTTTTTTTGGAATGCTGTATTACCTCAGTTTGAGGTGATTACACTGCAACATCTGGGTACTTCGCGAGATTATTACAGTCGTATTCGAGTCTGGGGTTCGATTGGCTTCGTCGTGGCTGTCATCGCCACTGGCGTGTTACTGGATTATATTGATATAGGCTGGTTACCTGCAGTCGCATTAGTCTTGATGATATTAATTTGGCTAAACACTCTGATCATTCCTGCGCCCTCCGGAGCAGCTCCAGAAACTCACCAAGAGCAGAGTATTTGGGCTATCTTGCGTAATAGACAGGTACAAGTTTTCTTGCTGGTGTTTTTTTTGGTTCAGTTTAGTCACGGGCCTTACTACACGTTTTACAGTGTTTTATTGCAAGATTTAGGCTACTCGCGTGGTCAGATAGGAAAGCTATGGGCAGTAGGCGTGGTAGCGGAAGTACTGCTTTTTATTGTGATGCCAACGCTATTTAAACGCTTTAGCTTAAGATTTTTGATGCTGATTAGCTTGGTGCTCTGTGCACTTCGTTGGTTCTTAATTGCGACTTTTGCAGATTCTTTAACAGTCTTGGTGCTAGCACAATGCCTACATGCCGCTAGTTTCGGTAGCTTGCATGCAGTCGGTATTGCTTTGGTCTATCATTACTTTAACCATGCAACGCAAGGGCGAGGGCAGGCACTTTTTTTCTAGTGCAGGTTTTGGTGCAGGAGGTGTGGCAGGCGCTCTTTTTTCTGGAATATTTTGGGCTAGCTTAGGGGGAAGTGGAACATTTATGGTGGCGACAGTGATCAGTATAGTGGCACTGGCACTGGCCATTGTTTGGATCTTTCCGGAAAGGTTTAAGCAACTGGATTAAGCTTATGAAAGTGTTATATCCTTACAGATAAATAGGTGTCTCTCAATGCAGAGGGGATTACAATGAAGTTTACGATTGATATCGAGATGACTCCCGAAGAACTTAGAGAAAGTTTAGGGTTGCCTGATGTGTCCTCTTTACATGATGAAATGATCAATACTATTCGTGATCGCATGCATCAGGGAGTAGAGGGTTATGACCCTGTTACTCTGTTTAAACCCTTTTTAACATCAGGTTTAGGTACCGTGGAGGGTTTTCAAAAACTTATGTTCGGTTTAATGAATCAATATACGCGCCCAAGCAAAAAAAGACGGGACTGAGGAATGAAGTACAGATGACCATTAAACACAAGGAAAGCAATATGCGAATCCTGAGAAAATATACCAATCGGCGTTTGTATGATACCTCTAGGAGTTGTTATGTGACTCTGGAGGATGTTAAAGAGCTTGTGTTAAGCTCAGAACCTTTCCAAGTACTAGACTCCAAGTCGGGTCAGGATCTCACGCGTAATATTTTAATGCAGATCATTAGCGAGCAAGAAGCGGATGGTCACGGCACCCTGTTAACCAATCAAGTGTTGCAGCAATTGATCCGTTTTTATGGTGATAGCATGCAAGGAATGATGAGTCAGTACCTTGAGCAGAGTATTGCGGCCTTCCTTGAGCATCAAGATATGATTCGTGATCAGATGCAGAATATGATTGGTGCTGCCAACCCCTTAACCATGATGAATCGCATTGCGGATCAAAACTTGGCGATGTGGAAGATGTTCAGCCCTATTAAAGGAGACTCTAAAACATCGACGGAAGAGGTCAAAAAACCACAGCCAGATGCAGCTTCGGCACCCAAAGCCTCTACAGAAGAAGCTAAAACGCCTCGTAGAAGAGCGGGTAAGCCCAAAGAATAACTCACAAGTTACAAGTCTGCAGACAACCAGTTCGCAATGGCCTCAGAGAGCTGGTTGCCCTGTTTGCTACTCACAAAAATACCTATGTGACCTGAAGCGATGCTTTTTTCTCGATAGAGGCGACTAGAGGTTCGACCTTGCAGTGCCTTGGATGAAGAGGGCGGTACAAGATGGTCTTGAGTGGCGTAAATATTCAATACCGGCTGTGTAATCCTTTTTAGCCTCACCTCATGATGTCCAATGTCTAAAGCGTCTTTGATAAGTCTATTTTCCTGAAAGAAATGCTTTATGAATTCTGCAAATGCTTTACCCGCTTGATCCGGGCTGTCTTCAATCCACTTTTCCATGGTCAAATAAGTGATCGCATTCTGTTCGTCAGCCAGCGTAAAAGGAAGGTCGAGATTTTTTTTCAATCCCAGACGCATTGGCATCAGGGATTGGTAAGTATCGTTCAGTAGTGTTCCTGGAATATTGCCATAGGTGGAAACGGCTAAGTCGGCATCGACATGTCGAGCGAGATGGCTGAGGGTAAAGTCATCGGTATGAAAGTCAACGGGCGTTACAAGGGTGATCAATCTGGCTATTTTCTCTGGGTGAAGTGCTGTGTAACAGAGACTGAATGTGCCACCTTGGCAGATGCCCATTAAATTCATCTTGTTGACGTTAGCGTGTTCACACGCCTTATCCACGCAGCGGTCTAAGTAGTAATTAATGTAATCATCAAGATCTAGATAGCGGTCTGATGCATCTGGATAACCCCAGTCAACCAGATAGACAGCGATGCCTTTGTCTAGGAGCTTCCTCAGTAGTGAGCGTTCTGGTGTTAGATCGATCATGTAAGGCCGGTTGACCAGTGCATAGCAGATCAGTAATGGAGGATGTTCGGTGCTGGGTGTTTCGGGTTGATAGTACTGTAAGCGCATTTTATCAATATGCAGTAGCGTTTCTGCGGGAGTTTGACCCATTTCAATATTGGGTAAGCGCTTTAGCGTTTGATAGGTTTCAATCAGTTGTGAATTAAATTCGATGACTTCTTGTTTTAGTTTTTGTGCGTCTATGCGAACTCGGCTCATCAATGATTTTCCTGAGAGTGACCTAATTGTTGTTTGATCTCAGCAAGCTCTTTTGACATCTGATTGGTTTGTTCGACTAGGTTTTCGAGCTTTCTCATCTGTTTGCTGAGCTGATGTTATTTTTTCAAAGGCTAAGTTTAAAGACGCCTCCGAGGCGATCCCAAGCTGTGTTAAGTAATGATTACGCTGGGTTTGCAGCCAAAGCTTAATCTGCATCAATGAGTTGCTGATACGACCATGAGCGAGCTGGTATTCATGAGTCGCAATCTTTTCAGCATGGCTCATTTCATAAGCATCGACCCAGTAGCGATGCAGTTGCTTTAGGCTTGAGATCTGTTCTTCACTCTGTTCAATCAAGGTAGAAAGATGATCAAGGGCTTGAGAGTTAATTTGATTGTAATGTTCAGTGTAATCTTGAATAGCCTGTTGGTGCTCGGTGAAGAGTTTAGTCAGCTCTTTTAAAGCGCTTTGATGAAAGAAGGGTAGCGCCAGATTCGAGGTGTTGTTTAGCCCTTGAATCAATTGATTAAACGATGTGTCTAGACTGGATCTATCCCAGAATCGGGTTTTGATGATTGAACCCAGTTGCTCGGGCAGTAGCCAACGCTTTAGTATCCAGTCATCGGTAAGACGACAAATATGTTGATGAAAGTCTTTGAAAAAGCTGACCAGTAAAGGCTGTTCCTGTTGTTGCATTAACATTCCCGCAAAGCGAGTAAATTCGACGGACTCCTGTGTCATGATGGCCATGAGTTCAGCTTGTTCGTCGGGAAGATGTTGCCAGCCTTGAAGTTGAAGCGACTGCATGAGCTCCGCCCAGTCGGGTAGATCTGCCGACGGTGTTGTCTGGCTATAGAGCTCTAGCCAGCGCCGCAGCGTTGCATTCAGGTCATCGGTCACGAATCGCTCCATCATTTGTGCAGTGGAAAAATCTGGAATACTGCTACCAGTGCTTAGTCTACTTGTTTTTGTAGGGTAATCGCAAAGTCTCTGTTGTTTTGCAAGAGCTTCACCATCGTTTGTGCCGCTTTAGAAAGGGTTCGATCTCGGTGATAAATATAGCCTAAAGGCCTGCGAATGGGGGCGGCATCTAAGTTTAGGCGAATCAGTTGATGATCGATTAGAGTTTCAGGCAGTAAGCTCCAGCCCAGTCCTATCGAAACCATCATGCGTATTGTATCCAGATAATTGGTACTCATGCCCAGATTAGGTTCCATTTTCCAGGCGGACATTTGTTGACGGACGAGTTGATGGGTGAAGGTTTCTGGTCGAGGGAGAATCGCTGGAAACTCATTTAATTGAGCGAGTGTAACTTGTTTCTTTTGTGCTAGGGGGTGGTGGGCTGATACCGTGTAAAACAACCGATCATCCCAGATCTGCTCACTACAGATACGTGAATCTAACTCAGGTGAGAGTGTAATTAGGGCGAGTTCTATTTCGCCTTTCAAGACGCTCTCATAAGCCAGTTCAGATTCATCAAAACGTAAATCCAGAACAACATCAGGATAATGCTGTGCAAAGTCTTTCAGAATGGGCGGTAAGCGATGTAGGCTGATATGATGACTGGCGGCGAAAGAAAGCCTTCCCGTCACTTCTTGATCGAGATTATTGACGAGTGTTTGTGCATCCTTAACCGCAAGTAGTATCTCTCTGGCTTTGGGTAAAAGTCGTTCGCCCGCTTCGGTCAGCAGTATTTGACGTCCAATTCGATCAAATAAGCGACAGTTGAGTTGCTGTTCTAAAATTGATACCCGCTTACTCACCGCCGACTGAGTCAAAAATAACCGTTGTGCTGCATCTGAAAATGAACCTGATTCAGCAACGTTGATGAACGCTTTTAGGCTTTGTATGTCCACGTAAGAAGATCCACTGATAAACACATCTTAACTAGATTAATGCATTCCATTTTGGAATGGAATTTATAAAAATTATGAATTTGAGTATTTGATTTGACTCTTTTACACTGTGTCAAACGAGAGACAACCTGTTGGAGAAACGGCAATGGCTGGTAAAACCCTGTACGACAAACTCTGGGACGATCACTTAGTGAAACAAAATAGCGATGGCAGCGCATTGCTCTATATTGATCGTCATCTGCTGCATGAGGTGACTTCGCCACAGGCGTTTGAAGGGCTACGTTTAGCTGGAAGAAAGCCATGGCGTATCGATGCGAATTTAGCTACGCCTGATCATAACGTGCAGACGACCGATCGCTCTGGTGGTGTCGATTCTATTGTCGATCCAATATCACGCATTCAGGTGAAAACACTGGATGAGAACTGCGATACCTTCGGTATTACAGAGTTCAAAATGAACGATCCGCGACAAGGTATTGTTCACGTGGTCGGGCCTGAGCAGGGTGCGACCTTGCCAGGAATGACCGTGGTTTGCGGTGATTCTCACACAGCCACTCATGGAGCCTTTGCGGCCTTGGCTCACGGTATCGGTACCTCTGAAGTTGAGCATGTATTGGCCACTCAGTGTTTGATCGCCAAAAAAAATGAAAAATATGCTGATTCGTGTAACCGGACAGCTAGGTTTAGGTGTAACTGCAAAAGATGTGGTGTTGCACGTTATCGGTGTCATCGGTACAGCGGGTGGAACGGGGTATGCGATCGAGTTTGGTGGCGATGCGATTCGTTCTATCTCTATGGAAGGTCGCATGACCATCTGTAACATGGCGATTGAAGCGGGCGCACGTGTCGGTTTGGTCGCTGTCGATCAAAAAAACCTTGATTACGTTAAAGGGCGTCCATTTGCACCTAAAGGAGAGCAGTGGGATTTAGCGGTTGCCGCATGGCAGAACCTTGTGTCGGATGACGATGCAGTATTCGATCAGGTCGTTGAGATTAACGCTGAAGATATACTGCCCCAAGTGACTTGGGGAACCTCTCCAGAGATGGTGGCACCTGTGACTGCGCTAGTGCCTGATCCAGCAGAGATGTCAGACCCTGTTAAACGTGAAGGTACTGAGCGTGCGCTTCAGTATATGGGCTTAAAGCCGAAACAAAAAATCACCGATATTCAATTGGATCGTGTGTTCATTGGATCCTGTACCAACTCTCGAATTGAAGACCTTCGTGAAGCGGCCGCAGTGGTTAAGGGTAAAAAAGTGGCGGCTACTTTGAAGCAGGCCTTGGTGGTGCCCGGATCTGGTTTGGTGAAACAGCAAGCGGAAGCGGAAGGGTTGGATAAAATCTTTATTGAAGCGGGCATGGAGTGGCGTGAGCCAGGATGTTCGATGTGCCTAGCCATGAATCCTGACAAATTGGGTGCAGGTGAACACTGTGCTTCAACTTCAAACCGAAACTTTGAAGGTAGACAGGTTTTGGTGGGCGTACCCATCTTGTCAGCCCAGCGATGGCGGCGGCAGCGGCTGTGGCGGGTCACTTCGTAGACATCCGCGATCTTTTGAGCGCTTGATAGGAGATAACACATGAAAAAATTTACACTGCATCAAGGTATCGTAGCGCCTCTAGATCGTGCCAATGTTGATACGGATATGATCATTCCCAAGCAGTTTCTGAAATCGATAAAGCGTTCGGGATTTGGTCCCAACCTGTTCGATGAGCTTCGTTACCTGGATGAAGGTCAGCCAGATCAGGATTGCAGTCAGCGCCCACTGAATCCTGACTTCGTATTGAACAAACCTCGTTACCAGGGTTGTACAATTTTATTGGCGCGTAAAAACTTTGGTTGCGGTTCCAGTCGCGAACATGCTCCTTGGGCGCTAGAAGATTTTGGTATTCGTGCGATTATTGCGCCAAGTTATGCGGATATCTTCTTTAACAACAGCTTTAAGAATGGCTTGCTACCGATCATTTTAAGTGAATCCGAAGTGGATGAACTCTTCCGCGAAGTAGACGCTAATGAAGGTTATCAACTGAGTATCGATCTGGAAAAGCAGGTGGTGATTAAGTCGGATGGAACAGAGCTGGCTTTTGAAATTGATGCTTTCCGCAAGCACTGTTTGTTGAACGGTTTGGACGACATAGGTTTAACGCTCGAGCAAGCGGATGCTATTCGCGATTATGAAGCGGCACGCCGTCAAACCGCGCCTTGGTTGTTCTCTTAATTAATGAGTTAACGTTTTTTAAGCATTAAGGTTTTGTCATGTCTAAAAAAGTATTGGTGTTACCCGGTGATGGTATCGGTCCGGAGATTGTTGCTGAAGCGCGTAAGGTGTTAGAAACCATTAACGCACAGATGTCTCTGGGACTTGAGTTAAGCGAAGCCTTAGTTGGCGGTGCAGCGATTGATGCCACTGGCATTCCCTTGCCAGAAGCCACGCTAACTGCAGCAAAAGAAGCAGATGCGATATTGTTAGGTGCGGTTGGAGGTCCTCAATGGGATACCAATCCGGATTTCCAAATCCGTCCAGAAAAGGGTCTCTTGGGAATTCGTTCGCAGTTAGGTCTGTTCGGCAACTTAAGACCGGCTATTCTCTATCCTCAGCTGGCACATGCATCAACCTTGAAGCCTGAAGTGGTTTCAGGATTGGATATTCTGATCGTTCGCGAGTTGACTGGCGGTATCTATTTCGGTCAGCCTCGAGGCTATCGCACCAAAGAGGGTGGCGTGCGCGAAGGTTTTAACACCTATGTCTATGATGAAAATGAGATACGTCGTATCGGGCGTGTAGCGTTTGAAGCCGCTAGAGCCCGTGGTAAGAAGCTATGCTCTGTTGATAAAGCCAATGTGTTGGAAGTGACGGTATTGTGGCGTGAAGTAATGAATGAGCTGCATGCTGAATATCCTGATGTCGAGCTGAGCCACATGTATGTGGATAATGCCGCGATGCAATTAGTCCGTGCACCTAAACAGTTTGACGTGGTGGTTACCGGTAATATGTTTGGTGATATTCTGTCAGATGCAGCAGCGATGTTAACCGGTTCGATCGGGATGTTGCCCTCTGCGTCTTTAGACGCCAATAACAAGGGTATGTACGAACCTTGCCATGGTTCGGCACCGGATATTGCCGGTCAAGGTATCGCCAATCCATTGGCAACCATTCTTTCAGCCGCTATGATGTTGCGCTATTCATTAAATGCTGGTGAAGCGGCGGATCGCATTGAAGCGGCCGTGAGTAAGGTATTGGATCAAAACCTGCGCACAGCCGATATTATGTCTGAAGGGATGCGCCGCGTAAGCACATCCGAAATGGGTGATGCTGTTGTTGCTGCATTAGCTGAGTAATCAGCTGTATTTTTTAATTTTTTTATAATTGGGGGCACGAATGAAGCGTGTAGGATTTGTTGGCTGGCGTGGTATGGTCGGTTCTGTGTTGATGCAAAGGATGCTGGAAGAGCGTGATTTTGATCTGATTACGGAACCTGTATTTTTCACCACATCACAAGCAGGCAAACCAGGACCCGATATTGGTAAAGAGATTCCGGCGCTAAAAGATGCTCGTAATATTGATGAGCTCAAGCAAATGGATGCCATTATTTCGTGCCAAGGTGGTGATTACACCACTGAAGTTTACGGCAAGTTACGTGAGGCTGGCTGGAAAGGCTATTGGATCGATGCGGCGTCAACTCTGCGTATGGTGGATGATAGTATTATCATTCTTGATCCTGTTAACCAAGGCGTGATTGAACAGGGGTTGACTGATGGTATTAAAACCTTCGTCGGTGGTAACTGTACGGTTTCGTTGATGTTGATGGGTCTAGGTGGTCTATTCCGTGAAAACCTCGTTGAATGGGTTAGCTCCATGACCTATCAGCAGCTTCTGGCGCTGGCGCTCAGAATATGCGTGAATTAATTGCTCAGATGGGTCAAATTGAAGATGCCGTCAAGACTGAACTGGCCGATCCCGCTTCTGCGATTTTAGAGATTGACCGTAAAGTCGCTGAAACGATGCGCAGTGATGCCTTTTAATACCCGCAAACTTTGGTGTGCCTTTGGCGGGCTCTTTGATCCCTTGGATCGATAAGGCCGTTGAAGCAGGTCAAAGCAAAGAAGAGTGGAAAGGGTTTGTTGAAACCAACAAGATTTTGGGTCGTTCGAGCAACCCGATTCCAGTTGATGGCACCTGTGTGCGAATTGGTGCGATGCGTTGCCATAGCCAAGCGTTTACCATCAAGCTGAAAAAGGATGTTCCACTGGATGAAGTGGAGTCGATCATTGCCTCCGCGAACGATTGGGTCAGTGTGGTTCCGAATGAGCGTGAAATCACCATGCGTGAACTGACACCCACCAAAGTCACTGGGACGCTGAATATTCCCGTAGGTCGTTTGCGTAAAATGAAAATGGGACCTGATTATTTGAACGCTTTTAGCGTTGGTGATCAGCTTCTTTGGGGTGCGGCAGAGCCTCTTCGTCGCATGCTCAGAATTTTGATGCAACAACAGTAAATTTTATCTGTTAAGATAGATTACTATCTCTATATGCCCGACCCCGCAAGGTGTGTCGGGCTGTTTTTGTTTATAGCCCTTCTGGAAATGAGAGTCTTATGTCGATCAATGTCGCAATCACAGGTGTGAGCAGCCTATTAGGTGAAAACTTACTGGAAATTCTGGAAAGTCGAAATTTCCCGGTGGCTAAGCTATTACTCACGGATCCTGGACAAGTTGTGGGACGCAGTGTGATGTATGCGGGGCATGCCAATCGCGTGATTTCCGTTGATGAGGCCGACTTGAGTGCAGTGGATCTTATTTTTAACTGTCATCCACAAGGTTTGCCCAAAGATTTTTCTCCTGCTCAGTTGACAGGGAAATTGAAAGTGATTGACCTGTGCCCAAATGCGTTTGCTGATTATCCAAGTATTGTGCCCGAGGTAAATAGTGAACAGATCGGTGGTTCTTCCTACATTATTTCACCTTCGCCAGCTGCTGTTGTCTCTGCGATGGCACTTCATGCGCTTCATCAGCGCTTTAAACTATTGCGATTAAATATCGTAAGTATGTCGTCTGTAGCTGAGTCGGGTCAAAAAGGGGTGGAGGCGCTCGCCGCAGAAACGGCTAAGCTTTTAAATGGCCGTGATCCTGAAGCATCATATTATGGACAGCAGATTGCATTTAACCTCATTCCGTTTACCGGAAAGGTTGAAGAATCTGGTAGTACCGATAAAGAAGCCCGTTTGGTGTCGGAGTTGCAATTTCTGTTAGGTGACGAAGCACTAGAAATTGCTGCTACCAGCGTGCAATTACCTCTTTTTCATGGACAAAATGTCGTTTTACATGCGGAATGTCAATTTCCGGTCGATATAAATGAGGCACAATTGCTCTTACGTCAAACGAAAGGTGTACAGTGTGCAGCTAATCAGCACTATTCTGTTGTCGCCGATGCAGCTGGCCAAGATGAGGTTTTTGTATCTCGTGTCAGGACAGAAGCAGAAAACAATGCGGGGCTCATGCTCTTTGCTGTTAGTGACAGCCTGAGAAAGGGTGGAGCACTAAATGCTGTGCAAATCGCAGAACATCTGTTCGGATTGCTTGACCATTGACGTGTTTATACTTAATACTTGGTTTACAAATATTAGATAAGTAATCGGCTTTGCTAGAAAAATAAGTCCGCTTGCGTATCAAGAGGGAATTCAGATGCTTCGTAAACTTGCCTTGAGCCTCGCCATTGCCGGGGTGCTTGGAGTGCCAAACGCAAATGCCTTGGGGCTCGGTGAGATCAATATTCGATCGGCATTAAATGAACCGTTAAGTGCTGAAATACGGTTAATGCAGGTCAGAGACTATCTCCCTTACAAATTCAACCCAGAATGGCCGATGCTGATGAGTTTTCTATAGCGGGATTGAGTCGGTCTCGCTTTCTGAACGATGTCAGATTCCAAGTGCAAGTGGCACCCGATGGAACGGGGGTCATCAGAATGACTTCTACAGAACCGGTGCGTGAGCCCTTCCTAAACTTTCTTGTGGAAGTGAACTGGCCGAATGGTCGGTTAGTGCGTGAGTATACTGTTCTTTTGGACCCTCCTTTGTTTGAGTCAGCCCCTGTTTCGGGTGGGCAGTTCCAACCTGTTGTAACACCGGCTCAAGTGACACCACCACCAGTTTCTGCTCCAGTGCAACAAGCGGCGGCACCCCGCGCTCCTCAAGCACTACCCGGTGAGGTGAGAGTCGGATCGAATGATACACTTTGGGTGCTTGCTAATCGCTATAGGCCTGATGCCTCAATTACACCACAACAGATGATGGTGGCTCTACAGCGACATAATCCGAATGTATTCCCAACTGCCAATATCAACATGATGCGTGCGGGTACGGTAATGCGTATCCCTTCAATTGATGAAATTCGAGCATTAAGCCCAGCCGAAGCTAATGCAGAGGTTAATCGTCAAAATGAAGCTTGGCGAAATCGTAACGCGACACCTCCCGCTCCAACTCCTACCCCAGCGCCAGCGCCTGCCCAAGAAGAGGTTGAGGTCACTGAAGAACCTGTCGTCGAGGAAGCCAGTTCAGATGAAACTGTAGTGCAGGATTCAGCGGCAGAAGATCTAGCGGCAGCTGCAGAGGCTCTGGCTGAAGCAGAATTGAGAATCGTTACACCTGAAGAGGATTTGGCGACCGAGCAAGCAGAAGAAATTGGTGACGCGGCTGCTCGAGAAGAAGGTGATGAAACAGCCGAAATTGCTGGTGCACTTCTACAGCGCAGTGAGCAGCTAGACAACCGCTTGGTTGTTCTTGAGGAGGATCTTGATCGTACGCGTCTAGAAAATAGAGACCTAAAAGAGTCCAATGAAAGCTTGCAAGAGCAGCTAGTGCTTCTACAGCGCATGATGGAGTTGCAAGCGGATCAGTTAGCTCAGCTTCAAGTTCAGCTGGCTGAAAACCAAGCTTCTGAATCTGACCTGATGGCTAAACTAACCAGTTTACCTGTCATCGGGGGAGCCGCAGCCGCGTTAATAGCGCTTCTTGCCGCGATTATGTTGGGCCGCCGCAAGAAAAAAAACACCAGAGCCAATGTTCAAAGCACCTGAAGCTGCCTCTGATAAGTCTGCAGCACCTGTTGCCGCTGCTGCAGCGGCTGCAGCTGTCGCGGCGACTGCTGAGTCTTCGGAGGCTCCGGAAGAAAGCTTGGATTCATTGGTTTCTGAGCCTATTACGGATGAAAAACTGATGTTGACGACTTCTCTGACTTAGATCTAGACCTAGACTTGGATCTTGATCTCACTGAATCTGATGATGAAGTTAGAGTCGTTGATGAAGAGTACGATCTATCGGCAGATGACGATTTTGATGATCTCCTCTCGGAATCTGATTCGGGATCCGATTTGGGATCTGAGTTGAGTGCAATCGAAGAAGTTGAGGAAACTTCTGTTGAGCTGCCATCGACAGAAGAGAGTGCTAAGACTGAAGACCAGGCTGAAGAGCTAGCAGAAGCATTACCTGATGACTTTGCTGATTTAGACCTAACTCCTGAGGAAGCGCCTGAAGCGGTTTCTGAAGACGATATCTCTTCTCTGGATGAGTTGTTTGGTGAAGAGCTGCCAGAGCCAAGTACCCAAGTGGCACAAACGGAAGATTCCGATGATGATTTAGCCTCATTAGATGATCTGCTTGCTGTTGATGAGGCGGTTTCTGAAGAGTCAACTGAAGAAGAGTCAACTGAAGCTGAGGCCAATGAACAAACGACGGATGACTCAGACGAACTGGATTTTGTGTTACAAGAGTCGAAACCTGAGGTTGAGGAAGTTAAAGAAGAGTCCAATAGTTCGGATGATCTAGACTCGCTTTTAAGTTCGCTTGAGCTAGAAGATGATCAGCCAGCCGCTAAATTGAAACCAGGTGCTCAGGTAGAAGAGGAGTTAACAGCTAACATTATGCATGATCTTGAAATGGATCTGGATGATGAGCTAGATGACCTTCTGAATAGCACAGACAATGATATTGCTTTGGAGGAGACTCAATCCGCTGAAGAGGCAATTGATTTACTGGATAGCTTGAGTCTTCTTGATGGGGCTGATGAAAACGAAACTAAGCTTGACTTGGCTAGAGCTTATCTAGAAATGGATGACTCTGAAGGTGCGCGTGAAATTCTGGCTGAAATTTTAGCTGATGGTAATGATCAGCAAAAAGAAGAAGCGCAAAAGCTACTCGATAACCTGAGTTAGTCAGGTTATCGAGTAGTCTTGGAATAGTTATTACAAAGAGAGTTACATGCAGGACAACTCATTACCTCAAGGGGCGGCTTATGTCGCCCCTTATCGTTATGCGGCAGCTGTTGAGTATGCTGGCGCGGCTTATCATGGTTGGCAGAAACAGTTACATGATCAAGTGCCTTGTATACAAGCCTGTGTTGAGAGTGCGTTAAGCACTATAGCAGATCATAAAGTCGATGTGATTTGTGCGGGTCGGACAGATGCAGGCGTCAGTGCTTGTCGGCAAATCATCCATTTTGATACTCAGGTTCAACGGCCAGAGCGCGCATGGGTAATGGGCAGTAATACTCACCTTCCAGATGATATAGCTATTTTGTGGGTAAAGCCGGTATCTCACGCTTTTCATGCACGTTTCTCCGCATTATCTCGTCGTTACCGTTATCTGATTTACTCAAGTAGGGTTAAACCAGCCATTCTGACAAAGGGTGTGACCTGGACTTGGAAAACGCTTGATCTCAAGCGTATGCAGCAAGCGGCTGCTCATTTGGTGGGGGAGCATGATTTCACCTCCTACAGAGCGGTTGGATGTCAGGCAAAAAATCCTGTCCGTAAAGTTCAGTTTATCGATATTCGTCAGCAGGGTGATTTAATCGTTATTGACATCAAAGCGAACGCTTTTTTACATCACATGGTGCGAAACATTGCCGGCGTTCTGATGACAATAGGTGCTGGAGAAGCCAGTACTGATTGGAGTAAAACCGTACTGGAGGCAAAAGACAGAAGAGAGGGCGGGGTGACAGCGCCACCCTTTGGGCTTTACTTTGTCGATGTGGATTATCCAGAGGAGTTTGAATTGCCTGTCGATAAGATAGGGCCTTTTTTTCCTCTCTAATCCAGACTGACTCATCGCGCCAGCTCTGCTATCATAGCGCCAAAAGATTAGGAGCCTTGATGCGAACCCGAGTTAAAGTTTGTGGTATCACCAGAGAAGAGGATGCCTTAGCCGCTGTCGCCGCCGGCGTTGATGCCTTGGGTTTCGTGTTTTACGCGCCAAGTCCCAGAAATGTCAGTATCGAGCAAGCGGCGAGGATTATTGCTAAAATTCCAGCTTTTGTATCGTCTACTGCTCTGTTCGTGAACGCGGATCGTAAGGAAATAGACAGTGTTATATCTTCCACTAAGATCGATCTGTTACAGTTTCACGGCGATGAAGATCCAACCTTTTGCGAGAGTTTTCGTAGGCCTTATATCAAGGCGCTAAGAATGCGTGATGACTTAGATGTGTTATCCCTTGCTTCAACCTATCATTCGGCCAGAGCGATCTTGCTAGATGCCTATGTTGAGGGAATTCCTGGGGGTACAGGATCAAGTTTTGATTGGCAGCGGATACCTGCTCAACTTAGTTCACGTATTGTTCTGGCGGGTGGTTTAGACGCTGATAACGTGGCAGATGCGATTAGACAAACGAATGCTTATGCGGTCGATGTGAGTGGTGGTGTTGAAGCTGCAAAGGGCATCAAAGATGCCAATAAAATTAGATGCTTTATGAATGAGGTGAACCGTGTCAATTCAAACTGATCAGACTGCCAAGCAGATATTTCCTGACGCACGAGGACACTTTGGTCCCTACGGCGGTCGTTTCGTTTCCGAAACCTTAATTGGCGCCCTAGAAGAACTTGAGGCCGTCTATGAAAAGCTTTCTGCTGATCCTTCCTTTCAAGCAGAGTTTGATCGTGACTTGGCTCACTACGTGGGGCGTCCTTCGCCACTCTATCACGCTGAACGCCTTTCTGAAAAAGTCGGTGGTGCGCAGATCTACCTCAAGCGCGAGGATCTCAATCATACCGGCGCTCACAAGGTTAACAATACTATAGGTCAAGCGTTGCTGGCCAAGTTTATGGGTAAACCGCGCGTCATTGCCGAAACAGGTGCAGGTCAACATGGTGTGGCCTCGGCAACTGTAGCTGCTCGTCTTGGTTTAGAGTGTAAGGTTTACATGGGCGCTGAAGATGTTAAGCGTCAAGCGTTGAACGTCTACCGCATGCGTTTATTGGGCGCAGAAGTCATTCCGGTAACCTCAGGCACTAAAACGCTGAAAGATGCAATGAATGAAGCGATGCGTGACTGGGTAACCAATGTGGATAACACTTTCTACATCATCGGTACGGCCGCTGGTCCGCACCCTTATCCAAAATTGGTTCGAGACTTTCAGTGTGTTATCGGTCGTGAAACGAAACAGCAAAGCCTAGCTCAAATAGGTCGCTTACCGGATGCTGTGATTGCTTGTGTCGGCGGTGGTTCCAATGCTATCGGCATGTTCCATCCGTTTATCGAGGATACCACTGTTCGTATGATTGGTGTTGAGGCCGGTGGTCATGGTCTTGCCACAGGACAGCATGCAGCACCTCTCAGTGATGGGCGTCCAGGTGTACTTCATGGAATGCGAACCTATCTAATGGAAGATGATGCGGGTCAGATCTTACCCACCCACTCTGTATCAGCTGGTTTAGATTATCCGGGTGTCGGCCCTGAACATGCTTGGTTAAAAGATCTTGGTCGCGCTGAATATGTGGCTATTGATGATTCAGAAGCGCTCGATGCTTTTCGCACTCTGACCCAAGTTGAGGGTATAATGCCTGCACTTGAATCAAGTCATGCTATTGCCTATGCCATGAAAATGGCCAAAGAGATGCCAAAAGACAAAGTCCTTGTGGTGAATCTATCCGGTCGTGGCGACAAAGACATCCATACCGTGGCTGATATTGATGGTATTACTTTCTAAGACGGAACAGATAAACTCATGAGTCGATTACATAAGCGTTTTGAATCGCTGAAAGCATCAAAACGTAAAGCATTAATACCCTATGTCACCGCTGGTGATCCAAATCCCCAAGTGACTCTGCCATTGATGCATGCATTGGTTGGTGCAGGTGCCGATGTGATTGAACTCGGTGTGCCTTTCTCCGATCCTATGGCGGATGGTCCTGTGATTCAGTTGGCCTGTGAACGTGCATTAAAGCATCATGTGCGCTTGTTGGACGTGATCGATATGGTGGCTGAGTTTAGAAAAACCGATACTGACACACCGGTTGTGCTGATGGGTTATCTTAACCCAATTGAAGCGATTGGCTATGAACGCTTTGCTGAAGCTGCCCTAGCCGCGGGTGTGGATGGCGTGCTGACCGTAGATTTACCCCCTGAAGAAGCCGTCGAAACGAGCAAGCTTTTCAGAGACAAAGGGCTAGATACGATTTACCTGATGTCCCCGGCGACATCAACAGCTCGCTTAAAGCAGATTTGTGAATTTGGTAGCGGATATCTCTACTATGTGTCTGTAAAAGGCGTGACCGGGTCGGCTGCGCTGAATGTTGACGAGGTTGCTGATAAAATTAACCAAGTCAGAGGCATGACAGATTTACCTTTGGCGGTTGGGTTTGGTATTCGAGACCCTCAATCTGCCAGAGCCATTGCAGATGTTGCTGATGGTGTGATTGTGGGTAGTGTGTTGGTCAACAGAATTGCTGAGTTGGCTGACTCTCCAGAGTTGATTCCTGAACAGGTTGGGCAGTTGATCGCAAATATGCGCTCAGCGATGGATGCCTAATTAAACAATCTTTAAGCGGAAATGTGATTAACGATGAGTAGCTGGCTGGATAAAATCGTACCTTCTCTGGTAAAGCGAACGGAACGCAAACGAAGTAATGTTCCTGAAGGATTATGGGAAAAGTGCCCGAAAGTGCGAATCTGTGCTCTATAAACCTGAGCTTGATAAAAACTTAAATGTTTGTCCTAAATGTGATCACCACATGAGGGTTGGAGCACGTCGTCGTTTAGATCTGTTTTTGGATAAAGAAGGTCGTGAAGAGATAGGTGCTGATGTACTGCCTGTCGATAGACTCAAGTTCCGTGACTCAAAAAAGTATAAGGATCGTTTGATCGCAGCTGAGAAAGAAACGGGTGAAACCGATGCCTTGATCGCTATGAAAGGCACTCTTGAAGGTTCACCCATCGTGGCTGTTGCCTTTGAATTCCGTTTTATGGGTGGTTCTATGGGTTCTGTTGTGGGCGAGCGTTTTGTCAGAGCGGCTCACATCGCACTAGAGCAAAAGATTCCGTTGGTCTGTTTCTCTGCATCAGGTGGAGCGCGTATGCAGGAAGCACTGTTTTCTTTGATGCAGATGGCGAAAACCAGTGCTGCGTTAGAAAAAATGCGTCAGGCGGGTGTTCCCTACATATCGGTATTGACGGATCCTGTCTACGGCGGCGTTTCGGCTAGTCTTGCCATGTTAGGTGATCTCAACATTGCTGAGCCCAACGCGTTGATCGGTTTTGCCGGTCCTCGAGTTATTGAACAGACTGTTCGTGAAAAACTGCCTGAAGGCTTTCAACGTAGTGAGTTTTTGTTGGAACATGGTCAGGTTGACATGATTGTTGCAAGGGGTGAAATGCGTGCGAAAATTGCTTCATTACTCAGTAAACTGAGTGGTGTAGCGACGGCCTGTGCTATCCCTGTAAATGAACTTGAAACCGAACAAGTTGAAGATCAAGCCTAGGTTCTGTTTGTGACATCAATACAGCTCAATGCAAATTCGCCGTTAGCCAATTGGCTAGCGGCGATAGAAGCGTGTCATCCCGCTGAAATAGAGTTAGGTCTTGACCGTATGCGTCAAGTTGCTCAGCGTCTGCCCATAAACCTTGATCAAAGCATTAAAGTGATTGTGGGCGGCACCAATGGCAAGGGTACAAGTGTTAAGCTGTTAGAGACTATTTTACTTGAAGCAGGATACAGCGTAGGCACTTATACCTCGCCGCACTTTATTCGATACAATGAACGTGTTTCTCTATCAGGTAAACCTGTTGAAGATGCACAGTTGTGTCAGGCATTTGCTTTGATAGAAGCGCATCGTCAAGATGTTCCCTTAACCTATTTTGAATATGGGACACTGGCTGCCTTAATTATCTTTGCTCAAACGAAACCAGATGTACTTCTGCTTGAAGTGGGTCTGGGAGGGCGATTAGATTCTGTTAACTTAGTCGATGCTGATATCGCTTTAATTTCCACCATCGCTTTGGATCACACTGAGTGGTTAGGACCTGATCGTGAGTCCATCGGCTTTGAAAAAGCCGGTATATTTCGTGCCCGATCTCCGGCCGTTTGCGGTGATCCAGATGCGCCTAAATCACTCATAGGCCATGCTAAATCGATTAATGCTCCGCTCTTTCGCAATGGCATTGACTATCAATACGAACGGTTGAGTGACGATACTTGGTCCTGGGAAGGGAAGAATGGATCGGGTGAAAAGGTATGTTTTGCTGACTTGCCCCTGCCCCGGTTACCTTTGCAAAACGCCGCAGCTGTTCTGCAAGTGCTTCAATTAATGCCCGTCAATGTCTCGCGTGAACAACTCGGGTTGGGATTGTCGAAAGCTCAGCTCACAGGCAGGATGCAAGCGGCCTCGCATGCTGGTTTTCCCTGTGTTTTAGATGTAGCACATAACCCAGAGTCGGCCGCTTACTTGGCTCATGCACTGTCCACACAATCCAGTCGCACCACACATTTAGTCTTGGGTATGTTGGCTGACAAGGATATGTTTGAAGTCTGCCAGCACTTGCTACCAGTTGTTGATTATTGGCATTTGGTGACCTTAGATACGCCAAGGAGCGCAACCGCTGCTCAACTCAGAGGAATCCTGAATACACTTGGCGTAAGTTCCTCTTCAGTGGCAGAATACCCTCATGTGAGGGCAGCATTATCTGCATTGCCCGATTTAATGGAATCTGATTCACGTGTGGTAATCGCGGGCTCCTTTTATACGGTTACTGATGCGTTGCAAATAGTCGAGAGTGTCAATGGAAAATAAGGTTAATCTCAAACAGCGTTTAACCGGTGTATTGATTTTGCTGGTGATAGGGATAGCTTTTTTTCCGTTAGTTTTCAATGCGGCGGGCTACGAAGAACGTAAACTTGAATCACGTGTACCTGTTGCACCGACAGTTGTTCAAGCTGTGCAGACCCAAACACCCGCTCCCGTTGTTATCGAATCAGTTCCAGTAGCTCCGGTTCCTCCAGTCACTGAAGCACCTGTTGTTTCGGCCCCCGTCAGCGAAATTACCGATGCACTCGATGCTTTAAGACCTAGTTTAAATCCAGTACAAGATCCCCCAGTGTTGGATGCTGATCAAGTGCCGGCTGCATGGGCACTTCAGCTCGCCAGTTTTCGACAAGAAGCTAATGCTAGAGAGTTGAGAACACGTCTGATCAACTCTGGCTATCGCGTTTACATCCGCCATGGTGAAGATGTTGTTAGGGTTTTTGTCGGTCCAGAGATGCAGCGTAGTCGTTTAGAAGAGTTAAAAGTCGCTCTACAACAAGAGTATGGGCTCGAAGGAATGATTGTGCGGTTTACCACACAGTAATATAGGCGCTGAACGATGAATTGGGCAGATTGGGTCATTTTAGCAATTGTGGGTATCTCGTCATTAATGAGCCTGCGTCGTGGATTTGTACGCGAGGCTATTTCTTTAGCATCATGGGTTGCTGCTTTTGTCGTAGGTCGGCTGTTTTATGAAGTACTCGCCGATATAATATCTGGGTATTTTGATGCGACACCTTCTGTCTATCAATTCGTTGCGTTTTTAATTCTATTTATTGCGACTTTGATTGTGGGCAATCTAATTGGCTCACTCTTTTCATCGTTAATCAAGTTGACAGGGCTGTCAGCTACTGATCGTGTATTAGGGATAGGTTTTGGTGCCTTGAGAGGTGGTCTGGTCGTTGTGATCATGCTCGTTCTCCTTAAAATGACGCCCGCGATAGAAGATCCTTGGTGGAGCGAGTCGCAGTTAATTCCTCACTTTTTGGTGATGGAGACTTGGTCCAGAGATATGGCTAGAGATATTGGACAAATGATCTGGCAAATCGGTAGTTGATACTACCTATAACGACGCTAAAACGAATAGCAGGTATGCTTTTAAATTATCAACTTAGAGGTTGAATGCATGTGCGGTATAGTGGGCATCTTTGCCAGAAGTTACGTTAATCAAACACTTTTTGATGCTTTGACGGTATTGCAGCACCGTGGCCAAGATGCCGCCGGTATTGTGACTTGTGAAGGTAATCGTTTCTTCATGCGCAAGGATAACGGCTTAGTCAATGAAGTGTTTCGTACCCGCCACATGAAGCGCCTTATGGGTAATTTAGGTATTGGGCATGTACGCTATCCGACTGCGGGGAGCTCTTCTTCAGCGGAAGCTCAGCCTTTCTACGTAAACTCACCCTATGGTATTGCGCTTGCTCACAACGGCAATCTTACCAATGCCGAGCAGCTAGCTGATGAGATTTTTAGAGCCGATCTGCGTCATGTGAATACCACCTCTGACTCAGAAGTGCTACTCAATGTATTTGCGCATGAGTTGCAACAACTCGGAAAACTGAATCCCACGCCAGAAGATATTTTTGCAGCCGTCAGCAAAGTCCATCAACGTTGCCAAGGTGGTTACGCGGTCGTGGCCATTATTACAGGTTATGGTGTACTCGCTTTTAGAGATCCACACGGCATCCGACCTCTGGTTTATGGTAAGCGAGTCGTTAATGGCCAGGTTGAATACATGGTCGCATCTGAAAGTGTTGCATTGGATACGTCAGGCTTTGAGCGTGTTCGTGACATTACTCCTGGCGAAGCCATTTTTATCGACAGTGATGGTGGTTTACACCTGAAACAATGCACAGAACAGCAAACTCTAGCACCTTGTCTATTTGAGTATGTGTACTTGGCTAGACCTGACTCAATTATCGATGGTGTTTCTGTGCATGCGTCACGAATGTTGATGGGTGTGCGTCTTGCTGAAAAAATTCTAAGAGAGCGCCCAAATCATGATATTGATGTGGTGATCCCTATTCCTGACACCAGTCGCACCTCTGCACTGGAACTAGCACATACGCTTGGTGTGACCTTCCGTGAAGGTTTTATTAAAAATCGTTATATCGGTCGTACCTTTATCATGCCGGGTCAAACCCTGCGTAAGAAATCGGTGCGTCAGAAGCTCAATCCTATCGCCAGTGAGTTTAAAGATAAGGTGGTTCTACTTGTCGATGACTCAATCGTGAGGGGTACTACCTCTAAACAGATTGTAGAAATGGCACGCGATGCGGGTGCAAGAAAAGTCTACTTTGCATCTGCTGCTCCTGAAGTGCGTTTTCCTAATGTCTATGGTATCGATATGCCGTCGGCCAATGAATTAATCGCGCATGGACGAACCGCTGAGGAAGTGGGCGAGTATATTGGCTGTGAATGGATGGTGTATCAGGATTTGGATGCACTAAAATCCTGCGTGACAGAAATCAACCCAGAGATCACCGACTTTGATACCTGTGTCTTTGATGGTCAATATGTAACCGGAACAGTGGATCGTGATTACTTGGATAGACTGGAATCTAAGCGTAACGATGATGCCAAAAAACCGGTTGAAAATGTCGACACTGAGATCGATAGTGACACTTCAGCCGATCTGCACACACGAATAGAGTAATAAGGGGTATTTGATGAGCCAAGGGTTTGAGCGCGACGCACGTATTCAATTCAGCGATCTTGATTGCGAACTGGATACCTTGGCTGTTCGGGCAGGTCAGCATAGAACGGCGGAAGGTGAGCATGGTGATGCCATCTTTACTACGTCTAGTTTCGTATTTTCCAGTGCGCGTGAAGCGGCAGCTCGTTTTAGCGGTGAGGAAGAGGGCAATATCTACTCGCGTTTTACCAATCCTACCGTACGTGCTTTTGAAAAGCGTATCGCGGCGATGGAAGGTGGTGAGCGTGCGGTGGCCACCTCATCAGGCATGGCTGCCATTTTAAGTCTTGGCTTGGCGTTGATGAGAACCGGCGATCACGTGGTTTGTTCGCGTAGTGTGTTTGGTTCGACTGTGTCTCTGTTTGACCGTTATTTCAGTCGTGCAGGCATAACGACGACCTTTGTCGATCCGACTGATTTATCCGCTTGGAAAGAGGCGGTTCGACCCGAAACTAAGTTGTTTTTTTCTGGAAACACCGTCTAATCCTTTAGCTGAACTGACCGATATTGCCGCTGTAGCTGAAATTGCGCATGCTCATGGTGCGCTGCTTGCTGTGGATAACTGTTTCTTAACACCCGCATTGCAACGTCCGATCAGCTTAGGTGCCGATATCGTGATGCACTCTGCGACCAAATATCTTGATGGTCAAGGGCGTTGCGTTGGTGGCGTACTGGTTGGGCGTGATAAAGAGATGGAAGAGGTATTTGGCTTTATCCGCACAGGTGGAAGCTGCATGAGTCCCTTTAATGCATGGGTTTTCTTGAAGGGACTGGAAACCTTGCCAATCCGGATGCGTGCACAAAGTGAAAGTGCCTTAACACTTGCCAAATGGCTGCAGCAACAAGCGGGTATTAAAAAGGTCTATTACTCAGGTTTGGAAGATCATCCTCAACATGCCTTGGCCTGTCGTCAACAAGCTGCTTTTGGAGGCGTGCTGGCATTTGAGGTTGAAGGGGATAGAGACGCTGCTTGGCGCTTTATCGATGCCACAGAAGTTGTCTCGATTACCGGTAACTTAGGTGATGTCAAAACGACCATTACCCATCCTGATACTACTACTCATGGACGTATGACGGCTGATGAAAAAGCCAAAGCGGGCATCAAGCCTAATCTGATTCGATTATCAGTGGGTCTGGAGTCTCTAAGCGATCTTAAAGCGGACTTACAGCGTGGCCTAGCTGCGTTGTAAATCTCGCTATCTCTAAATTAGCAAATGGCTAAACTCTATCTGGCACCCATGGAAGGGGTGTTGGATTATACCCTCAGAGAGATACTGACCAGTTTGGTTGGCATAGATCAGTGTGTTACTGAATTTATTCGTGTTTCTGATCGTCTGTTACCTCGCAGTGTTTTCTATCGTCTAGCCCCTGAGTTGCACCATGGCGGTTGTACTCGTTCCGGTGTTCCGGTGTTTTTGCAACTGCTAGGCAGTGATCCCAATCTTTTAGCCGAGAATGCAGCAAGAGCGGCAGCATTGGGAGCTCCCGGGGTAGATCTCAATTTTGGCTGCCCCGCTAAAACAGTGAATAAAAGTCGTGGTGGGGCAGTGTTGTTAAAAGAACCCGATCTTCTTCACGACATCGTTTATGCCGTTCGGCAAGCTGTTCCTGCTAATATTCCGGTTACAGCTAAAATGCGCTTGGGCTATATGGATAAATCGCTGGCGATTGAAAATGCTAAAGCGATTGAATCCGCTGGCGCTTGTACACTAACTGTTCATGCAAGAACCAAGCTTGAAGGTTATAAGCCTCCTGCTCATTGGGAGTGGATCGCTAAGATCAAAGAGGTCGTTAGCCTCCAAGTCATCGCTAATGGTGAAGTCTGGAATCGAGAAGATTATGAGCGTTGTCAGCAGCGTTCGGGTTGTCAAGATGTTATGCTGGGACGGGGAATGCTCAGTAATCCATTTTTAGCCGAAAGCTTGGTCACGGGTCATGAGGCAAGTCTGGATGAGCGTTGGCAACGCTTGTTACCTATGTTGGAAGCTTACTCTACACAGGTCATCGAAGATCTGTCAGAACGTCATGTTCATGGTCGTATCAAACAGTGGTTGAATATGTTAAGGCAACATTTTCCACAAGCAGATCATCTGTTTACAGCTGTGAGATCAGAACGCGATCCAGCAGTGATCCTAAAGAAAATCAAATCACTGCAAGATGCATAATTACTGAAGTGGTCCTTGTTGGCGTTGTTGCTGCAGCTGTTGTTGTTCACGCCAAGCCTCATAAAGCTCTTCATCCGTGGGTTGGGTGATAGCCGAGTACCAGACAGGTGCCCGTTCCAAGTAAAAAACCAGCCACAGCGAGAGCGATGCCAAGTTTTTTATAATTAGGTTTGATGGATAAGCCAAACAGCACGATGCCAATGCCCAGAAAGTGCAATACATAGGTGCTGAAAGATGACATCGTCATAAGTTTAGGGTCCTTTTTTCAGATCGTTCAGCTGTATTGATGACTTGGCTGGTATAAGTCATTTAGCTGCGTTCTCGTGACTTCATAAAATCTTCGACATCGTTGGTAATTTGCACATCTGTCGTAGGCGCCGGAATTTTAAAATCATAAACCTGCTGCCATTCTGTCGAATCGGGTGTGCGCTCCCATACGGTACCGGCGTTGTATTGAACTAAGTCGGTTAATGCCGGATCAAGGTTACATACTTTGTCCAGAGGAATGGGTAAAAGGTTCAATTGCTCATTGGCTAAAAACTCTTCAGTTTCGTAACCGCTAAACATTCGCCATCCTGTATCGTTAAGATGTTCTGGAACCGTTTTGTACATAAAGCGTATGGGCAGCTTTTCATCGAATACCAAGCGAGAAACCAGCGCTAAAAAGCCATTTTTGGTTTGCGCTTTTTCATAGCCTGGTTCTGGGGCTGTGTCTGGATTGAGTGGCTTCATAAGATCCTCAACAATATTAATGACCTATTGTAGCAGTCGATAAGATTTTGAAACAGTCTGTATCGCAAATACAAAAAAGCCCCAGCAGAGCTGAGGCCTTTTGGTCTAGTATGACTGATTACGCACTAGCAGTTGGGATAACTGACGACGCTTTATCAACATATTTTTGCATTTGATCGAAGTTCAGGTAGCGATAGATTTCGCCGGCCATGCTATCGATCTTGTTGGCATAAGCCATGTACTCTTCAACGGTTGGCAACTTGCCTTCTAATGCTGCAACCGCTGCAAGTTCAGCAGAGGCTAGGTAAACATTAGCACCGTTACCTAAACGGTTAGGGAAGTTACGCGTTGAGGTAGAGACAACCGTTGCTTTATCAGCAACACGCGCCTGGTTACCCATGCAGAGTGAACAGCCTGGCATTTCCATACGAGCGCCTGCTTTACCAAAGATGCCGTAGAAGCCTTCTTCAGTAAGTTGAGCTTGGTCCATCTTAGTCGGTGGAGAGATCCACATACGAGTTGGGATGGTTTTGCCCGCTGCTTCTAGTAGTTTACCGGCTGCACGGAAGTGACCGATGTTGGTCATACAAGATCCGATGAACACTTCATCAATCTTGTCGCCAGTAACTTCAGACAGTAAGCGAGCATCGTCTGGATCGTTTGGAGCACATAGAATCGGCTCTTTGATTTCAGACATGTCGATTTCGATAACTGTGTGGTATTCAGCATCTTTATCAGCACGCATTAGGCTTGGGTTAGCTAGCCATTCTTCCATGCCCTTGATTCGACGCTCGATGGTACGAACATCGCCGTAACCTTCAGACAGCATCCACTTCAACATGACGATGTTAGAACGCAAGTACTCAGCCACTGACTCTTCAGAAAGGTTGATGGTACAACCCGCAGCTGAACGCTCAGCAGAGGCATCAGACAGCTCAAAAGCTTGTTCTACAGTCAGATCTTCAAGACCTTCGATCTCAAGAATGCGACCAGAGAAAACGTTTTTCTTACCGGCTTTAGCAACCGTCAAGTGACCTGATTTGATGGCGTAGTAAGGAATGGCATGAACGAGGTCACGTAGCGTGATACCCGCGTTACGCTTACCTTTGAAACGAACCAATACCGATTCAGGCATATCCAGTGGCATCACACCAGTTGCAGCCGCGAAGGCAACGAGACCAGAACCCGCTGGGAAAGAGATACCTAGAGGGAAGCGGGTGTGAGAGTCACCACCGGTACCCACAGTGTCTGGAAGCAGCATACGGTTCAACCAAGAGTGGATGATACCGTCACCAGGACGCAGAGCAACACCGCCACGGTTCATGATGAAATCAGGTAGCGTGTGGTGAGTGTTAACGTCAACAGGTTTTGGATAAGCAGCAGTGTGACAGAAAGACTGCATCACGAGATCAGCAGAGAAGCCCAAGCAAGCGAGATCTTTCAGCTCGTCACGCGTCATAGGTCCAGTGGTGTCCTGAGAACCGACGGTGGTCATCTTAGGTTCGCAAGAGGTGCCAGGACGAACGCCTGCAACGCCACATGCTTTACCAACCATCTTCTGTGCAAGAGTGTAACCTTTGCCAGTGTCGTTAGGTTGTTCTGGACTACGGAATAGATCCGTTGGACCCATACCTAAGGCTTCACGCGCTTTCTGAGTCAGACCGCGACCGATGATCAAAGGAATACGACCACCGGCACGAACTTCATCTAACAGCATTTGCGTTTTCAGTTCAAAGCGGCAAAGTTCTTCGCCCGTTTCGTGATTCTTAGCAACACCTTCGTATGGGTAGATATCAACCACATCACCCATGTTCATTTTTTCTACATCCATTTCGATCGGCAGAGCGCCAGCATCTTCCATGGTGTTGTAGAAAATAGGTGCAATCTTACCGCCGAAGCAGAAACCACCTGCGCGCTTGTTAGGAATATTCGGGATATCATCACCGAAGAACCACAACACAGAGTTAGTTGCTGATTTACGTGAAGAACCTGTACCCACAACGTCGCCTACGTAAGCAACAGGGAAACCCTTAGCTTTAACAGCTTCAATTTGCTTTAAGGGACCCGTAACACCTGGCTCAACTGGCTCAATACCTTCACGTTCCATCTTCAGCATCGCATTAGCGTGCAGTGGGATATCTGGACGTGACCAAGCATCAGGAGCTGGAGACAGGTCATCAGTGTTGGTTTCGCCAGGAACTTTAAAAACAGTTACAGTGATTTTTTCTGGAACTTCAGGCTTAGATGTAAACCACTCGCCTGCTGCCCAAGATTCCATCACTTGCTTAGCAAAATTGTTACCTTTTTCAGCTTTCTCTTGAACATCGTGGAAAGCATCGAACATTAATAAAGTGTGTGACAAGGCTTTAACAGCGATAGGCGCTAGTTTGTCATTGTCGAGTGCACTGATTAGGGGTTGAATGTTGTAACCACCTAGCATAGTTCCCAGTAATTCAACTGCTTTTTCTGGGCTAACCAGTGGGGAAGACGCTTCGCCTTTAGCGACGGCATCTAGGAAGCCTGCTTTTACATAAGCAGCTTGGTCCACACCGGCAGGTACACGGTTGCTCAACAGATCCAGAAGGAACTCTTCCTCACCAGCAGGTGGGTTTTTTAGCAGGTCTACCAGCGCGGCGGTCTGCTCAGGATCCAGCGGCTTAGGTGGGATGCCTTCTAAGGCACGTTCTTCTACATGTTTACGGTAAGCTTCAAGCACGATATAGCCCTCATCTGTTGTCACTGCCGAACATCGGTTAGTTGCAGCCGATGTCGTCTCGAATTTGTTATCGAATGGTGATTGGCGAGAGGAATTTTACCGGATAGGGTGCACAAAGTTAAGTTTTGTCGACAATCTGTCACTTATACTTTGTGTCAAGGTTGGCTTTTTCCGTTGTATTTATTTCAACTAATTGACGCTAATCAAGTAAACGTTGATCTCTGATTGCAAGGCATTTTAGGTCTGCGTATAAATGCGCTAACGCGTTGTAGTAATTATGAGGCATCAAAAAATGAATGCGCTGACCATCTATTCTGCTACTCCTGATAAGTTTGCGGATAAGCTGCAAATCTGTTTCGAGTTGCAAAAAAGCCGTTCCTTGATTTGTGAAAACGCTGACATCGATTTGGGGTTGAATTACACCTCACGATACGTAAGTGCCGTCCCAAAACATCTAAGGACCCATATTCGTCGTATCTACTTCGCGATTCGTCGCGGGGAAAAAGAGCGTTTGATTGGCGCTATTATTGATCTCTTTCTTGTCTTAAAAGGAAAGGGGAAGGCATTAGTGAATCGAATTATTGATCAAGCTGAACCTATTCTGGATAAAAAATCCTTGTCTGATTTGCGCAAGTTTGCAGACACGTCTGATTTTCGCTTTATCACCAACCTGCCACTGCAACATTCAGTGTTAGTGAATGGAAGTTTATCCATTTCACCTCAGTGTTTTAATCCCGCACTGTTTGAAGAGTCAGCATAAGGACTAGCCCGTGGCAATTCATCACAAAGACAGCATTGGTTTGATTGGTTTTAGTGCATCAGAACAAACCATGTTAGAACTCTTCTTTAATGGTAGACAACAAAAGTTATTTACACTGTCTAGCCCTGAAAAAGCGGATGCTTTGTTAGTTGACCTGTCTTCAACGATGGGTATGACGAAGTTTATGCAGTTTCAACGTTTGCACCCTGCTAAGTTTCCTCATTTGCATGGTGTTGCCCTGACCGATAATGAAGATGTGCCTGAAGGGTTTATTTCTCTGAAGCGGCCGTTGACGTTGACTGCCTTGTCAGATGCCCTGGAAGCTTTAAAAAAAACTGATGCACAAAACTCCACTTGAGTCGCTAGCGAAATCTGATAGACAAACAGTCTTTGCAGAGTGGCAGGCTAGAAAACAAGCTGGTGTAGAGGCTATGCAAAAATGGAATCAGGGAAAAAAGACTGCAAAGTGATGGTCAAAAACTGTTTCCTTTGGATCGACATGGTGTGCAAGAAGTGATTTCTAAAGCACATTTAGTGATGGCGCATCGTCGACATGAGGTTGCTCCGGGTGATCCAGCTCTTGCCGTGGTGAGTCTAGATCCAGATGAAGCGGCTTCCATAACCTCTGCTCGAAATCATGATGAGTCTCAGGTCGAAGTGAGTCCGCTTGAGGTAAACAAGAAGGCTAGCGTAAAAACAGCCCCAAGCGTGTCAAGAGAAAACAAACGAACCGCGGACTCGACTGAAAAACCCGCGGTGGATCGCTTGCATGATTATTGTGGTCATTTACCCGATCAGGATTTGAACGATCCTTCAGGGTTGAGACGCGTTAAGTTTAATCTCGAACGCTCTTTGTTACCCTGGGTCGAGCAAGCGGTGAAACTTGGACGTCAATCACAGCAGGCTCAGCAGGTAGTCGGCTTACCTGGCGTGTTAATTTACTTACCATCTGACGATAGCTTTTTTTGCGATCTAGATGAAGATCTATTGCTTCATATGGCGCGTGCTAAATTTGGTTTAGATGAGCTGTCACTCTCGGTATTAGAGCCCTCGAGTGCGGTTAAAGCTGAAAAGTCGCGTCACATTATCGCGGATCAATTGGTGTGGAAGATCGCGCTCTTAACCTCTCGCGGGCGTATTTCGGAAGTGATTGATTTAAAAAAAACCGCTTCAGCTGATTCGTAAACCTGACTTTAATCATTTTGAAATCATTCCTCATGCTCGAACACTCGCTGAGCTTTGGTACAGCAAAAGGCTTAGCCCTTTACAAATACTGGAAGAGTCGAGTGTGCCGCAGAGGTATGTATTCACCTTTTTAGTGGCAGCAGATGCTGTTGGATATTTTAACCCCTAGCAGTGATGGTCTGCGCCTCATCTGGAAGGAAATCGGAGTTCAATGTGAATCAAGACCAGAAAGAGATAACAGAGTTTTTTCAGGTAACCCCCAGTGGTTCCTACTATGCGACATTAAGCCCTGAAATTGATCAACGTCGAGCCTTGTTGTTGCAGCTCTTAAGTGCTGACACCCACGTTCCATATTTTCCTGCTGTGCTTAGAAAGCTGACTGGACAAGAGGATAAGGTGGCTCAGGAGTTATTGGCGTGGTTGACCGATAAAGGTTTTCTGCAGTTGACGGCTACTCCAGAGCCTGTGCCTACCGGTTCAATCGAGCAGCTGTTGCCCGAGTATTTGCCTCAGCTGGCTGAAGGGCGAGTGCTACTGGCGGACCAACAAGGTTTCTGTTTAGGACAATCGGGTTATAACGATGAGGAAGCAGAAGCTTTAGCCGCTTTATCAGCGGATATTGTACTCATGCATGAAAGACACCATCGGTTGTTAAAAGATCATTTGGGCTTTAACAGCGTGTCTTGGGGGCTTCTTGATGCGGCTGGACACAGTGAACTTGGATTCTGGACACTCCACGTCGGGCATCAAAAGTTTCTGTTGGTTCTTGAGGGTATGCCAACTTTAAATCGGCAATCCTTTGTTAATCTATTGTCGGTGTTAATGCGCCGTTATCTAGATTACTAGTAGTTAAAAAATAAATTAATCGCGATACATGTACTAATAGCGTAAAGGAGATAACGATGCGCTCAGAAATGCTTACTTCTATCCTAAATGATTTGAACAGTACTTCAGCTGAGATTGAAGCATCTGCAGTGATTTCTACGGATGGTTTAATGATTGACTCACTTCTGCCTGCCTCGATGGATGAGGACAGTGTCGGTGCTATGAGTGCCGCCATGTTGTCTTTAGGGGAGCGTACAGCTCAAGAGTTAGCGCGCGGCGAGTTAGAACAGGTGCTTGTTAAGGGTAAGTCTGGCTATATTTTGATGACCCATGCTAACAAAGACTCCGTCTTAACCGTGGTGGCAAAAACCAATGCTCGCTTAGGTCTAATCTTTTTAGATGTTAAACGTGCAGCTGAGGCAATTGGCAAAATTCTGTAAAGAATAGATCTTCGCCTCTGTTTTCAGGGGCGAATCGCTTGTTGCCAGGAGATGTAGTATGTCACAAGAACAAAATCACAAAATACGAGAAGAGTTGATCCGTTACTATGATGGTACGGAACGTGTTGTCACTGTTGTCGATGAGGAAGTGCCCTATCCGGACGGAAAATTAATCGTTTCTCGTACAGATACTAAAGGGTTTATAACTCATGCTAATCAAGCATTTGTTGATATGTCAGGCTACACGCGTGAAGAGTTGATTGGCGCTAACCACAATATTCTTAGACACCCGGATATGCCAGCGATCGCCTTTAAAGGTCTGTGGGATACAGTGGAGAAGGGTGAGAAGTGGCAAGGTTTTGTTAAAAAACTTACGTAAAGATGGAACCTTCTATTGGGTCAAGGCCACTGTGATTCCCAATATTCGTAATGGACAAGTGTTAGGTTATACCTCAGTCAGACGCAAACCTTCACGTACTAAAATTCGTGAAAGCGAAGCCTTATATGCTACGTTGAAGTGATGGGAGTGAAATTATGCCTTTAAACCTTACCGTCAGTCCTGACTTTGCTCCTGATCACATTTCAGGATGGTTCTATTTTAATACCTACTTACAACGCAAGTTGGGAATACCGATTCATCTTGAACTCTATGACAGCTTTGCTAAGCAGCGAGAGGATATTCGTCAGGGGAAAGTCGATCTGATCTATGCGAATCCCTATGATGCTTCCATGCTGGTTCGAGAGATGGGTTTTAAAGCCCTGGTTAAACCTATGCAGAAAACTGATGAGACCGTTATTGCGGTATCAGCGCACTCTCCTGTAAATAGCGTAGAGGATCTCAAACCAGGCTCAATTTTGGCCACCACTGATGACCCAGACGTTCATACAATGGGTATGATAATGCTGGAGTCGGCGGATCTTGATGAGAGTAACATTCAGCTCAAAACACTGAAAAACTATGTGCTGGTTGCTAAAAGTTTATTAAAGGGTGAAGCTGATGTTGGTTTTTTCTTGAAGCAGGGATATGACGAGCTCTCTGAACTCATCAAAAGCGAGATGAAGCCTTTAGTGAGTAGTCAAATCGGCGTTATTCACCATGTTATCCTCGCCGGACCCGCCTTTAGCGAATATCAGGAAGCCTTAACCGAAACCTTATTAGCTATGACAGAGGATGAGAAGGGCAAAGGCGTTCTACAAAACATGGGGCTCGTGGGTTGGGAGTTGATGAGCGAGGAAGACAGTGAATTTATGATCGATCTGATCGATACACTGATTGATTAAGTCTCAAATTGCATTCATGGTGTGGCAATGAATCATATAAACAGGTTCGTTGCTACTGTGAAAACCTCTCATTGATGATGTATCCTAATAGGCTCGTAAAATAGTCACATAGTTCTTTGTGCTATTGATCACCCTCCTTGCTGTAGATCTGGTTAAAGAGATTACATGGATACTGAACAGGTAAAATTAAAGGTTTTTGAACTAGCAGATGAATCGCTCTTAGCTGGCAATTACCCTCAAGCTGAAGAATTGGCTGAAAAACTTGAACGCTCAGCAGAAGATGTTGGCTGTTTCTTGGTTCAATGGCGAAGCGAGCTCCCTCAACGTGTTGTTTTTACCGATCGTGATCTAAGAATGCCGGGTATGCCTGATACGCTGGCTCAGTCATTTGTCCGTATTTGGCATCAAGCTGTTCAGGAAGCTCACTCCCGAGTAGGCCTGTCAAGGCAAAGAGCTGATATAGGTGCTGAAGTTGAAAAGCGCAGCACTGACGAAGCCTTGCTCAAATCTCAACATCTTCAACAAGAGCTTGAAGCTAGATTTCGTGAGCAAACACTAAAGCTTGAAGAAAGTCTTGAACAAATCAAAGGCCTTAATGCCGAGATCACCGTCTTAAAAACTAACCTTTCCAGCGAAACGAATGCGCGTAAAAAAGAAGAGACGACTCGAACGGCGTTGGATCATGAGTTGGCCCAGTTACGAAAAGCGCATGATGATGCGCGACGTATGTTTGATCAACGCATTAAAGATGAACAGCGTCACATGTTAGAAACGCTGGCCAAAGAAGAAGTCGATACGCGTTATTACAGAAATGCCCTAGAGAAAGCGAGAGAAGAGTCGGGTCGCAAAGAATCAGAGCTTACTCGCGAAATTCATGACTTACAGGCACGTATAGCTCGAAAAGACGTCAAGATTGAGACTTTGAAGTCACAGGTCAAAAGTCAAGAAGCTGAATTACTCAAAATGCGCCAAGATAATGCGGTGATGCAGCGTGATATGACCAAGTTGAACAGTCAGTTACTGGCTGAACTGAATAAAAACAAAACGCTTAGAAGCAAAGGTAAAAGAACAACAAGAAGAGATGCGTCGCAGTAATCAAAAAAAGTATTACCTATGCCAATGAGTCGGCTAAGCGTGATAACTTGCTTCGAGCTCAATTAATGGAAAAAGAAGAGCAGCTGGTTCGTGCTGAAGCGAAGATCAATTCGCTTGAGAAACGCCTGATCCAAAGTGATGAAGAGATCAGACGTTTGAATGCTCGACTTTAATCATATTGGCGGTTGCGATAACTTTTTGATATTCTCTTGGGTTATATAGAAATAAATTACTATAATCAGGTGGCCGCATATGAAACTTCAGCAGTTAAGATACATCTGGGAAGTCGCTAAACACGATCTAAACGTGTCTGCGACGGCGCAAAGCTTGTATACCTCGCAGCCTGGCATCAGCAAACAGGTGAGACTGCTTGAAGATGAACTGGGTGTAGAAGTCTTCGCAAGAAGCGGTAAGCATTTGACGCGCGTGACGCCAGCAGGTGCGGCCATTCTTCAGATTGCTGGGGAGATCCTCCAAAAAGTTGATAGTATTCGTCAAGTCGCGCAAGAGTTTAGTGACGAGCGTAAGGGTAGCTTAAGCCTAGCAACGACACATACTCAAGCGCGCTATGCCTTACCACCGACCATCCATCAGTTTATAAAGATGTACCCTGATGTGTCCTTGCATATGCAACAGGGAACCCCCCATGCAGATTTCAGAGATGGCTGCCGATGGAGAAGTTGACTTTGCAATCGCTACTGAAGCCTTAGCTAATTTTCCTGACCTGATCATGATGCCTTGTTACCATTGGAATCGCTCCATTGTGGTACCTAAAGATCATCCTTTAGCTCAAGTCAGTGAACTGACGCTAGAAGAGTTAGCCAAACACCCGATAGTGACCTACGTCTTTGGCTTTACCGGTCGATCTAAATTAGATGAGGCCTTTGTTAAGCAAGGCTTAGAGCCAAAAGTGGTGTTTACCGCTGTGGACTCGGATGTCATCAAAACCTACGTGCGTCTGGGTTTAGGTGTTGGCATTATCGCCACCATGGCAGTCGAACCTGAGTATGATCATGATTTAGTCGCCATCGACGCCTCTCATCTGTTCGAACCGAGCACTACTCGTATTGGGTTCCGCAAAGGCACCTACTTGCGTTCCTATATGTATGACTTTATCAGACTTTTTGCGCCTCATTTGACGCCGGAAATGGTCGAGCGAGTTCAGGCCTGTGCGAATCGTCATGAGATAGATGAGATTTTTAAAGATATCGATTTACCTGAACACTAATGATTATTTATTAAGCATACTGGAGTAAATGAATGGAACTGGCTTGTCTTGATCTTGAAGGCGTTTTGATTCCGGAAATTTGGATAGCGTTTGCAGAAGAAACTGGCATTGATGAACTCAAGGCAACAACGCGTGATATCCCTGATTACGATCAGTTGATGCAACAGCGTCTGAGAATTTTAGATCAGCACGGATTAACCCTGCCTCAGATACAAGACACAATCAGTCGGCTTACTCCTTTAGACGGTGCTGTTGAATTTGTTGACTGGTTGAGAGAGCGTTTTCAGCTGATCATTTTATCAGACACGTTTTATGAGTTTGCTCAACCGCTGATGCGCCAGTTGGGCTTTCCAACTTTGTTGTGCCATAAATTGAATGTGGATGAGAAAGGCCGCATCGTAGGTTATACACTCAGGCAGCGTGATCCAAAACGCCAATCTGTGCGCGCGCTTCAGTTGTTAAACTATAGAGTTATTGCGGCAGGTGATTCCTACAATGATACGACTATGTTGACGCAGGCTGAGGCGGGTATTCTTTTTCATGCACCAGACAATGTGATTCGAGAGTTTCCTCAGTTTCCAGCGGTGCACACCTATGAAGACTTGAAGAAAGCCTTCATAGCGGCCAGTAATCGAGATCTTTCTTTATAATGCTAACTTTCAGACAGGTTCATACCTTGAATCTGTCTGAAAGCTGTTGCAATGATTGTGCAATTTCCATCAACTGATTCGCTCTGTCATTGGTTTCTCTAGTTTGATCTGTAAGATTGTCAGCTAGCACTTTAATCTGTTCGGTGTTGCTGCTTATCTCTGTTGTGACGGCATTCTGTTCCTCTACTGCGCTGGCGATTTGAATCGCCATATCACTGATGGTACTACTGGCTTGATCAATCTCCATGAGCTGTTGTTCAGCTTTTTCTGCACTTTCAACGTTGATTTTCGCTTGAGCTTGGCTCTGATCCATCAGTTTGACGGCACTTTGCGTAGATGCTTGAAGCTCCTCGATCATTTTTCTTATGTCTTCGGTGGCTTGGTGGCTTCGTTGCGATAGGGTTCTCACTTCATCAGCAACCACAGCAAACCCTCGTCCTTGATCACCCGCTCTGGCCGCTTCGATGGCAGCGTTTAGTGCCAGAAGGTTAGTTTGTTCGGCAATACTTTGAATGTTATCTAAAATGCCTGAAATCCCCTGTACATGCTCTTCCACTTGTCCGATAGCATCAGTGCTTCGGCTGATTTGCTCTGTTAATGAAAGCGTTTCCTCTCGATTACTTTTAACTACCTTGAGACCCATAAGTGTGGAGTCTGAAGCATGTCTAGCAAGATCAGCAGTTTTTTTCAGCATTTTGCGCTATTTCAGATGTGGCTGATGACATCTCTTGGGCCGCAGCGGCTAGCTGAGTCAGCTCTCCTTTTTGAAGATTGAGTTGTTCCATGGTAAGGCGAACATCATCGGCACTTCGCCCTGCAGCTTGATTGACTTCGTTGGTGAGTCGAATCATGTCACTAATTGTCGTTTGAAGTTGTGAAACAAAACGGTTGAATGACAAACTCATTTGTCCAAATTCGTCGGCTGACTCTATTTTTAATCGATGCGTTAAGTCTCCTTCACCTTGTGAAACATCTTCCAGTGCCAGTGCTAGTTCTTTTAAAGGTTTCGTTTGATAGCTCACGAGAAAGTAAAGCAGCAGTATTGAGACCAAGAGGATAACAGCACTTAATGCCATCAAGGTCCAAGTCAGTTGCTGCAATGCTTCTACAGCATCACTTCTCTTTACCAATAGCAGAAAGGTCCAGTCAGCTTGTTCGATATAAGCAGAAGACATGAGCCAAACGTCGTTATTGTAATTGACCTCAATAACTTGCTGATTTCTCGGTACACTAAAATTAGGTAAAAACTGAGTGATACTTTGTTGAATCCGTTGGCTGTCTGGGTGAGCAATAATCTGATTATTGCCATCAAGCATCCAGAGTTGTGATGTCCAGCGAGACTCAATGGATAACAGTTCTTCCACAATTGAATTAATACTGATATCGCTACCTATAACGCCTTGATCACCATTTCTTAAGGGGTTAGCTAGGGAGATAATCATCTCTCCGGTGCCTGCATCGGCATAGGGCGGTGTAACCACTAATTTACCTTCTTGTCTGGCCTGTTGATACCATGGACGGGTTCTTGGGTCATAGTCTGCTGGTAAATCAGCTGCAGGTTGAGATTGCCACATCTCCCCCGTAGAGGTGCCAACATAGACCAGATCAAAACCGCCGGCCTGTCGAACGTAAGTGAGGAGCTCTTCGGCAGCAAAACGCTCTCTGGGTAACTGGTCACTTAGGCTAGAGATGAGGTCTGATTTTGCGTCCAGCCACCCCAGTGCATAGGTTTCAGCATTGCGAAGTGTGTTGTTTATTTCACTTTGAACCGCTTGCGTGACTTCTGCATTAAGTAATCGGTAGGAGAGTGAGCTAAGTGAAATAAGTGCAATCAGCAGTAAAGCAAGAACAGAAAAGAGAAGTTTGGATTGAAAGCTAAGTTTCATGACGAGGCTCCTAGTTTAGGTAACTGGCAAACCTCTGCCGACGACCTTCCTTGTTATGCTTAAAGTTTAAGGAAAAGGTGCTATTCTAGTACTTTGGTATTAAGTTTAAAACATCTTCTGAATGCTGCGCTATCGATTAATAGATTTTAGTTCATGTTTCTGTTTTTTTCCCAATCGACGCTTCAAGTTTTTTCAGAAGATTGTTCACTTTGCTGAAGGTTTCAGCATATTCGGCTTGGGTAACAGAATCCGCAACGATGCCACCGCCTGCCCAGCAGTGTATTTTCTGTTGGTAGCACACCAGCGTGCGAATAGTGATGCTGCTATCCATTTGCCCGCAGGCACTCATATAAGCAATGGAGCCGCAGTAAAAGTGATCGGCGGGTGGGGTTCAAGTTCATCAATTAATTTCCATCGCGCGAATCTTGGGGTGCTCCTGTGATAGAGCCCCCCGGAAAGCAAGCTTTCAATAGATCAAGAGGCGAGTGGTTGGATTCAAGTTGTCCTGTGATACTGCTGACGAGATGATGTACATTGGGGTAACTTTCTAATTTGAAAAGTTCAGGCACTTTTACACTGCCCGGTTGACAGACTTTGCTGATGTCATTTCTAAGGAGATCGACGATCATCACATTTTCAGCGCGATCTTTTTCGGAGGTCACTAAGTCCTCAGCGTTTGCTTTATCCTCTGCAGAGGTTTTGCCTCTAGGACGGGTGCCTTTGATAGGGCGTGTTTCCACCTGACCTTGCGGGTTGCAGAATAAAAACCTTTCCGGCGACAAGGAAAGTACGGCGTTCTCTTCTAAATCTATGTAGGCGGAGAAAGGGGTGGGTGCTACCTGTTTTAGCTGTTTCCAAGCCTGCCATGGGTCGCCTGCGTAACCTGCACTAAAGCGCTGAGCGAAGTTAATCTGATAGCAATCACCCGCGATGATGTAGTCCTGAACTTTTTGTAATGCAGATATATACTGTGCTTCAGAGACGTTGCTGCTAAACGCTTCTGTTAGCTCAAATCCCGCTGGTGTGTCACTCTCAGAGTTTGCTAGGCAATTTTTAAATTGATCAACGGTATCTGGCTCAGCGTCAGGGTGGCTGACAAGCCAGCTTTGTTGGGTTTGATGATCGATAATAACGGCTTGAGGGTAGAGTCCAACCTGAAAATCGGGCAAATCAATATCGTCAATCGCCTGTGAGGGGAGGCGCTCAAAGTGCCTGCCCAAATCATAGCTAAAATAACCGATCAGACCGCCATTAAAAGGTGGTTTAGTAGGTGACTTGCACTCTAATTGATCCAGCCAGTGTTGCAGAAGTTCAAAAGGAGCGCAATTAACGGTTGTCCAACCAGAGTCTGCTTCTTTGACTTCGACCCCCAGTTTCGACAAGCGTGCCAGTTTGCTGGGAGCGGCGGTGATGATGTCGTAGCGTCCGAATTGACTCTCTGGATAGCAGCTATCTAAAATCAAAGCGTGCCCAAGGGGGCGAAGCTGTTCAAATACCTGACTGGCAATTAAAGGGTAGGGTAGAGGATAATAACTGACCACTGTCGACACCGGTAATGAAAAAAGCAGATTCTACCTGTCTGTTAAGAGGCTGGCGAGTCTGAATAAGTGGCTTAATACCCAAACCATTTTTTTGATTTTAAGAGAGCGCATGAAACATCCTTTCCATTGTCAGATAGAAACCCTTGTATTACCTGATCAGCATTTGCGCTACCGACTCTATACGCGTAATGATCTGCCTGAGCGTCGTTTAGTGCTGGTTCATGGTGCTGGTGTTGCCGGAAAAGATACCTGGGAAATGCTCGTGGCGTTCTTGCAGCAATGGTCTAGCGTCTTGGTTTTGGATCAGCGTGGTGCCGGCGAGAGTTGCTATCCTGATCAACAAGAGCACTCGTTTACCTTGATGAATCTTGTGTCAGATCTGAGCGCACTGGTTAACCATCTGCATTGGGATTATTTCGACTTGGGCGGTTATTCCTTAGGTGGCTTGGTCAGCATGTTATATAAGCAGCAATACTCTGATCGTGTGGGTAAGCAATTTCTATTAGAGTCAGCCTTGTTGGATCGTATCTGTATGGAAGAAACGATTCTTCTTAGGGATAAATACAGCCAAGCGGCCGACTTGCTGCGTGGGCAAGATGTCAACACGGGAGTGAAGCAGTTTCTGGATACGATTTCTCCGAATCGTCGAACGACAGAGCAAGCGGATCAAATGGCCATCAGTCGCTTAGCCTACCGCCCGTTGGGGTTTGCTTTTGCATTAGATGCGGTAAGCCATGGCATCCGGTCCTTGGATAGAAGCGCGCTGATTGCCGCTCAAGGTGATGTGTCTAGCTTTATTGGCGGGCAGAGTGTTGAGTTAATGCATCAACTGCATGCAGATCTGGCTACAACTTTACCGAATTGGCATTACTTTTTAGTGCCCGGTACCGATCATTCTTTACCTTTCCAGAAGCCGCGTCAGATCGCTCGCATCATGAATCAAGAGATGCAGCGCTATCTGGCAAACTAAAGCGTCAAAAACCAATATACTTTTGTCTAGTGTTGACAGATTTTAAGAAAAAGTCTGTTGACGCGGCCTTTTTGGCTATGTAAGGTTGGTTTCTATAAATATTGTCGACAATCTTAAAGGCGTAACATGTCAGACAAAGATAATATTCTGCCTCTCGAACCGATGACTCGCACCCTTGCTGATCGAGTGTGTCAACAGATCGTCACGGCCATCGTAAAAGGTGAACTACCCGCAGGATACAAAATTAGCGAGCCAGAGCTTGCGCGAATCTACGGCATCAGTCGAGGCCCTCTGCGTGAGGCGATTCGTCGTCTTGAGGGACTGAGATTGATCGAGCGAAAGGCGCATGTGGGTGCTCGCGTGGTCAAATTAAGTGCACATGAGTTGATCGAAATCTACCATGTGCGTGAAGCGCTAGAAGGCATGGCATGTCGTCTAGCGGCTGAGAATATGACGGATAAAGAGATCGCTTCCTTAAAAGCCTTGCTTGATCAACACGAGCAATCGGTTGAAGAGGAAGAGTGGAGCTCCTACTTCCAGAAAGAAGGTGATCTAGATTTCCATTACCGCATTGTACAGGGCAGTAAAAACTCCAAACTCTTGGAGTTGTTAGGTGCTGACCTTTATCACTTGGTACGCATGTACCGTTACCAGTTCAGTGTTTCTAGCTCTCGTCCGAAACGTGCTCTTAAAGAGCATCGACAGATTATCGATGCCATTGATGCACGTGATCCCGAGTTGGCTGAGTTATTGATGCGCCGCCATATCAGCGCAGCTCGTCGTAACATTGAAAACAAACTGAACCAAAAGACTGAAACCAAAGGGGAAAAAAAATGGCTAATCAACTGTCTGCCGGCGCGCGCTTCCGTAAAGCCCTGCAAGAAAATAATCCGCTTCAAATCGTCGGTACTATCAATGCTTACCATGCAATGATGGCAACGCGTGTTGGTCATCAAGCGATTTACCTCTCTGGTGGTGGTGTTGCAAACGCGTCTTACGGTCTACCTGATTTGGGTATGACCAGCATGAACGACGTGTTAGAAGATGTGCGTCGTATCACTAGCGCGGTTGAAACCCCTTTGTTGGTGGATATCGATACCGGTTGGGGTGGTGCCTTCAACATGGCTCGTGCCGTTAAAGAGATGATCAAAGCCGGTGCAGCCGCTGTTCACCTAGAAGATCAGGTTCAACAAAAGCGTTGTGGTCACCGTCCAAACAAAGAGATCGTTTCTCTGCAAGAGATGGTGGATCGTGTTAAGGCCGCTGTCGATGCTAAAACCGATGATGATTTCTTCATTATTGCACGTACCGATGCGTTCCAAATGGAAGGCCTGAATGCCGCTGTTGAGCGTGCACAAGCCTGTTTGGAAGCCGGTGCTGACGGTATCTTCGCAGAAGCGGTTCACACCCTAGAAGATTACAAGGCCTTTGCTGATGGCATTAATGGTGCTCATCTTCTTGCAAATATCACTGAGTTTGGTGCGACACCACTGTTCAATAAGAAAGAACTGGCTGAAAACGGTGCAACATGGTGCTTTACCCACTGTCTGCTTTCCGTGCTGCAAACAAGGCCGCTCTGAATGTATTCCAGCATTTGTTAGATGATGGCGATCAGAAAGCGGTTGTCGATACCATGCAGACCCGTATGGAACTTTATGATTTCTTGAACTACCACGATTTCGAGCAGAAGTTAGATCAGTTGTTCGCTCAAGGTAAAAATAAGTAACCTGTTTTTAGAGGAGTCAATCATGTCCGAGAATAATTCCACGCTGCCTAAGCCGAAGAAATCCGTGGCCTTGTCGGGTACTGCTGCGGGTAATACGGCGTTGTGTACCGTTGGTCGTAATGGTAACGAACTTCACTATCGTGGTTACAACATTCTTGACCTTGCTGAGTCTTGTGAGTTTGAAGAAGTTGCCTATTTGCTGGTTCATGGCAAGTTGCCAAATCAGGCAGAGCTAAATGCTTACAAAACTAAGCTGAAATCACTACGTGGTTTACCTGCAGCGGTTAAAACAGCACTGGAGCAGTTACCCCCCTCTGCACATCCGATGGATGTGATGCGTACCGGTGTTTCGGTATTGGGATGTGTTAAGCCAGAGAAAGATGATCACAATCATCCTGGCGCACGTGACATTGCCGACAAGTTGATGGCGTGTCAGGGCTCTATGCTACTTTACTGGTATCACTATGCTTACAACGGTAAGCGTATTGAGCTGGAAACTGATGACGATTCAATTGGCGGTCATTTCTTGCACCTGTTGCACGGTGAAAAACCGCGTGAGTCTTGGGTTCGTGCGATGCATACCTCTTTGATTCTCTATGCTGAGCATGAGTTCAATGCCTCTACCTTTACTAGCCGTGTGATTGCCGGTACAGGTTCCGATTTCTACAGCTGCATCGCGGGTGCAATCGGTGCTTTGCGCGGTCCAAAACATGGCGGTGCAAACGAAGAAGCGTTTGAAATTCAGAAGCGTTATGACAATCCTGATCATGCAGAAGCGGATATTCGTGAACGTGTCGGTCGTAAGGAAGTGATCATCGGTTTTGGTCACCCTGTTTACACGGTATCGGATCCACGTAACGAAGTGATCAAGCGTGTCGCGAAGCAACTCTCTGAAGAGCAGGGCAATACCAAGATGTACGACATCGCTGAGCGTTTAGAGTCAGTGATGTGGGATCTGAAAAAGATGTTCCCGAACCTTGATTGGTTCTCAGCAGTGAGCTATCACATGATGGGTGTACCGACAGATATGTTCACACCTCTGTTCGTGATTTCGCGCACATCGGGCTGGAGTGCTCACGTCATTGAGCAACGCATCGATGGCAAGATCATCCGCCCAAGCGCGAACTATGTGGGTGAAGAGTGTCGTCCAACTCCGCCTATTGCTGAGCGCAGTTAATGCTATACAGGGAGTGAAATGTTCAGTCATGTATCTCTACCACTCCCTGAACTACACGACTTAAGTTAAGCAGCCAACCCTGTTAATGGTGAGCCATAATGAATACAGAATACCGTAAACCGCTTCCGGGCACGAAGCTAGATTATTACGATACCCGTGCCGCTATCGAAGCGATTCAACCCGGTTCCTACGACACTCTACCTTACACGTCTCGTGTATTGGCTGAGCAATTAGTGCGTCGTTGCGAACCAGAAGATCTAACCGCTTCGTTGAAGCAGTTGATTGAGCGTAAGCAAGAATTGGATTTTCCTTGGTATCCAGCTCGCGTAGTGTGTCATGACATTCTAGGTCAAACCGCGTTGGTTGACTTGGCAGGTCTGCGTGATGCGATTGCGGAGAAGGGCGGTGATCCAGCTAAGGTCAACCCGGTTGTGCCTACTCAGCTGATTGTTGACCACTCCTTAGCGGTTGAAGCCGCTGGCTTTGATCCCGATGCTTTCGAGAAAAACCGTGCCATTGAAGATCGTCGTAACGAAGACCGTTTCCACTTTATCGAGTGGACCAAAACAGCCTTCAAAAACGTTGATGTGATTCCAGCCGGTAACGGTATCATGCACCAGATCAACCTAGAGAAGATGTCTCCAGTGATCCAAGCGCGTGATGGAGTGGCATTCCCTGATACCTGTGTTGGTACTGACTCTCATACACCACACGTAGATGCCTTAGGTGTTATCGCGATCGGTGTCGGTGGTTTGGAAGCTGAAACCGTGATGCTAGGTCTGCCTTCAATGATGCGTCTCCCCGACATTGTCGGTGTAGAGCTAGTGGGCAAGCGTCAACCAGGCATCACCGCAACTGATATCGTTTTAGCCCTAACTGAGTTCTTGCGTAAAGAGCGTGTTGTAGGTGCTTACCTTGAGTTCTTCGGTGAAGGTGCTGCAAGCCTGTCAATCGGTGACCGCGCAACCATCTCTAACATGACGCCAGAGTACGGCGCTACGGCAGCGATGTTCTACATCGATGAACAAACTATCGATTACTTGAAACTGACCGGTCGTGAACCTGAGCAGGTTGAGTTGGTTGAAAACTATGCCAAAACGACAGGTTTGTGGGCAGATAGCCTAGTCAAAGCAGAATACCCACGTGTATTGAAGTTTGACCTATCCAGCGTCACTCGCACCATGGCAGGTCCTTCTAACCCTCACGCACGTGTAGCTACTTCTGAATTAGCAGCTAAGGGTATTGCTGGCAATCTCGAAGCCGCTCGTGCTCAAGAAGCGCAGGGCCTAATGCCAGACGGTGCCGTCATTATCGCTGCGATCACGTCTTGTACCAACACCTCTAACCCACGTAACGTGGTTGCAGCAGGCTTGTTGGCCAAGAAAGCCAACGAACTGGGCTTAGTGCGTAAACCTTGGGTGAAATCTTCCTTCGCGCCAGGTTCTAAAGTGGCTCGCTTGTACTTGGAAGAAGCCGGCTTACTGCCTGAGCTTGAAAAACTTGGTTTTGGTATCGTGGCTTATGCTTGCACCACCTGTAACGGTATGTCCGGTGCGCTCGATCCTGTGATCCAGCAAGAGATCATCGACCGCGACCTATACGCTACAGCAGTTTTATCGGGTAACCGTAACTTCGATGGTCGTATCCATCCTTATGCGAAGCAAGCATTCCTGGCTTCACCTCCATTAGTTGTGGCATACGCGATTGCCGGTACCGTTCGTTTTGATATTGAAAAAGATGTTCTGGGAACTGACCAAAACGGTAACCCAATCACGCTGAAAGATCTGTGGCCAAGTGATGAAGAGATCGATGCGATTGTTGCTTCCAGCGTGAAGCCTGAACAGTTCAAAGAGATCTACATCCCGATGTTTGATCTGGATCGTGGCGAAGAGGCGAAGAGCCCACTTTACGACTGGCGTCCAATGTCGACCTACATCCGTCGTCCTCCATACTGGGAAGGTGCCTTGGCAGGCGAGCGCACCATGAAAGGCATGCGTCCTCTTGCGATTCTGCCTGACAACATCACCACCGACCATTTATCGCCTTCTAATGCGATTATGATGGACAGTGCGGCGGGTGAATACCTGCACAAGATGGGCGTTCCGGAAGAAGACTTTAACTCCTACGCGACTCACCGTGGCGACCACTTAACCGCACAACGTGCTACCTTCGCTAACCCGAAACTGATCAATGAAATGGCAGTTGTCGATGGTCAAGTGAAACAGGGTTCTTTGGCGCGTGTTGAGCCAGAAGGTCAAGTGATGCGCATGTGGGAAGCGATTGAAACCTACATGAACCGCAAACAAAACCTCATCATCGTTGCTGGCGCTGACTATGGTCAGGGTTCATCACGTGACTGGGCGGCTAAAGGTGTACGTCTAGCGGGTGTTGAAGTCATTGCTGCAGAAGGTTTTGAACGTATCCACCGTACCAACCTTATCGGTATGGGTGTACTACCTCTTCAGTTCCGAGCCAGGCACAACCCGTAAGACTCTTGGCCTCGATGGTACTGAAACTTACGATGTTGAAGGCGAATTGGCTCCACGCGGTACCATGACACTGGTCATCAACCGTCAAAATGGTGAGCAGGTCAAAGTACCGATGCTATGTCGCTTAGATACCGCTGCGGAAGTTCGCGTCTATCAAGCGGGTGGCGTCCTCCAACGCTTCGCCCAAGACTTCTTAGAAGGCGCGGCGTAACTTCGACTATCACTAGGGTGCGGGGCATGTCCGTTTGGACACGCCGTAAACCCGTCCATGGGGGCTCGCTGTTGCCATCCATGGCAACAGACGGTCCAACCAGACACGTCCCCGCACCCTCGTCGCGCTAGTACTCTGGCGCGATGATTTTTAATGGAGACATGTTATGTCTAATGTTCCTCAGATTAAAATTCCCGCCACTTATATGCGTGGTGGTACGTCGAAGGGTGTGTTTTTCAGCCTGACTGATCTGCCAAAAGCAGCACAGGTGCCGGGTGAGGCGCGGGATAAGATTTTACAGCGTGTGATCGGTAGTCCAGATCCTTACGGTCAGCAGATCGATGGTATGGGGGCTGCGACTTCCAGTACCTCTAAAACCGTGATTCTGGCGAAAAGTGAGCAGTCAGACCATGATGTTGATTATCTGTTTGGTCAGGTAGCGATAAACAAAGCCTTTGTCGATTGGTCAGGTAACTGCGGCAATCTTACCGCTGCTGTTGGTGCTTTTGCGATCAGTAAAGGCTTAGTCGATGCATCGCGTATTCCTGAAAATGGTATCTGTACGGTTCGCATCTGGCAGAAAAATATTGGTAAAACGATTATCGCTCATGTGCCTATCACCAATGGTGAAGTACAGGAAACCGGTGACTTTGAATTGGATGGTGTGACCTTTCCAGCGGCTGAAGTGGTGATCGAGTTTATGGACCCCGCCGACGGTGAAGGGTCGATGTTCCCAACGGGTAATGTCGTGGATGATCTTGAAGTACCCGGAATCGGTACGTTTAAGGCCACCATGATCAACTCGGGTATTCCAACAATTTTCGTGAATGCGGATGCGATAGGTTATACCGGCACCGAGCTGCAAAAGGATATTAATTCCGATGCGGCGGCATTGGAAAAGTTTGAGACGATGCGCGCTTATGGTGCCGTGAAGATGGGGCTGATTCAGGATGTTTCTGAAGCCGCTGCTCGTCAACATACGCCTAAGATTGCGTTTGTTTCACCTGCTAAATCTTATGAAGCGTCCAGCGGTAAGCAGATTTCTGAACAAGAGATCGATATCTGCGTACGGGCTTTGTCGATGGGCAAGCTTCATCACGCCATGATGGGTACCGCTTCTGTGGCGATCGCAACAGCAGCTGCAGTGAAAGGCACTTTAGTTAATCTGGCTGCGGGTGGTGTTGAGCGTGATTCAGTAACCTTTGGTCATCCTTCTGGAACTTTGCGCGTGGGTGCTGCGGCTACCTTAGAGCAAGACGAGTGGAAAGTGACTAAGGCAGTGATGAGTCGCAGTGCTCGTGTGCTGATGGAAGGCTGGGTACGTATTCCAGGTGATACCTTCTAAGTTTTTACCCTGCGTTTGAGAACACATGAGCGCTTTCAAGGCGCTCATGTTTTATTAAGCCCACTGGTTGGGCTTATTTTTTTCCTATGTTGCAAGTATTAATGCCGAACAGTGAATAAGCTGGGCATCTACCCGCCAATCCAGTAATAATCGGCACTATGCCAATCCATGTCCAGGGTGTTCCCGTACCCATAATCGCTAAGATAACCAAAAGAGTCCCTACGCTGATTCTTGCGATTTTGTCGATCATGCCTACATTAACGTCTAAGTTCATATTGCGCTCCTTGTTTAGATAAGGCTGATTTAAGTTTTACTGATTTACTTTATAGTAGGCTAAGATTAAATAAAAGCGTAGTGATATATTTGTTTTGGTTATAAAAATAATTCTAATAATTCTTTTATATTATATGCCTGAATGAGATAGAGTAAGCTCATCGTTTTTACAGATACGAGACAATGACTCATGGCGAATTTTACGTACAGAAACTGTTTTAGAAGTGCAGCACTGGAACGATACTTTATTTAGTTTTAAGACCACCCGAGATCAGGGGTTTCG
>JAJOJN010000115.1 GCA_021208565.1 Nitrincola sp.
CCGCACAAAAAACAGATGTCGTTTCGCGATCCTTTGGCCAGCGCATCACGCAACTGTCTGACATGCGACAAGCGATCAGTAGTTACATGACCAAGGCGCTGAAAAGCTCCGCAATGAAAGAATGAATGCTGGAATGGTGACCGTCTTTTTTTCGCACCAACGTGTTTAATCAGAATCAACCACAGTATTCCAACAGCGTTTCCAGAACACTCACCCAACCCTCCAGTGATACCCGCGAACTCATCCGTATCGCCAACGATCTTCTCAGCGGTATCTGGAAAAATGGTTATGCTTTTATGAAGGCAGGCGTGATGCTGAGCGACTTTTATGAAAAATCCATCACACAGCAGGGATTATTTGACGTTCAACCTGTCGATGAAAGATCAACACAACTGATGGCAACACTGGACAAGATCAATCGTCAGAAAAAAGGACAAGTCACTTTTGCTCGGGATGGGATCTCACAAAGCTGGCAGATGAAGCGTGAAAACTTATCACCCTGCTACACTACACGCTGGAGTGATTTACCGAAAGCACGGTGAGTTCCAGTTAGCCCCTAGAGCACTAATCTAAGGATACGACTTCTAAAAATGATAAGTTTACAGTTTAGATCAGGTAAAACTGATAGGATCTGCCTATGACTCTTAGGTAAAAATTAATAGGTGGCGATTGAGTTAGCTTTCTCTATCACCATTAGCTGAGATACTGATGCAGCAGCAATCGCTTTTTTATACAGCTTTTCTTTGTCTTTTTGAGACATATTTCTCACAAAGTCTGATAAAGGAGAAGATATCTCTTTTTTAACTAATTTATCAGTCACTTACACACCTGTTATTTAGAGTTTTCTTACAATATCAACTAGCTCATCTCTAGTATAGTGCGTTTTGAGACAAGGTTTCAATCGATCGATATTACTCTGATAAGACGCAGTCAAACCATCATTGTCTTTAATCAATAGATCAACCTGTATCTTGTCTGCAAATTTTTCCTTCAATACATCTACGACTAGTTGTGAACCAAAAAACTGATCAATAAAATGCTCTGGTAAAATTCGTCTTCCTTCCAGCTTTTCTCTTGCTTTAACGAACTGCCAAGCCAGTTCTGGTCGCTGATAAACAAAAATGATCAAGACAGCTCTCTCTTTGTTAATTGACCTTTGAATGTTTTTTTCAGCAACCCCGTAGCTTGATAATGTACCATCCAACAGAAAACTTTGATTATTCCTGAATACATAATCTAAAGCCCTTTCAATTAGAACACTTATCGCTTTCTGAAATAAATATGAATTGGAACCATGGTATTCTTCAAACTCAGCTCGAAGGTCGTCAGGGTCTAAGCGAAGCACTCCACCTTGATCCTGAGCTAATGACGAAACCAACTCCTTCGACGTTTCAGTTTTTCCAGCACCGGGGAACCACTCATGAATACGGAAACAGGTGACTCTTCCGGAGGAAACATATTTATGTCTGTTAATCGTCTGCAGATTCGGGTTCTATTATTCTTGGCAAACGCAAGCGCCTTTTCTGCGATCTCAATTTCAGTATCGGTTAGGAGCAAATCAACCTACCTTTCAGGGTAACTTCCATAAAAATCCATTACAATAACGCGAACAACCACACTGCTTCCTGTTCAAGTGCCAATCCTGTTTTTTGCATCGCCATTATTAATTCAAAAACCTCAGGCTCATCAAAGTCAGCATAGGTCAGGATTTGCTCTGCGGCTGACTCAAACTCATTAGCGCTGTTTCTCCATAACTGATTATTTCCATATTGCTTCAATTTTTTCATCCAACTGGGCATTAGCCATAATCGAAGCTGATGCTTCAATCGTAGCTTGAGCTTTAAATAATTTTGTAATCCAACACCATCATAGTCTGGAAAAATCAAAACACTAGAAGCTCGTTGCCGTTTAGCTAACCATTCAACTATAGAGTTTTGTAGTTGCCCGCTATACCAAATAATCGTTGCTGGACTGTTATCAGGCAACCAATCCAAATTATCGAACACAGCCTGATTTTCCACCAGCCAAAGCGTACCTTCGGTGACCCAATCATCTTTACCCACGACACCCAGAGTTATCACGCCCGCTCCTTGGCGCTGAGTTTGACGATCTAGATACAGTATCTCACCATCATCTCTGATCCAAGTAACGCCATTGACACCTTTTGACAGTATATATGTTTGCGAATGTGCGTGCTGACCCGATTTACTGGAGCGTTGACGTAAAATATTTATAGCTCGCTGGGGCACAGGAGATTCTGGTTCAACTCTAGACCCCATATCGGCTAAATGCTGTTCTAAAACCGCTCTATTCAGAATACGGTATACAGATCTCGACCCAGACGTTGTTGTATAACTGCCCCAGTACGAATGCCAAAATCTTCAAGTGACTTGCGCTGACCGGATGTAAGCTGGGATAGTGATAGCTGCTGGTTCTCGGCTTGTAGAAGACGCAAAAGTACTGACTGGAGTGTTGGGTTCATTAGTTTACCTAACCCCCTCAGTTTCGATTGGCTCCAATATCTGCCAACTGTCTCTGCTAATGTGATTAGCGCCATTACTGTGATGGATAGGTACACAATATCGCACTGTTGTAAGTGGAGCGGGTGAAGCGAAAATCAATGAAAAAACCAAATTCATGCGCAGTCTCAATCAGACTGGCCTGATTTCGACCATCGAGCGCCAACGCCTCATCCAGATAACAAATAGCATGAAGCTTGTGACGTTTATCTTGCATCAGATAGAGCATGGCCAATCCAGTGACCAACTTAGCCATCAACACAGTACCATTAGATGCGGCACTATCGATATCTTCAAGGTTTCAGCTTCATTATCAATTTTACCAACCACAAAAACTAGACGAAAAAGATCATCTACCTTAAGTCCCTGTCGTGCATTACCCTCTTCAATCAAAATCTGCTTTGCCCTGTCCAGAGTGATGTCATCAAGCACACTATCCTGATTAAATAGTTCAAAACTATCGCCGGATTCTACTTGTTCTGCCTTAGAAATTAGTACATTGATCGCCTCGACTAAGTGCAGTTCATCCTCGGCTTCAATTTTAAAAGTTTTAAGATCCGACAGTCTTCGGTGGCCTATCAAACGATTAAACTCACGCATCTTACTCTGGAAAGTCAGTAATCCATTGCACAACTCTCTTAGACTTGCGGTTACATTCACTACAGCACTTCGTGCTTTCTTCTCTAACGCTTCGCGCTCTTGCGGTAGCTGGTGACTGAATTCAATAATACGTTTAAGTTCCTGATCTTCGGTATCACTATACTGAAAGCGTGTTAGCCCACCGGCATGCAACTCATGGATTCCAGTACGTAACTCGCTATTTAACTGATGTAATTTTTGACAGTCTTGCTGAAAGGTTCTCATATTGTCTGCCAAATTATCCAGCGGCCATACCTCTTCGGCAAGCCAAGGATGATGCGGAAGCTCTTTCAAATAACTGAAATCATCAGAGAGGTCTAAACGATTATTTCGCAATCGATCAATTTTCCCGTGTTTATCCTGAAGCTGTTTAACTTGATCAATCACCTGTTCTCGCTTCTGACGAAGTTTTTCGGAATTTTCACTGAAGCGCGCAAGTTCATCGTTTATATCACTCAGCGCTTTGTCTTTTTCTAGACGCTCCCTTTCACGCTCAGGAGCAGCATCAAGGAGACACTGCAACCGATCAAACTCAGACAAAGCATGCTGAGCTTCTTGAACTTCATTTTCAAGCGTCCGCTTTTTCTGACGAGTGGATTCCATCGACTTTGCAGCAGCAAGCTGTGATTCCAAATTCATCAGTTCACGTTCAGTATCAGATATTTGTTCGTCTAGCTCGGCCTCGGTTAGTTGCTTATGCCCAGACTGCAATTCAGCGACACGTAGGGATAAACCAGCCAGTTCAACCTTATCAATCGATGCCGTTGCTAATACCTGTTTTAGCTCTGTTAGATCAATGCTGAAATCTTTGCTACTCAGCACCATCACCTGCTCACTCAGCACACGGTTAAGCCGGTCCAAATCTTCTGCAGATAAATGCTCACTTAGACTCCGATAGAGGTTGTCATCCAAATTTGTCTTTTGTTGCCTTAAAGTCTCTAGTCGATTCTTATCTCGATTGAGCGCTCGTTCGATGGTGGTCACCGTTCTGCCGTCAGTTTGTTGCAAAATGGCGGAAACGCGATAAAGCTCATTTTTGATGGCTTCCAACTGGGTTTCCAAAACAGCACGATTTGGTACCAGCTCAAACCGGCGCGCTAGCTGATTCTGCTCATCCTCAGCCACTTTCAGTTGTGCTATAGCACTTTCCAAATCAGCCTGACTTCGCGATAACACTTTAATTCGGTCAGTCTGCTCCTTCTGTTGCTTTTCGAGTAACCTTTCCTCTTCGGTTAAGACTGTTATCTGCTGAGTAAAGTAACCCTGCCATTGAGACAAGCCGTCATTGACTCTTTCTCGCCAAACTAATAGTTTTCCTCGCAAAGACAGTCGAGCTTCATAAACACTTTCCATCTTTTGAATGATTGCCAATTGTGTATTAGCCGCCAGATACTGTGCGCGATCGGCATTCACATCATGAAAGGCTTCGTCCCATACTTGCTTAAAATTAATATGTCGATCAGGCAAATCGCGTCGAAAAATTTGTAATAGATATTTTTTAACGTCTGCTGAAGCCAACTTATCCAAACGAAGCGTTCGAGTCAGCACTTGTTGGAACACTTGGGCATCATTAGAGTTTTCAAGTTTAAACACCGTAAAATCAGGCTCTGATCTCCGTTCAATTTGCCGGCCACCGTAAATTCGCTTGGCGAACTCACTGGCATCATAGCGATAGACACTTCGTCCTCGTGTCGCCAAATGATTGATTAGCTGAGGTTGCTGAACAATTTGACCTTCGGGTAAGCGGTAATCTTCGACAACCAGATCTCCCTTGTAGGCAAAATATTCGTAATCATAGCTAACACCTTTACCGACACATCCGAACACCACTGTGCCCGTTTGAGGCAAAGACACTTCCAATAAGATATAGGCACTGTTATTCGGAAAATAAAAACGTCGCGTTTTGCTGTCATCGTGCGAACCAAAATCCATTCGCTGTTTATTGATAATCAATAAAAACTGCAGCGCATTGATCAAACTGGTTTTCCCTGTATTGTTTGGGGCAATCAGTGAAACGGCATCATCAAGCGGCAATTCTGCACGCTGATATCCAGCACTACCCAATAATACCAATCGTTGAAATCCATAACGAATCATGATTCTGCTACTCCTGTATCTGACAGATCATCTTCTATCTCACCATCAACCAACTCACTGTTTTGCACACGCAGGTGGTTGGCTAAGGCTTCAAAATGATCTAGGTATCGACAAACCGCAGGTAGCAACTCCCAATAGTCCCCTTGTTGACGCATAAATCCGAAAGTTTCAGCCTTACCAAAGAGCGTCATCAACGCATCCACGTCTAGCCCTTCTGCCACTAACAGGTCCTGATGCTGATCAAACACAACCTCTATTAGTTTGCGATCTATACGCCATTCACTAAAACGTTGCAGTGAGTAGCCGGTATCCGCCTGAGTATCAAAAATAACCATGAACAACAAAGCCAGTTGTCGTGACTGACCACTCACCGATGGACTTATCTCGTCGTTGTGAAACCACGCAAATCCCCGACCATCCACTAATAACTCGTAACCTAACGCTTCAAATATGGCTTTATAGGCGGGCAATGATTGCTCTAACTCCACCCAGAGAGAGGGCTCTGACAAGCGATTAAGGTGTTTACCCGTATTGAACAACTTGAAGAGTTCGGACAATCCTGTCAGCTTCTGTAAGTTAATTTCATCAGTCATGTTCGATACTAATTCCCTGAGTTTCTGCCGAAAAAAGATGGTGTGGGTGATAGATGACACGTACCTGCTGAAGATCTGTCGAAGTAGGTTCGCTCTGCAGTTGGCTGTGCCAATCTGATTCACGAACCAGGTCATGATAAACCCTAAGCATCACCACATCGGGTAATTTTGGATAACGGCTCTGTAACCAGAGCATTAGATTATTCACGGGTAAAGAGGCTAACAAATCCAGTTTTAATTGTTTTTCGTCAATCATAAACAACTGAAGACTCTCTGTATCGCCCGTCACTTCTTCTGGGAATGATTGAACATCTGGCTCATAGTTGCGTGCCTGAGCCATTAATTCCAGAATTTCATCTCCCAACTGCAAACGCCCTCTTCGGGTTCTTTGCCAACCTGGTAGCGGGCAAATTGAAGAAGTTTTAGCGTATACACGTTTTAATCCTTGCTTGCGTATCTGACCCAACAACTCGCTGACTGCGGTTGACAATGTATTGTGCTGACGAGCTTCGTCACGCAAAGGCAACAGAGTATCAGCACACTGTTGTGCCACTATCCGTCCGAAACGCCTCAACTCTTTAGCTTGCTGAGAAACATGTCTTAACTGTAGGCGCTGCGTATAGAGAGCTCCACGAACCGAAAGATATTCTTCTGCTCGATCTAAAACCTGAACAGCACTTTCTAAGTGTGGATAAAAAGTCCCACCCCAGTCCGCTATCCATCATCTCATTCATAGGTTCAACGTATTGGTCATAGGCATCAAGTACTGACCGATATCTTCGGGCAATAGGAACTGAGGCATCACTGGCTTTTGCTTTTTCAGCAAGGTCCATAATCGCATGACGATCCTGATCAAGCTGTCTCGAAATCTGACGTAATAACTCGGCTAAGCGGACTGCTCCGTCTCGCAGGCTATCCATTTCTTCCTTGGCTATACCTTCTTCAACTAGACGCGTAGCATCTCTAACTGCATCGATTCTAGCCTTCAAAACTGCAGACAAGCCTAATTCATGCTCTCGCGTCAAGCCCCTAACAAAGTCCAAAACCAAAGGGTTGATCTGAAGATCATCTGAACGCCCCAGTGTCTGAAGCAGATCATTTGAGACAAGTGCACGAAGAACTTCGCGGGGATCTATCTCACGATCATTTGAACCAAGGCGCTCAATAACACGAATAACACGGGATGGTTCAAATACCGGCAAATCTCGTGATATGCGGCATAGGTGCTCAATTATGTCCCAGTGTTGATGAAGTTGTCGCACTAAACTTTTAGGTGAAGCCATACATAACAATCCATTGAAATCATTTATTTAAAGACTACTATGATTTTCTAATTAGCTAAAGAAGAACATCGACTGTGTAAAGAGTCGATGGACCAATTTATTGAAGGGATTATTTACAGAATGAACTCATCCGACAATGAACTAGAAACAATACGATCTAACATTTGGAATGAACTTCAATGTGCCATCTCAAATCGACAACATGGTTGGCGAACACTGACACTTGCAACATTATCTTCTGATGGTTTGCCAGATGCTCGTACAGTAGTTTTAAGAGAGATTGCCCCAGAAGCACAACGATTGACAATTTATACCGATAAGCGAAGTCCTAAAGTTTTTCAAATATCGCAACACCCAAACGTCTCTATAGTGTTCTGGTGCTCAAGGCTTAACTGGCAACTTCGCATACAAGCTGTTGCTAAAATTTGCCAAAACCCAGAAAGAGCCATTCATGTCTGGCAAACAGTGCGTGATACAGCAGGTGCTCAGGACTATCTGAGCTTTGAAGCACCCAGTAGTCCAATGACATCGAATGAGCGACTCTCTGAAGATAAGAACCAGTTGTGTATCATCGATTTCAATATTCAATCAATTGACTGGTTAAGCCTGAATCGTGAAGGGCATCGACGCGCTAAATTCGAGAATGGACACCTGACTTGGCTGACTCCATAAATGAAATAGGCTCTTTCATCTCAATTCAGTTATCTACTTTTCAAAAACTGTTGTGTGCTAAAAAACTATTTACCCCTTCTGACCAGCTTACTTATACTGTACATATAAACAGTACTTAGTTAGGTGTCAGGTATGTACGTCACTCTGTTAGGGCCGGTTGACGTTGACGCACTCACTGAAACAGCCGTCCCTTTTTTTTAGCGAATCCGTTCCCTGTGGCTTTCCCAGTCCCGCGGCAGGTTATGAAGATACACGCCTTGATCTCAATGAACTCTGCATTCCTCGCCCTTCTTCCACCTATATGGTGCGCTGTGATGGCGATTCAATGACTGGAGTCGGTATCTATGCGGGTGATATTTTAGTGGTAGACCGCTCCCTTAAGCCAAAACATGGCGACACCGTGGTAGCGGCGGTTGATGGTGCTTTCACCGTTAAAACCCTGGCATTAAAGCCCCGAGTGCGGCTATTGCCCCAAAATCGACAGTATGCACCAATTGAGTTTAAAGAAGGTTCAGACTTACAACTCTTTGGCGTAGTGACACACCTTGTGAGAGCCATGCCGAGGTAACGCATGCCGATCTATGCCTTATGCGACATGAACTCTTTTTATGTCAGTGCCGAGTTGTTGTTTCGCCCAGACCTGGTCGATAAACCCTGCATTGTGTTATCCAATAATGATGGCTGTGCAGTGGCACGTAATGCACCGGCCAAAGCGCTCGGTATCAAGATGGGTGCACCACGATTTGAGATAGAAGAGATTATTGATGAGCATGGCGTCATCACCTTTAGCTCGAATTACACCCTCTATGCCGATATCTCCAATCGAGTCATGACCACCCTTGAGCGTTTAGCGCCGAGTGTATTTATTTACTCGATTGATGAAGCCTTTCTGGATTTATCCGGAATGGAAAACTTAGGGCCACTAGATACATTCGGACGATCCGTAGTGGATACCGTGAAACGAGAAGTCGGTATCCCCCTGTTGCTAGGTATTTCGACCACCAAAACCCTAGCAAAGCTGGCGAACCAAGGCGCCAAGAAATATCCAAAAACAGGGGGTGTGGTTGACCTAACGGATCCACAACGCCAACGACGTTTAATGGCCATTACCGACGTTGGCGATGTCTGGGGAGTCGGCAGGCGGATCGGTAAGCGGCTCAATGAACTGGGCATTTCGACGGCACTGGATTTGGCAGATGCTAACCCTGCCTGGATTCGAAAGCACTTCTCTGTCGTGCTGGAGCGAACCGTGAGAGAACTTAACGGTATCGCCTGTATTCCCTTTGATGATAATCCACCGCACAAAAAACAGATTGTCGTTTCACGCTCTTTCGGCCAGCGCATCACACAACTTTCTGATATGCGGCAAGCGATCAGCAGCTACATGACCAAAGTCGCCGAAAAATTGCGTAATGAAGGGATGAATGCGGGAGTGGTGACCGTTTTTTTTCGCACCAACGTGTTTAATCAGAATCAACCACAGTATTCCAACAGCGTTTCCAGAACACTCACCCAACCCTCCAGTGATACCCGCGAACTCATCCGTATCGCCAACGATCTGCTCAGCGGTATTTGGAAAGACGGGTATGCTTTTATGAAGGCTGGCGTCATGCTCAGCGACTTTTTATGAAAAATCCATCACACAGCAGGGATTATTTGACGTTCAACCTGTCGATGAAAGATCAACACAACTGATGGCAACACTGGACAAAATCAATCGTCAGAGAAAGGGCCAAGTCACCTTCGCAAGAGATGGAATTTCGCAAAGCCGGCAGATGAAGCGTGAAAACTTATCACCCTGCTACACTACACGCTGGAGTGATCTGCCGAAGGTGCGTTAGAGATGGGGGTCGGAGTAACATCTATCCTTGTAATGACGTAAGATTTCGTTTTTTTAACGATTTTAAGTTAATAGGTTTGGTTAAGAATCCGTTCATGCCCGCGTTCTCACACTTTTCACGATCTTCTGAGAAAGCATTAGCGGTCAGTGCCACAATGATAGGCTGCTTTAAATCATATCGTGAACGGATGACTCGCGTTGCCGTAATGCCATCCATCACTGGCATCTGCATATCCATCAACACCAAATCAAAATAATGCTTTTCAATCTGTTCAATGGCTTCTAAACCATTTTCAGCTAAAACAACACTATACCCATCTTTCCATCAGCTTTCTAACAAGCATTTGGTTTACAGGGTTATCCTCTACTAGCAAAACACGTAAGTCGCGAAGTTTTTCGATGCTGCTTTCTTCGTTAGCATCGGCAACATTAATGGACTGAGGTCTACTTGCTGTAAAAGAAAAGCAGAAACGACTACCGCGAACAGTTGAATCGTCTAACCAGAGCGAACCTTGCATCGCTTCAGCCAGATGCTTAGAGATAATCAGACCTAAACCACTTCCCCCATATTTACGTGTGATCGTGCTGTCCACTTGACTAAATGGCTTAAATAAGCGTTCGCGATGTTCGACAGAGATGCCTATTCCAGAATCTTGTACAAAGGCTAGCCAGACATCGGGGGCCGAAAGGTCTTGAGTTAGACCAATGGTAATTTCACCCTCATGAGTGAACTTGATTGCGTTGGATATCAAGTTAAAAAATATCTGTCGCAGACGGGTGGGATCGCCTAACAGGTGTTGCGGTAAATCCGATGCAATGGCTCGATTTAACGAGAGCCCTTTTTCTGAAACCTGAGTTGCAAAAATCGCAATCAAATCATCGATTAATGCTTTTGGATTAAAGGGAATAGCTTCTAACTCTAACTTTCCGGCTTCAATTTTAGATAAATCGAGAATATCACTGATGAGTGAAAGCAGTGTTTGACCACAACTGGTCAAGGTATTTAAATATTGGCTCTGTTCAGGAGTGATGGATGTTGCCCTTAGTAATTCCGTCATTCCGAGAACACCGTTAAGTGGCGTTCGAATTTCATGGCTCATGGTGGCCAAAAACTCTGATTTAGCCTGAGTCGCTTTCTTGGCTTGCATGAGTGCTTCAGACAACTCTTGTGTTCGCTGATCTATTCTATTTTCAAGATCACTTGCCAACTGTAAAAGCGCTTGATTTGACTGATAAAGCTCAAGACTTTTAGCCTCGAGAAGCGCTTCAGCTTCTTTTCTCGCGCGCTTTTCTCGGTCTAAACGTCTAGCCCATCGAGCTTCAAGCGTTGCGATATCATGCATTGTATCTGTCATCAGGTCGCATTCTTAACAACGTACGATTTGAAAACGAGTCGAGTTTTCATCAAGCGACTCTCGTTTAACCTCTACATTTTCACCATAATGCAATGCGCAACCTAGGATAAGCCCCTCCGCCAAATCGGAAAAATGACGTGATGAGTGGTAAATCATAGTTAAAGTATCCCCTTCATGCTCGCAATCAAAACGGGGCAATTGAGCATCAGGGTATAGTTTTAACACTTCGGGATGAATGAAATCTTCAACACTGCTCAAAAACGTGAAGCTGTCACTAACATCCTTAAAAAAGGATGGGTACTTTTTAAAAAAACACTTTAAACAAATGTTGACCAAATGCTTTTACCAAAGCCTCTGGTGCTATCTCTGTACGCTCAGAGAGGGCCATGACCATATCTACTAATTCTTGATGATCGTAAACTCCGACACTGGTATAAGCACCACCAGACTTAGGGTTCGCGGCATCAATAATGTCGTCGACCATATCTATTGAGAAGGTTTCTTCAACCATGTCCAAGAATTCCGTAAACACCATACCTTTCATAAAGAAGCACCTTTTAAGACATCTTTTCAATAACTATAGCATGATGCTACGGGGTCGGAGTAACATCTCTAGGCTTCACTCTAATCTTGTATCTAAAGAGACCCAGATGCGTCTTACCCTGCTGCTAATATTGCTCATAACTTGCTTCTCGGCTAAAGCTGAGGGACTTGTCAGAATTGCCGCTGCTGCAGATCTTCAACCCGCGTTGGCCATAATTGAGGAACAATTCAGGCAGTACTACCCTAACGCGCAGATCGCCATCACTTATGGAGCATCAGGTACGTTAACCAGTCAGATCAGGCAAGGGGCGCCTTTCCAAGTGTTTTTGTCGGCTAACGAGGAAAATGCGGACATTTTAATTAGAGAAGGCAAGACCAGTGGTACAGGTGTTATCTACGCGTTGGGTCGTATCGCCTTTATTAGCCGTCTTGATATTCAGGCCGATTCTGCTGTTGAAGCACTTAAGGAATGGCAGGAAATTAAACGCCCCTCGGATCGTCTAGCGATTGCTAATCCAATACATGCTCCTAATGGCATAACAGCAATGAGTTGGTTACAGCACTGGGACAAGACGGCATCCGTACAAAGCACTCTGGTGTATGGTGAAAACGCATCACAGTCTGTGCAATTCGTTTTATCTGGTGCGGCTAACAGTGGTATTGTCGCTTGGCCCTTGATCGCTTTACGAGATGATCTATCCATCAATACTTGGTTGATTCCTTCAGAAGAACACGAACTCGCTTCGAGAAAGATGGTGCTTATTCGAAATGCCAATCAAACAGCGGTGAATTTTTATCAGTTTATGCAGTCAGATATCGCTCAAAACCTGCTTAGCCAATATGGATTTGGGGTACCATAATGGAGCTTCAAGCGCTCGATATCTCGTTTCGTTTAGCCTTGTTAACCAGCTTAGTATTACTGCCGATCGGCATCGCACTAGGGCGTTTTTTAGCGTGGAGCCAACGACCTTGGACCCCCATCATTCAAAGTTTGATCTTCCTACCCTTAGTGCTGCCACCCACCGTGTTGGGCTACTATTTTTTAGTGGCTTTTTCAGGCCAGGCTCCTTTAGGCGGGCTGTGGGAGTCTCTGTTCAATAAGACTTTGAATTTTAGCTTTGAAGGACTCTTAATTGCCTCGGTGATTGCCAACCTTCCCTTTAGCGTACAACCCATTCAATATGCATTTAGCTCGATAGATCGAGATTTACGAGATGCCTCACGCACCTGTGGACTGAATCCTTGGCAAGCCTTTTGGAGGGTTGAGATCCCCTTGATTTGGCAAGGCATTGCCGGTGCTTTCATTTTAACCTTTGCACACACCTTAGGTGAGTTTGGTGTTGTACTGATGGTCGGTGGCAATCTTTCAGGTGAAACACGCACCCTATCGATTGCGATTTATGATCAAGTACAGGCATTCAACTTTGATGCCGCCGGTCAAATGGCATTGATTCTGTTGAGCTTGGCCTTTGCAAGTTTGCTGTTATTGCAAAGTCTAGGTCAGTTTAAACAGAGGAGTCGACACTGATGACTGCTCAAGGGCTAAGCTTTGATATCGAATCCCAAGGTGACATTCCACTTAAACTTGCCATGACGATCGAGCCGGGAGAGCTGGTGGTACTTTTAGGGCCTTCAGGAAGTGGTAAATCTACACTCTTAAGGTGTTTAGCGGGACTGTATACGCCAATCAAAGGCCAGATCTATTGTAACCATGAATGCTGGTTTGACTCGGAAAAAGATCATTATCTCAAGCCTGAAAAGCGCTCACTCGGTATGGTTTATCAAAGCTATGCCCTTTTCCCACATTTAAGTGCGCTACAGAATGTGATGCTGCCTCTGATTCGACACCCTAAGGAGATAGCTAAATCAACTGCTACCCAATGGTTAGCCAAAGTAAATCTGGCAGGGCTTGAAAACAGGAAACCCCATGAGCTGTCGGGTGGACAAAAACAGAGAGTGGCTCTAGCAAGAGCTTTAGCGGGTAATCCAAAACTTCTGCTACTGGATGAACCTTTTTCGGCGGTAGACCAGATGACACGTATAAAACTGCGACGAGAGTTAGCCAAGCTTAGAACACAAATCAATACACCTATTGTTTTGGTGACACATGATCTTGATGAAGCCGTTCAACTGGCTGATCGGATTTGTGTGCTTCATCATGGACAAATGCTACAAATCGATTCGCCAGAAAACTTATTGAGTCAACCCCAGTCAAAACCGTAGCTAGACTACTAGGCTTTAATCTTCATAGAGATTAACTATGAAAATCATAGAACAAATAAACTTTTATAACATATAACCATTAGTTACTATGATATAAGTTAAATACATATAAACAACAGCACAAAATGAGGTAATGACAATGGCACTACGTATTAATGATGTTGTACCTAACTTAGATCTTGTAACCGATCAGGGCAACTTCAAACTGCATGATTTTATCGGTGATAGCTGGGCTATTCTGTTTAGCCACCCAAAAGATTTTACACCTGTCTGCACAACGGAGTTTGGTGCTGTCGCCCAGTTAGCTGCAGAGTGGGAAAAACGCGGTACAAAAGTAATCGGCCTTTCTGTCGATGGTGTTGAAGAGCATGTAGAATGGAAAGCTGATATCGAAAAGTTTTCAGGTGCTAAGGCGGGCTTCCCGATTATTGCAGATGATGATCTAAGCATCTCCAAGGCCCTAGATATGCTGCCAGCTAACGCTTACCTTCCGGATGGAAGAACCGCTGCTGATTCAGCCAGTGTTCGTGTTGTGTTTATCTTTAGTCCAGATAAAAAATTGCAACTTTCAATGACCTATCCAATGTCTGTAGGTCGTAACTTTGCCGAGGTATTGCGTGCACTAGATGCACTACAAGCAACTTACCAAGTGCCCATTGCAACACCGGCTAATTGGGTCAATGGTCAAGATGTGATTGTGGCACTGTCACTCAATGATGAGCAAGCCAAAGAGCGCTTCGGTGAAATCGATGTGAAACTTCCCTACCTTCGCACGACTAAACAGCCGAGCTAAATAAAAGCACGCCCTGATAACTCGATCAGGGCGTTTTTTAACTTTTCAGCGATAACCTCAGCAACTTACTGGCAATTTTATACTTTAAGGGATTGACTGCCCGTTCAACATGAATGCCAGAGCTTTCGGTTAACAAAATATCACGCGGTGGCACCAAGCTATCAAAGGTCAGATCGTATACCACTCGAACATAGGTTGGGTAACCTTGATCGTCCTGTCTCATCACCAGCGCCAGCGTTTGATCACTTAGCTGCACGGCGGCCCCTAAAGGAAATTTACCATATTGCTTAAACAGCGCTCGTAAGCTGGTTAAGTGGTAAAGTTCTGGTTGAGCAATCAGCTGTTTGAAAGCATGTAGTGGATGGTAATACCATTCCTGCTGATGCCAAATATGGCTAAGCCGTTCGAGCGCATAAAGCGCCGATGCCATTTTACTGACGCGATTCAGCTCTTCATCCCTCTTTTGATTGGGAATACCACTGCCATCCAAACGCTCATGAAAATCACGCACAATACAAAGCGTTTCATGCGGCAAGGTTTTGAGCGCTTCAAGTTGTCGAATCATGCGATGCAACTCATCAACGTGCTGTTGTCGCTCCTGCTCGGTCACTAACAACTCGTAATGCTGCAATCCTTCTGGCAAGGATGCTTGAGCGATATTATGTAATAATCCACCCAACAGGATTTTCTCAATCAACTCGTCACTGGCATGCTCAGGGAATTGAGCGGTGACGACATCAGCGAAACCGATAGCATAGCTTACAGAGTGTTCAATCAAGTAGGTTTCTAAGTGGCGCGGTCGAGTTAAAATGAGCAATCCTTGACGATCTTGCTTGTAAGCCATGAGCAAATGAACACAAGCTTCTTTAGCCTGCTCAATTGGAAGCCCCTTATCAATTCTAAAGTGATTAATACAGGCTTTTATTACGGTCTCTGCTGAAGCATAAGCCTTTTTAATATCCACAGGGGCAGCAGGAGTCCAAACACGCAAAACATCCTGCCCAGCTAGTAGATCATTCATCTCTTGATTGAGCGGAGTCTTCCCCTTAACCACTTGCTCTTCAACTGCAACCACATCCTCTAAAGCTGTTTTTTTGACGGATACTTGCGGCATAAAGAGCGCAGGCATTTCATGTACATTCCCTCTGGAATGCGCGATAAAATCTCGCTGTAAATCACCTACCACACGGTTAGCAAACTGTTCCTGAGGATGACTAATTTCTACGAAAAAACAGCCAACATCAGTATGATGCGAGGCATCATTGTAATCAGCTCTGACCACTTGAGCATTGACCGAAAACTCGTCACCATTCGGAAAAACCAATTGCAAAAGATAGGTTTTGGTAAAGTCTTCAAATAGGTTGGATTGATTATTATCCAACACAATACAACAACCACCGGTAGATAGGTCTTTTAGCCGTCCTGCAAGAACAAGCTCCTCTCCTTGAAAAAGTTTTGCTTCAATTCTCAATAAACTTCTAACAGGAGCACGATAGGCTTGACGACGCTGCAGTAAATGCACTGCTTTAGGCACAGCCATGCGGTAACGTTTGTCTTCATCTCCAGCAATGGCCGTCATTAAGACATCAGACAAGGTTAACAAACAGCCATTGTAGCGAGTTGTCAGTGTCAGATAGCGATTGAGGAGGAGTGAATGCCTAAAATCAGGTAAAGGTGAATCCAACACTATTTCTTGTTTTTCAGGATAGATCGACTCAATATAAGTCGTCAGTTGTGAAGCTGACTCATCAGGCTGAATAGTGATGGGCGTGGCACGCTCGCGCAGACGGCTGAGTATACTCAGAATTTCCTTCTCAGATTTAATCAACTGCCCATCTGACACTGGCATAAAAGCCCTTACTCGATCATTAAAAGATTAGATTTCACTTTCCACATAACGAGGCAAATCAGTCATGTCGGGTATTTTGGTCGGCTTACCATCGTCATCCAGTGCGACAAATTTAAACACCGCTTCGGTTACTTTCTCGCGTTTCCCGATACGGCCTCGTCTTACCCAGCTTTCGACATGAATATCGAGTGAGCTGCGTCCTACTCGACACACTTCGGTATACACACCCAAAATGTCACCCACTTTAACCGGACGAATAAAACTCATACCATCCAGAGCCACTGTCACAACGCGACATTGTGCACGCTGACCAGCACAGATACCCGCCGCCAAGTCCATTTGAGAAAGTACCCAGCCACCAAAAATATCACCAGATGGGTTCGTATCTGAGGGCATCGCGAGTGTTCTGATGGTTAGGCGACCTCTAGCGGGTGCATCTTCCTGAACATCATGAGTCATCTTAGCCTCCTACTTTTCAAACATAATCAATTAGTTTAACTTGTTTTTAAATGTATTTTTACAACTTTAGGCAGTCTAGTAAAAGAATAGAATCGTATCTTTAATCATGAAACCAATACAGATCAAACCCTCTTCACTCAAGGACCCGTTATATTACTTACGTAACGCACGTCAAGTGATTGATCTGTGTCTAGAAAACTACAGCCATTTACTCTTTGATGAAGATCATATTGCGTTACAAAGGCTGTTATCACTTGATGAAACCATTCAAGCACTACTCATCAGAATGATCATGAGAAAAGGTAATCTCTTTCGTTCTGACCAGCTGCAATACACAGAAATTCCTCATCTAGAGCACTCTTTAGAACAGCTTAGCCTAAACGGATTGATTGAAATAAATCCGCGGCTCACTCTCGAACATCTAGCTCAAGTCTGTCGCAAAGATGAATGTTTCGAGCTTCTGCAATCACATGGTTTGCTTGTGAAAAAGTCACTGACGAAATCAACTTTAATTGAGGAATTAAAACAACATAGTGATCAGATCAGACTTTGTAGCCCATCACAATGGTGGTCGAAAATACCCTTCGACCTCATCCAACTCAATTGCGAAAGGCTGTTTGATCGTCTGCGACTCTTGTTTTTTGGCAACCTACATCAGGACTGGTCGGCTTTCATCTTGACGGAGCTTGGTTTACAGCGCTATGAACCTATTCATCTCAATCCCGAAACCAAACCCTTTACAGAGCGAGATGAGATTCTCGCCTATCAGATGCTTTTTCAGATAGAGCAGCAACTAGACACCTGTGAAGAACCTGAACAGCTTTACCGACAACTACCTGATGCAATTGATTGCGACTGGATTGAATATCGACGACAGAAATGTCTTTTCAGGATAGGTCAACGCGCAGAACGAATCGGACACTACTCACTCGCCCTCAGTTACTATCAACAAAGTCAACATGAGGAGGCTAAGCTCAGATACTGTCGCCTGCTGGAAAAACAAGACAGGTCTTTACTGACCTTCGAACAGGCACATGCAATCTATGCTCAACTGTCCAAACCAGTATTACGACTCAGCATGACACCTTTGCTTAACAGAACAGCTAAGCGTGAAGGCATTGCCGTTCACAAACCGCAACATCCCCCCCTTCCGTCCGAAACCATTCTTATCCCGGAAGCAACGCACTCTAGAATTGAATATGCTGTGATAGATCACTTAACCACGGAAGAACGTAAGTTGTTTTACGTTGAAAATCGATTATTCACTGGGCTATTTGGATTGTTATTTTGGAGTGTTATGTTTGCACCTGTTAGAGGTGCGTTCTTCAACCCCTTTCAATCGGGTCCGGCTGATCTTTACCGACCTCAGTTTCGAGAAAAACGAATGGACCTTATTGAGTCCATCTTTAGCGCGTTAGAGACCGATCATTATCAAGACATCATCTTAAAAAACTATCAAGATAAATACGCTATCAATAATTCACTCATTCACTGGCCAAGTTTGAGTCGCGATTTGATTCATCAGGCTTTACATAAGATCCCAGCAAAAGATTTAAAGGTTATTTTTCAGTATCTTCTACTTGATATCAGGCAACATCGAAAAGGCTTACCTGACTTGATTCTGTTTGACCAAAACAAAAACTCCTATCAACTTCTTGAGGTGAAAGGACCGAGTGACAGGCTGCAAGATCATCAACGTCTTTGGATGGAAGAAATGATCGCTCATGAGATACCTGTCACCCTGCTTAACGTCAACTGGGTAAAAACTTAATCAATTTGATTTTTCGTAAATCACAAACCGCTTAGTGGTGGTTTCTATCACTTCCCATGTTCCTTGAAAGCCTTTGGGTATAACAAATTCATCGCCCTGAGTGAGTCTTGTCGCTAGCCCCTGCTCATCTGTAACAACACTGATTCCATCGGTTATGCAACAGTACTCTTCTTCGGTGTAGTGGATATTCCATTTACCGACCTCACTACGCCATACCCCAACAAAGTACTGGCCAGTTGCATCGGTATAGTCCATCCAAAGTGTCTGTTTAGGATTTCCTTCGATGAGTTTCTCTGCGGGAAGAAAATACTCTTCAGGCTTCTGTTTAGGTTCATTAATAAGCGTTAAGCTGACAGAGTTGACCGACATACATCACCTTAATAATTGATAATTCATCATTTAGTGTAGCGACTTGATGACAAAACAGCCAACGAAAGAGATCTTAAAAGCATTGGATTAACGTATCTTGATCATGTTTTGAATTTAGAGGCCATGATGAAGCCAGTCATTTCAACCTTGATCCTGTTAATCTTACTTACGGGTTGTCAATCAATTCGAGAACCATCACCGACATTGAATAATTCCACCGCTCAGGAAGACAGCATGAGTTTTAC
>JAJOJN010000037.1 GCA_021208565.1 Nitrincola sp.
CTTGTTTAGTCACGGTAGGATTGGTTATGTGCGAAAAAACATGATCACGGAATCGCAAGGAATTGCCAGCAATCAAGAAACGAAGGGCTTAACAACCGGTTACAGCGGACTGACTGCTGCTTAAACGGCAGGTTAACGGTGCAATGAATCAGTCGCAGAGTGAACTAATGACCAGACAACAGGAATTGCAGGACTTAATCGACGAGCTAGCCAAAGAGTTCGACGTGCCCGGAGTTGCCGCCGGTCTGTGGTATCGGGGCAATGCTTCATACGCTTGGCATGGAGTAACCAGCATCGAGAACCCGTTACCTATCGACGAGCATACGCTCTTTCAGGCGGGCTCGGTTGGTAAAACCTTCACCGCTACGGCATTGGTTTTGCTGGAGGCCCAAGGACACGTTGAACTGGGCGCGCCGGTACGCCGGTATCTGCCAGAGCTGAATCTGGCAGATGCGTCAGTGTGTGAACAGGTTACGCTAAAGCAGCTGCTGAACCATACGGCGGGTTGGGAGGGCGATTTCTTCCCGGATACAGGCGAGGGAGACGATGCCTTGGCGGACTTTGTAGACCGCCTGAATGAGCTTGAGCAGTTGACACCACCGGGTAAAGTATTCTCGTACAACAACGCGGCTTTCTGTCTTGCGGGTCGGGTCATCGAGAAGGTCACCGGTGAGACCTATGAGTCTGCCATCCGAAGGCTCATCCTCGAGCCTCTCGGGCTAGACGAATCGTTCTTCTTCCGGGATGAAGTAATGACTCGGCGTTTTGCTGTTGGTCACAAGTCAAAGGATGGCTGTCAATTGGAGGTAGCGAGACCTTGGGGATTACCTCGTAACGGCGCGGCGGCAGGTGGACTCGTTACCAGCGTCTCCGATCTGCTCGCTTGGGCGCGATTCCATTTGCACGGTGCTCATGATGATGTTGAAGAGCAGCTCATGCTGGACAAGACCCGCCTACGTGCAATGATCGAGCCCACTTTGCATATGCCTGGCTGTGCATTCGGTGATGCGTTCGGTATTGGCTGGTTCCTGAACAAAGTGGGCAATACTTGGTTAGTCAGTCACGGCGGTAGCACGCATGGACAGGAAGCCAGCCTGTCATTCCTCCCTGAACATGACTGGGCGTTTGTCGTTCTTACTAACTCAAGTCCCGGCGGGATGGCACTTAACCAAATGGCTAGGCAGCGTGTTCTGGCTGGTTGTACCGGGCCCGTCGAGGAAAACGTACAATCGCAGTCGGCGGCACTTTCGGAGCTCACAGCTTATGCGGGGGAGTATGGCACTCGTGGAATGCGATGCCGGGTGACTGTTGGGGAGCATGGAGAGCTTGCCTTCACGATTTTGGACGACCCGGAGTTACGCGTGCTCATGTCGGAAAATGCTGAGATGACGCAATCGGAGCCCACTGTCCTCCGTGCCCTGCTGGTGACAGAGCATTTAGATCGTTATGTTTTCACTAGCGGCCCACTAAGCGGCACTTCGGGATACTTTGAGCGAGGCCAGAATAACCGGGTGCACGCACTGCACCTCTTCGGGCGCTGGCTGCCTCTAGTGGGTACAGTTAAAATGCATAAACATCCTTAATTAAGCTAACACAGTAACACGATTCCTGCCGGCTTTTTTCGCTTGATAGAGTGCTTCATCTGCGGCAGCCATGGCTTGATCAAAGTCCTCAACCACACACATCGTCAGACCTATACTGATCGTCATCTGCTTTTTATCGGGAAGTATGCGATTGACTCAATTTTTTTGTCGCAATGATTCCGCTATACGACACGCTTGTTCACTGTCGACATCCTTGAGCAATAACAGAAACTCTTCGCCACCCCAACGAATTAACAAGTCATCCTTACGAGTATTATTGCTCAGGCATTTAGCCACTGCGGCAAGCGCCTCATCACCCATTTTATGTCCAAACCGATCATTGATTAACTTGAAGTGATCAAGGTCTATCATCATAACTGTGATGGGCAGTTTTGGATTTTTGCAGGTTAACCAAGCATCAAGCATTAAGCGATTACCCACACCTGTTAACGGATCTTGATAGGCTAACTGCCTGAGTTCATGGTTGGCCTTTTGTAGTGCATGGGTTCGCTCTTTAATTATCTCTTCAAGACACTTATTTTTCTCGATCAGGCTTGAGGAGGTCACTGTCTCATTGATTACTGGTCTTACTATAGGTAGGTCATCAACCGCTTCGAATCCAAAAAATGGTTTTTCGCTGATAGAAACTCTAGGACCTCTTGCACCGCAATGACCACACTCTACAAAATGGAAACGCTGATCGAGCACTTCAACACTTAATGCATCTTGTTGGCAATAAGGACATGTCTGATTATCGATCATCTCAATGCATGCCCCATCGGAGTAATTGGACGAAAGATGCCAGTCTTAGTCATATCACGACGCAGCTCAAACAATTCAAGTGCAGCCACTGGGTCAATGCGCTCGACTTCAGAGAAGTTCAGTTTGGCAAAGAGTGATTTATGAGCCTCCACTGAGATCAGGTACTGATCCGTCTCATGTCCAGTGGCATGGTTAAGAATTTGGGTATAACCCGATGCCTGCACTTTATTGATAGCAGGCAGTAAGGCAAACACCACACCGATTAAACGTAGAATGACACCATGTACATAACGTGCATACTCCTGACGAATTTGTCTATCGGATTTATTCTTGATCAGTAAACGTTGTTCATTGGCACTGAGAGAAGCGAATTGAGTTGGAATCGCTTCTATCGTAGGAAGATCAATATCAATAAAAACGGTTTGATCCGCCACACTAATATCAAAATCCACCAATGTCTCACGTGGCCAATCGAGATCACTTAATTCCGCCGACAAGACCTCTACCATCCACGAATGGTCTTTTGTAATGATCTCTAGGAACTTATCCACATGAACTGACTGATCCTGACGATGACGATCCCAAGCATGATTCCATTCAGCAACCTGTCTGTCATATTCCTGTTGCTGTCCCTCGAATGCTTTATCAATGATCTGACACTGCTGCTGCCAGAGTTCGATTTCTTTGTTCCACTGAGCTAGTTTAGATTCGTGTTCAAGCATTGCTTGATGATAACGACCGGGTATCAGCTTCTGCCAAAAACTGGGAATAAATTCTGGCTTCATAGGTCGTTGTGGTCTTTTGGGACGAACTGGCTTTTCCGGTGCGGGCAAGTGAAACGGTTGTGGTTCAAAGTCTGGAACCGCACTTTCGGGGGGCACAATATCATGATGAATCTCTAACATAAGATCGATATCACTATTGATACGATCCATCTCGGACTGCAACCATTGAGTCAAGTAAAGCTCATTTTCATGCCATAACTGCTTTCTGGTTGCAGCATCAATTGGATGTCCATTTTGATCCAAGTACTGAACCTGCCCACGCTCATCAAGCTTTAATGAAAAAGCACTAATGTCTGGGATGGACTTTATTGTATTAGACAAAGCATCTTTAGAAGACTGTCGGTCAACACGTCTTGAATGACTGGGGGAGTCAGACAAACGAGTTCGATATGACATTCCTGTACCGGGTAACCCAACATTACCCCAAACACCGTTATTACCTAGTGTGACAGAGGCACCTCGAACACCAGTTGATAAACTGACGCCACGTTTACCAATATTAAGCCTGATACCGGGTGCGATACGAAGGGTTTGACGAAAACGATAAGCCATGAGCTAACAATGTATCCTTCAAAGTTAATCCTAGTGAATCAGGAAACCTTCGTTAGCGATAGACAATGTCGATCGCTAACATCGTCTTAATCACTCTTGGATCAGTAACTCTTCACGATTTCCACCTTTAGCTTCATACTCGCTAACCCATACAGGTGTGCGCCCTCTTCCCGTCCACTCTAGAGTTTTGCCCGTTTGCGAGTCAATCAAACGATATTTGGGTTTAACCACTCGCTTTGTTGATGGTACGCCATTTTGGACGATTTCATTCAAATCAATCCCAGCTTCAGCCATCAGTGCCTTTAATTGAATAATTTTTTTGCTGACGAGCCTCTTCAGCAGCTTGCTCGGCCTGCTTTTCACTGTATATATCATCATAGATTTCTTTGACATCACTCATCAGTTTTTCAATTTGCTCTAAGCTAAGCTCACGAAGAATTGAGCGTAAGGAATTTTTGCGAGTAAGTGTACGAATCGTGTCAGACATAAAGGGCCTTTTGGTTTTGTCGTTGAACGATTACTTGTTATTAATTGCTTACCAAACATTATTTTAGTATACAAAATAAAACAATTTATTCCTATAAGCATGAAGCATAGTAGGTTAAATGTACACAATTAGTACACCAATGTTGGCGTTAATTGAAGCGTAGTACTTTTTTATGAAGTATTTTCACTGAACAAGTAAGCCAACAAGCTTCTATCTTTAATTACAAGTATTGGGAAAATACACTTTGATAGCCGCCAATCACAAAAAAACTGCTTAATCTATCAATGGATTGATGTTCGTCAAGTTGAACTCAAAAGAAATGATTTCTAAGGTTTTCTAACCACTCTAAATACTTAGCCTTACCTGAAGGTTCTGACCGTTCACATTTATATCAGTCGCGCTATGTCGGAAGTACATGACGAACCTGGTTCAAGACAAAGCATTTATGCCGGAGGGTGCGAGCCATGTCCCACACAGCGTGAGCGACAATGGCCACCACCGTCACCTTTAAGCCGTTGATGACTTAGTAATTTTCAACTCAATCATCAAAGACGCCAAGTGCACTACAGAACTCATTATCAGTGCATACCTCACTCCAAAACCGCCACTCACTGACTCTGTGTTCTTTTTACATAAGCTTAAGTGAGCAGTGCCATATTCTTTCTTGTATTTCCTACTGACTTGTTCACTGACAAAATTCAACCTGTTTTTTTATCGGTTTTAACTGATCTAACCAATAGTCCTTTTGTTCCTGCGCTGAGATACTTGAAATGGTTGACGCTCGATGTACAAGATTAAAAGCAACTGATGATGGTGTCACCTTAGATAGCCATAATATAAAGGCTATTCCTTGCTCAGCATCCTTCAAAAAGACGTTGTTATCGCTTCCTCGATGAAACTGATAAAAAATCTAAGCTGATCCAAACAGGCTGATTTTAATTCCTCATTGTTGAGTTGTTCTCCAATACGCTCAAACACCTTTCGAGCATCTTTCTGTTCAGATACTTGATGTGGCGGTGCCATGATACCAATGGGTGATATGAAATGACCCTTCCACCCCTTTGTTTCAACATCTTTTACGGTTCGTCTCAGGTGTCGATAACTCTTTCGTTTTGAATTAGACGTGGTGTTTTTATTTGTTTTCACCATAACAATACGTACATAAGCTCGTTCCAAAGCCTCGTATGCACCATCATCGAGACCAAATATGCTCTCAATTTCTTGGGGCAACATACCAGCTTGACTCGACGCGAATATTTTCTCGAACTCAACTAAAGTTAGTGTACCCAATGAACGCGATGCCTTTTTGACAATAGCACCTTCAGTATAGGGCCTGAACTCACCCTCTATCTCTCGGTAGAGTCCTAATTTTTTTGTAATACCTCGACAGCCAATAGATAGGTCGATCACCATAGCGTGTTTTCCATTGTCGCAGTGTATCTTCCTTGATTTGCAACAGTTGAGCTATGAGACTGAGATCAATACCGGCCTCGTTAAAATTGATGCCGTTAACTTCGCGATCCTGCCGAAGACCTTTTAGATGATGGAAAACATAGCTATGAATATGGATGTAACTTTGTAGTGTGGTTGAAGGACTTGCATGACCCAGTAATTGAGCGATGTAGTACAGACCTTTTCTCGTGGGATGCTTTGATAACACCTGCATTAGTGACGATAAATGCTCAGGTCTTGTATAAGGAGTTTGTACATTATGAAATTCAGCCAACAAATGATTAGCTAGACTATGCCTTAAATGATGGTACCTAAGAGAATTACAGCCGGTGACACTTCTCATTACATCATGAATCTGTGGAAAAAATATCCGCATCCTCAATGGGACGAAGTGACATGCCATCACTTGAAAACAGCATTTTACTTTGTACACCCAGTATCTCAGAACGCTCCCTGACATAGTGCTCGAACTCTTGTCTTTCTTCTAAGGTCAACAGTAAGTGCAGTGGCAACTGCCTTCTTGCGTCACTGCTTTTAATATTTACATACTGATTGGGTCTAACGAGCAGTGTTAAGTCAGTCCCTTGCACCATATGATAAGTTCGCTGAATATCTTTCAGCTGAATCGAAACAGCTTCACTGGCTCTAAGCCCTACACGATAGCCCAGTACAAATATCCAGTAACGGGCTAATCCTAACTCACTCACATCACTGGCTTTAAGCGTATTCGCTATACAACGAAATTCGGTTTCGCTAATAAAGTTAGCATCTGCGTTTGACTGCTTGGGGAATTCATATCCTTCTATACCAAATTCAATCTTTGGAATACCGATTGTGGATACCATAAAGTTGTGAAATTGTTTCAACAACACCAGCTTGTAAGCTCGATCATCAGGACTTGCTGCCGAATCAAAGACATTGTTATAGGCGGATCTGAGCACATCAACATGCTCTTCATCAATCGGATCGTTACCTATCGCTTGAAATAGATCAAAACCTATTCTATTCAGGTAGTTATACTGAGTAGAGAGAGCAAGCTTCTTTTTATGGAGAGAATATATCCATGCACATACATAAAAAACGATGGGTGCTGCATCTTTAGCGATTGAGAGTAGATTTTCAAAAGACTCGGTACGCTCTTTAAAGCTTATTTTTTTATCCTGTCGACGGGAGTAAACCAGTTGACGTAACTCGGTTAACAGTGATCGACTGGATTGAAGAGACCGAGTCACCTCATGATTGGGTTTTATTAAGATAGTGTTTGCATTATCCAACTCTTCAAGGCTGTCTTGTTGAGAATTAAAATGCTTTACGCCATTTCTGATTAATTGCTCCCACCTATCAGCGGGGATTACTGTACCTCGTATGACGGATAATCCGTTAACAAGATACCCTGAAGTTGTAAAATGCGCCGCAAGACAAGCATTTTTTAATGTAATTTTGAATTGAGTGTTCAATTCCACATACTTTTCGAAATTGAGTCCATGCTTGGCTAACGATATTTCGACTATGTTGATAATCATCTATGGGGTTACTACCGAATAATGATTTATGTCTTAGTAGCAAACCGACTGTCGCTGGAGATAAGAAGTATCTTGACCTTGGTGGTATTTTTTTTTTAGGCCTTTCGGGTGCCAATCAAATACATCGATCCACGCTAAATCCTGCTCTATGGTCATTGAGTTAACGAACATAGGCAAAGCGTTCACCACTTTCAGGTTAAGCAATCCATCCTGAGTGATCGCCTGATAGATAATTAATCCCCAGCTCAGTATTTCTGGATTGATAGAACGGTGTCCCTTGAGTCGATTTCCGTCACGTAGTAATTTCCAAAAGTCAGGATGCTGAATACTGTTGAACACTGTGGTCTGTAATTTACGAAAGACATGCAGGTCTTTAAATTCTGATGGTGTAAAAATACTCGGTGGTTGGATAACATGAGATATTGGCGCAGGAGGACTGACTTGCCAGCCTAATTCTTTTGCACCAGCTGCTAAACTACTGACTAAAAAGTTAATTCTATCCCGTAACTCTAAGGTGCTGTTCTTACTTTGATCCTGTATGTTGGCTTGCCACGCCTTCACTTCATCAGGTGTTATAACTAAATTATGGTCTCCTCTGATCATATCGAGGCGTGTTTCACGGATTAACTCAATGACTGTTTTCTGACGTGCTCGTTTTTCACGAACACGTCTTGCCGAACGCGCTTCAACGCCTCCTTCACCATCTTTTGGTTTAGCTAGCCTCCATCCAGCCCACAGGTTGTCGTTAGATGTCATCAGCTAATCCTGATTGCGTTGACCAGCCCGTTTCCTTACGAATTTCATCCAATACTGGTATTAACGAGTTGAAAAGTTCTTCTGGGCTTAAAGAAGAGAACCTCCCAAATGGCTCTTGACCTTGTTGCCAATGTCCCATAAATGCATCCACGTGTTCACCCAAGCACCCTTTTTTTTCGTAACTGGCTTCTCAAGAAATGGCGATTAATATTGATCGGCAATGGGAACTCGGGAGTAAGATCACGGAGTTTTGAAGGTGTAATTGCACCCCATTGAAACGTTTCGCTTAGTAAGAAAAGTAAAGGGGTATTGGGCTGATGATGACTCAGTATATCCTCAATGCGATCCTTAACTGTAGGATGCTGACTCGTCGATAATGCAAGCTGCTCTAAATGCAGCAGGTAACACTTAAGCTGTTCACGCAACTCCTGAGATATCCAACTCAGCCTTGCATGAGAGTGTGATTCGTTATCCTTATCTGAAATGACAATAAACCCTGTTTCCAAGTCTATTTCTGTTAGATCAAAAATTAGATCATTAACAGCACGATAGCCTGTTTCAAAAAGCACCCAATAACATACATATAGAGTCAGGCAATTGTGTATTGCAATTAATCGGTTATCACTAGGAGGCAGGCGCTTTGCTTCACGAAGTTTATGCTTTAGATGTTTACACAACTCACTTAACAGGCCTGTCTTTAAATTCAGACGACTACCAAGGTCTTTCCGATTGGAATGTTTTTGTACGTAATTGAAAAAATGCTGTTCCTCAATATTCAGATGCTGATACAAGCGATCACGCAATCTTATACTTGCATGATGAAAAAGCAGCCTCAAGTACTCACCATCAACGTGGTAGTAGTGGCTACTTACTTCGGTAATAGTAAACTGATGACCTGTAAGCATGTATGCATCCGTCAGGTCGGATGAGCATTCATAGATCTGATCGAAAAGCGTCTGATTTATCCTATCTAAGGTTAAGCGATATTTACCACTTTCATTTAGCTTTGATAGAAAACGCTTTTGCTCCGGTTAAAAAGAATTCATGTGACACATCAGGAAAGGCAGGCACATAATTAACTCGCTTTGGTCGATGGTTTACACAGTAAAGATAATCTAAAAATCGACCTATATTGACAGGAGATGCTACGATAATGACATCATTGAGCATGACAGGCTCACCATCGAACGCGTTATACAATATGCTCTGAGCTTTATCAGATAGCCTGTTCTTCCATTCTGGTGTCGGGATGGGTATAACATATGAGTCTTCCTCAATCAAGTAAGCCACTAAACCCTCTTTTCCACTGGGCAAATCAGCTTCACATTTATAAATACGCAAAGAAAGGAGCTGATCGAGTGGTCTACCTAACCACAACATGAGCATCAACAAAGTAGCAACATGCTGTGGGTATTCAATGTGCTTACTAATATCGTTTTTGGTATGAAATAGTTTTGCGAGATGATATCCAAGCCAAGAAAGCTCAACAGCATTTAATTGTGGATAACGAAAAGGTAACCGTTGATTCGCTTTTGCAATGTGCTTTATTTGTGCAGACTGACGACGAACATGGTCTACAGGTTCATAGCCGGCAAGCGGCTTATCTTTGTCATAAGCTATCGATATTGAAGACTCAGTGACAAACTCATCAGGGTGAAGACCTTGTGACCTTGCATTTTCAAGGTCTTTTTGACGATAGATCGATTGGAAGTATCTGGTTTGCTGGGATGGACCACACGGATCATCATCTTCATATCGTTGAATGACATGTTTCACCCTATCACTCAGATTATTGCCAGTACGTTCTCTCGATTTTCCGATATGATCAGCAACTTTTCTTGTTAAAAGCTCTATACCCATGAACATCTTTAAGGGCTTGGAATCCTTTTTAACAAAACTCCGTTGGTATGATCTTAATGAACTGAACGAACTGACTTCAGGTAAATCAGAAACTTTCGTCTTACCTAACGCCAAAAAACGAATATTACGACATGCGGTGGAGATCTCCGTACCGATTGACGTTATCTCACCGACATTCAATCGCAAACGCTGTATAATTGCACACTGAAAAACGACCCACTGATGTGATCTAAACACAGGATCATCAAAATATACATTATGCGGACTCATAATCAGCATTGCCCACTCAGGATGTTCATCAGTGAAGCCTCTAGTTCCCGTATTGAGATCTAAGAGCTCCTGAGGCAGTTCATTTTCTAACGACTCTAACCTGTTTAATAGTTCAGTGATTGTGTTCAGATCAAACTGCTGATCAACCTCTTTTGAAAATACGGTTAAATCAACAGTTTTAGCATTCAGTAATTTTTGTAGATTGAGTAAAACAAGTTTTAGACGGGTTAAATCCTGAGGTGGATGGAGTAGTTCCCATAGTACATTTAACTGGCTAGCAGGGATATCTGAATGTTCCGATAATAGATGAGTTAAATCTTCTAACCTTTCCATGACATCCTGTATTAACTCAGCTTGTTAAAACACTTGTTGAGTATTGCTTGGTCTTGTCTCTGAAGCTCAACTCGCTCGGCGTAGCTTTGCCACTCACTGACAACAGAACGGATTTGCTGTATGCAGCTTTCCGCATCAACTCGACTTAAGCCAAATCGTGAATGGGCTGATAAGAGATTTGAATAGGATATTTGTCGTCCTTCACTTCCTAATCCAATCGCGTGCATATCAAGTTGAGTAGGTTGCGGTACGACATCATAGGCAGGTGCTAACGAATATTGGTCAGCTCCCGATGCCCACAAAAAGCCGTGATTACGAAGGTGGTCATCCGTATTACCCACACAAACATTGAACACCATACGCCTGTATAGCTCTTGTTTTTGAAGGTGGGCATCCACAGTAATTCGAGATGCAACATCGGCTAATCGAGGATAGGAAAAGGTAAACGCCGCATCATCTGCCTTCACTCTAGGCTGATATAATAAAGCATGCGCACTGATAAAATGACGCCGTGCCGCATTTTTATAAAGATCGAAACGCTCGATTAGGATAACACTTCGACCGGCAATTCTCTCTAAGCGAGAATTACAACAATCTATCCCAACATCTCGCATCATGAGGTAACACATTTGCTCGGCTTTCGCTTGATCAAAAAGATCATCTGTGCGATTGAACTTTGCTATCCACAGTGAAGATTTCTCATCTTCAATAACAGCCTTGGGCCTTGCACCACCCATCGAGGAGCCGGGTTCAAATAAACGTTCTAACTCAGCCGGTAATTGACCGCTTGCGATGAGTGACGCGATATCATCTTGAATTGCTTTTAGCTGACTCAGTGATGGGAAGGATGGCCGCTCTTTAGGCATTGTTCTGGACAAAGAAAAGCGTAATGCACCAACACCTGCTCCTCTAGTCGCTAACAGCTCCTCAAGCTTGTTAGTCGGTTGTTGCCGATGAAGCACATGCATCAGCTTTCTTCCCCAGTTGTCTGGCCCTGCATCTAGTAGTACAGCCGGCACCCCCTGATTACCTTCTACTCTAAACTCACTTGAGGTCAACGGAAAATTGATTGGATCTAAAGCTATCGCATCGTCTCGTTGGAGGTAATGTTTGCCATAGACAAATCGTCCTGAGGATCCATCCGTAGCGACTAATCCCGCCAGAACAGGATCTTTTTCTTCCGGCAAATCAATAAACACATAAGCTTGGCTAATCATTGAGTCACCGTTAGAAGTCATTATCCAGAACGCGCTGATGACGAACCCTTAAGGGAAGCTCTTCTAAATGAGATGTGACTAAAGAATCCTGATCTTCTGTTAAGCTTACTTGTGCTAACAACTCTATACCCGGGTACAGAGACATCACTTTTAAGTAGTTCTTCATCGATACATTTGGATCGCCCATCTCAATTTTCCGGACTGTGGATCTGGTAATACCAGAGCGATCTGCAACATCTTGTTGTCGCCAACGCCGTTTTTTCCGCGCAAAAACCAAGTTCCTAGCCAAAGCTAGCAAGGCCTGCTCTGCATCATAGGGTAAATCATCAGAAACACTCATGGTCATTTTTTCATACTTTAAAATTCTTAATGATCATTATAACTTACATATTGAAGTTTTAGTAATATGAACTGACTGAAACAAATAAGGCATATCCATCAGTTACCCTGCCGCTGGACAAACTCTTGTAATGCTGAAAACTTTGGTTGTGGTCTTTTCACTTGCACATTGGTTAGTTTCAACAGCTCCTTGATATCTTTTAAAGTCCTGACTCTTGGCAGGCTTTCATGAAACTCTTTAGGATGCTTTGCACGAAGGTCCTTCAATATAGGGTAGAGCTGTAAAGCAACATCTTTCCCACCCACTCCGTAAAACATATGAATAGTTACAAACTCAAAGAGTGCAAACTTCACTAGTTCATTAGGCTTAGCCTTGTATAGTTCAACGTCAATAGTCTCATCCTGATTACATAAGGCACTCATCATCATGAATGTCCGTAAGCCACCAAACACTTCGTAGTGCCGATCAACACGAACAACCTTAATAGGAACAGTTCTCATTAAATGTTCTACAGTTTCGTGACCCAACCATAGCGTTGGAGATGATTTGTAGTCCATTGCTTCATAAGCTGAATACAAATCTCTAAGAGCCCCATCTGGAATTTTCAGCTTATCCATCTGAACTTGGACGTGATTAATTCTATCCATGCCTTACCTTAGGGTCATTATGGTCGATATATAGAATTGTAGTTTGTGACAACATAAAGGTCAAAAAGTGTTCTTAATCAACATAGGAACAACGACCAATGCCGACTTATTCTATTGAATATGATATACTTATGGAGGATATTTGATATTTACAGCATGCTAGGTACAATAGAGTCTAAATTCTCATAACCCGAAGGTCATAGGTTCAAATCCTGTCCCCGCTACCAAATTCTAGAAGGCAGATCAGTTACTTACTGATCTGCCTTTTTTTTGATTTAATTTCACAAGTATCTTACGACTTACACACTTCTCTATACAACTCTGCATAACTGATTGTTATCTGCAGCACACCCACTGACACACTATTCATTGTTATTCAGTTAGCATTACAAAAACCGAAAATCAAACAATCGTATTGATCTATCCACATGAATGTTTTTCAAGTAAAACAGACTAGATAAATCAACCCCTTTAAAATCAATCATTTAATAAAAATAGTAACTCAAACTTAAAGAATACTTTGTTTTAAATTTATTAAATAAAACAATATAATGTCGGAGTGACAATCCATGTTGAGTTGGAGCTGTGTTGTACCAATGCGTGATACTTGTCATTAGCGTTATCAACTTAAAGGAATGATTAAAAGGGCTTAACTCAATGAAAAAAACTTCTTATTGGCGTTGTTCTGATGCTGGCATCTAGCTTAGCGACCTCGGCCACAATCTCTATTAGTAATCCAACAGTTACTAATTCAAACTTAATTATTGGTCCAAGTTCAAGTTTAGTGAGTAACCAAGGATCTTTTAGAACCGACACCATTAACTCAAACTTATTCTTAGGCGGTACTTTTCGAGCCGAGTGGAATATTGAAGCATCAAATGATAGTTCTTTTACACTTGATATGACTTCAACTCACTCTAACAGAACAAACTGGTCTGTATCAATTTTCGACGTCGCATCAGGTGTTTGGAACAGTTATAATTATGGGTCATCCTTTGACCTAGTGATGACTGCCGGCAACTCACTAAAAGTTGCTATGACCGGTGCAATCAGTAGTTCCATTTTTCAAGCAAAATCTTTTGACACGACACTATCTATTAGTAACTTAACCAACTTAGAAGTCAGCGAAGTACCACTACCTGCTGCTGTTTGGTTGTTTGGTTCAGTGCTGCTGGGTGGTTTAGCCGTGCGTCGTAAAGCAGCACAAAAGCGTCAATTAGCTCTAGCAGTTTAATGATCGTGTAGTAACTCAAAAAAGAGGCTTAGGCCTCTTTTTTGTTTAATATTCAAACTGGCTATATATCTCCCCTACTCCCTTCAATACCAAAGAAAATCCCTTTCACAACTATTGATTAGATCCACTCTATAGACAAACTCTATTGAATTTATAGGAATAAGATTATTCCATTTGGATATTTAGCTGCTATATTAGCTATAATTAAATAAAGATTGGCTTACCCAGATGTTCTCTATGCTAGGATATTAGCTAAGGGAAAGCTGATTCATCGTTTACTCAGCTGAGAGAATTGCACAGTCAATTTTCTCTTAAGCACTAAAGGAGATCTGTTCATGAGTTCGTCAAATATTTCGGTCGATCGCAGCATCAAGCCCAAGGTAACAACCTTTTTTGATGAACCGACCAATACTTTTAGTTATGTAGTACAAGATCCTACCTCACAAAGCTGTGCCATTATTGATTCCGTTTTGGATTTTGATTACGCCAGTGGTTCTACAGATGTTGCATCTGCGGACGAAATTATCGAGTTTATCCAGGCTAATAAACTCACTGTAGAATGGATACTTGAAACACATGTTCACGCTGATCACTTATCCGCTGCACCCTATTTACACGAGCAGTTGGGTGGAAAAACGGCGATTGGTGAAATGATTACTGTGGTACAGGATACTTTTGGAAAAGCATTTAACGCAGGCACTGAATTTGCTCGTGACGGTAGTCAGTTTGATCAACTATTTAAAGATGGTGATCGCTTTAAAATAGGAAATCTAGACGGATACGTATTACACACACCAGGACATACACCTGCCTGTCTAAGCTACGTGATTGGTGATGCTGTTTTTGTGGGTGATACCCTGTTTATGCCAGACTTTGGTACAGCGCGTTGTGATTTTCCGGGAGGCGACGCTAAAACCTTATTTAAATCGATTCAGAAAGTCCTGAGCTTACCGGAAGAAACACGCATCTTTCTATGTCACGACTACAAAGCACCTGGCAGAGATGAATATGTGCATGAAACAACCGTTGGCGAGCAACGCAAGCACAATATTCACGTGCACGAAGGTATTACTGAAGAGGAATTTGTAAAAATGCGCACTGCGAGGGACGCTACCCTTGCGATGCCCACGTTAATTTTACCGTCTGTGCAGGTCAATATGCGTGCTGGTGAGATGCCGCCAGCAGAAGAGAATGGTCAGGTATATTTAAAAGTACCCATAAATCTATTCAAAAAAGCTGAAAAATAATTCACTCAATAAACAGGGCTCTTAAATGAGCCCTGTTTCTAAATCAATCACTAGAACGTAAATACGCGTGTGTGTTGATCCATCATTTTTTCCGCCATCGCTGGTGGTGCTGCAACTTCTACACCTTCACGTAGCGCTTCTTGCGTATTACCACTATTGGGTAGGTAAAGCGCGCAGACACTCACAGTCGCTCCATTTTGCTGTAAACGCATCATCAACTGTTCGGGCGTTACATCGTTAGGCTTCAAAAGATCACTTGTAGTGTCTTGCAATGCCAGATCAGCCGCTGCATCGCATAACAACACATCAACCTGAACACCCTGCCCTTGCATCGCGTTACCTAGAACCATCGCCATGCCTTGAGTCATCAAAGAGTCACTGTTCAGCATAATTAATGCTTTTTCAGTAGAATGTTGATGGTTTTCAGCTTGGACGACCAAAGGCGCCATTAGGGTGAAACCCAGTGCACATGCGGCTAGTTTAGATCTCAACATGATTTTCTCCTTATCATCGTTTAGTAATATCTAAATACCACATTAGCATAAACTAATAATACTTGCATCAAACAGGTGTTTTAGCCGATTTGAATGCAAACCAGCTAAAGAAAGCCGCCATCACCAAGTAACCCATAGTGAAGTCCTGTGATGCATTGATCGCAAGTTCTGGCGCATGCATCAAACCCACGAAAGAACAAGCCGCCGCGACTAGGGCAAAAATAGCCGCTTGACGGAATTTATGATCAATCACTGAAACCGTCATCGCACCCAGTAAAATGGCCGTAAACATTGCGCCCTGTCCTAAAACCACAATGGCACTGGATATATTATCAACAACCTCACTAGCTCCACGATTAAAGCGAGTCATGACATAATTGGCGAAGTAAGGCAGCATCGCCAAAGCGATGGCAGGATAGTAACGTGTTTCATTGCTCTGGAATGCAGTAGCGATCATCGACATACCAACGAATACCAGAATCGGAGCCACCACCGAGACGGGAATGATGGCCGCTAAGGCAGCAATTAGTCCAAACATCGTCGCTAAGCCATAAACCACTCCATTCAGAATACTATAACCGCGACCAGCCCCCATCCATTTAGAGCCTACCGTAGCAATATAAACAGTAGTAGGAAAGACACCACCAAACACCGCACCAATCATCGTGCCTGCACCATCAACCGCTTGGCACTCTCTTACATCATACTTATCACCAGCGGCTTCCATCGCTTCGACGTTATTCATGGTTTCAATAGCGTTATAGAGTGTGATCGGCAGCACTACGGTCAAGATGGCCAGCATGCTGGTAAATAGCAGCCCTAAGCCCTCAAACCAAGCGAGACCGGGAAGCAAAGGATAGAAACCCAAATGGGTGAAAGCATCACTGAACTTATGGGTATCGGCAGCGCCAATCAGATAAGCCATTGCCGTACCCACAATAATTGCAAACAAAGATGCCGGTATTTTAAATGGCATACTGACTCTGGCCACTAAACCCACAATGATAATCGCCATTACCAGCAGTCCTATCACAGGGATTTCTAGAGTCTTAAAGAGCATTTCGCCGGCAATAAAGGTAAGTGCAACCCCCGCAACAGCACCTAACATCGCAGCACGAGGAAGATGTGACTGAATCCAACGACCGATCACACTGATGCAGACTTCAATCAACCCACTGATAAAGCAAGCTGCAACAGCAATTTTCCACGCCATGATTTCATCACCCGTAAGAGCTTTCGCGGGCAACAATACACCGAATAAAAAGACAAACATCACAGGCGTACTAATGCCATAAGACAACGCCGTTACGTCTGCTCTATTCTCTTTACGTGCTAATCTTGCTGCACTGTAGGCGTAGTAAAAATTTCCCACCATCACCGCAACGGCGGCACCTGGAAGAACTTGCCCAAACACAATAGCTGGTGAGAAGCCCATGCCTAACATGGAGATGGCAATGATGACGAAATTAGCAATGTTATTTTGAAAGAGGGCGAAGAAGGCATCTGTATCCTCCTTCTTGTACCAAGGGTAATGAACAGGTTGGGAATTCATAAGGGGCAAGGCTCTTTAAATAGACGTTAAACAACGTACTTAATTAGTTAAGCGGCGTATTTTAACGACATTCACAAAACCAGACCACCATGATGTACTTTATTTAACTCTGCATTCTTTTTATATTCAACCACTCCTGCGGCGCTTGCCATCTATTGAACCATTCAATGACATTCTGAGCTGGCATAGGTTTAGCAATGACAAAGCCTTGAGCGACTGAACAACCGATCTCTATCAACAAACAACCCGCCTCAACCGACTCCAGTCCCTCTGCCATGACCTCAATATGGAAAGCCTGCCCTAAGCCAATGATACTTTTCAAAATGGAAAGGTCATTCTGAATTGGAGAGAATTTCTCTAACAAAACTTTGATCAATTTTTAAAACTTGTATGGGTAATTGCTTCAAGTAAGCCAAAGAGGAGTAACCGGTCCCGAAATCATCCAGTGCAATACTCACATTTAAGTCATTACACGCTTTCATCGTTTTAATCGCTGCTGGCATATCCTCAAGAGCACTCGACTCCAATACTTCTAACTCTAAGCAGGATGCAGGTACATCTGCATATTTCTCCAACAACTCCTTCAGACGCAAAGAAAAGTGACTATCTTGCAGTTGCATCCCACCAAGATTAACGCTGACGGTCGTTTGAAAACCTTGGATTAGCCATTGTTGTAATTGCTGTAATGCGGTTTCGATAACCCAGTAACCTATTTCTATCGATAGAGGATAGGTTTCAATGACCGGCAAAAACTCACCAGGTGAAATAAGTCCCTTGTCGGGATGCTTCCAACGTATTAATGCCTCAAAACCGATAACCTCTCCCTGAATTAAATTCACTTTAGGCTGATAGTACAACACAAACTCTTCACGTATGAGTGCTTGATGAATTCGTTCTAATGTTTGGTAATAACTGCGGGTAGTTTGCTCTTGATGATTATCAAACAGATGAAATCGTTGGTTTCCTTTTAGCTTAGCTTGATACATCGATTGCGATGCTTGTCTTATTAATGTATTGGCATCACAGGGATTCTCATGCGAGAAACTACTGACACCTGCACTAATTTGTATGTTGATTTCATGTTTATCGAGATAAAACGATGAGAAAACTCGGAAAACAAGCTCGATATTTGCTTTTCAAGATCAGCATCATTACTAAAATTACGCAAAAATTAATACAAACTCATCACCACCTAAGTGATAGACATGACCACTTGTATTGACTAAGCGTAAGAAACGTTTAGCCACTTTTTTGAGTAGCTGATCCCCTTGAGAAACACCATATAGATCATTTATTTGATTAAAATTATCGATATCCAAATAAACCAACGCAAGTGAATGATTTGGATGATCTTGAATTTGCTCTGTTAGATATTGAATCAACGATGCTTTATTCGGTAGTCCAGTCGACGGGTCATGATAGGCTAAATGCTCTAATGCTTTTTTATGCTTTATCCTTTCTGAAATATCTCTGACCACTGCAATCATATAGGAGCGATCTTTTTCTTGATAAGATGAACCTAATGTTACTTCCACATCGAGATAATCATCATTAGCTGTGAAGATGTAGGTTTCAAGCTGTTTGTTGGATTCGCTTAAAAGTTTAGGACCCTCAGGGTGAAATAAGTCCTCGAAAGATCTTCCTAACATCTTATCCACAGAAAACCCACAGAGCTTTTCAGCAGCCAGATTGATATCTGCAATGGATTCGCTTACTTTATCCACAACGAACACTGCTTCAGGGATGGAAGCAAAAAGTGCTTTAAAACGGTCCTCACTGTTACGAAGCCGCTCCTCTACTAAGACTCGGCTAACATTTTTTAACTGCCGCTCCGCTTTCTCTCGTGCATGCTTTTCACGCATCAAATCTACTGTGCGCTCTGATAACTTGCGGTACATGCCAAGAACAGCATTAATCAAGGTGTGTTAATGGCCAACTAAACTGACCTACCTCTGGCCATTAATTTTGACCCACCTTCAGGGTGGCTTTGGCCACCAAAACCATTACCTTCCTTTGACGATGACGAACAAGGGGAAGGGTTTTGAAGGAG
>JAJOJN010000081.1 GCA_021208565.1 Nitrincola sp.
CGCACTCGGGGCTTTAATGCCAGGGTTTTAACGGTGAAAGCACCATCAACCGCCGCTACCACGGTGTCGCCATGTTTTGGCTTAAGGGAGCGGTCTACCACTAAAATATCACCCGCATAGATACCGATCCCGCTCATCGAATCGCCATCACAACGAACCATATAAGTCGAAGAAGGGCGAGGAATGCAGAGTTCATTGAGATCAAGACGCGTATCCTCGTAGCCAGCCGCAGGGCTCGGAAAACCACAGGGAACAGATTCGCTATAAAGTGGGACGGCTCTATGACTCAGCGCGTCAACTTCAACCGGCCCTAACAGAGTGACGTACATACCTGACATCCAACTAAATACTGTTTATATATACAGTATAAGGTATGTGTTATAGGGGGTAAATAGGGAGTATCTGTTATGGAAACTCTAGCGCATTCAGTAGATTTACTTTAAAAGAGCAATATCTGCATGAAGTCTAGGACTCACAGTGGCTTGTATCGAAGTTGTTCAGCAAGCACGAGTGCATCTACTGGCCAGTAACGCTCAGGTCTTGGGCGATGTACGCCAGGTTTTCCTTGCTCAGGACGACAAGTGAGTATCGATGAAGTCCATTGCTCTGGGATAGCATCAATTCCGTAAATGGCACCAAGAAGCGCGCCGCAAATGGCAGCATTAGTATCTGTGTCACCACCTCGACCCACGGTATCGACTAATGCCTCTTCAAGGTTAGGTGCGTGCAGTAGTTGCCAGAGTGCATTCTGAAAAGCGACCAAAACCCAGCCTTGTTTATCGATATAATCAGGAGGCGGCATAAAGGCTGCATCTCCGATTATCGCTTTTAGTTCAAAGTCGACATCTAAATGTTCAGCATAAGTATTAATCAAATCATAGACTTCTTGTGCTGAAAGTCCCTTTTGAATAGCTCTGGCACTACCTAATACAAATAAGGCGTTGGTTTGCTGGCAAATTTGATGGGGGTGAGTGAGCGCTGCATCTTGCATGGCCCAATTAATAATCTCTTCATCTGTCGAGTCGGCTGCAAAAATAGCCAAGGGGCTGATACGCATTAAGGCTCCATTGGCTTGGCTATCTGTATTGGGAACCCCCTTCAGACCGTCGGCAATGGTTAAGCCACAATCAAATGGCTGCGAGTCAATCCAGCCTTGATAGACTTTAAACGCTTCATTAGCGTCATAACGATTCAGCTTAATGAGCATTCTGGCGAGATCAAGCGCCATTTCAGAATCGTCAGTAGGCTGTCCTGCTAAGGTGTTCCATGTGCCACCTTGGGCGAGTTCACGCACACCTTGCGGATAGCATTTGCTGATCGACTCTGCATCTTGAAACTCAACCAGACTGCCTAGTGCATCGCCAGCTAACTGACCCATCAAACAACCTTGCGCGCGTTTAATCTGTTCCATATTATTTCCAACCGTTTATTATTCGTTCTATTTTGTGGGCGAGGTGTCTTGATGGCAATAGCAAGTGCGGTTCATATTTTGGTTAAAACCGAAGAAGAAGCTTTAAAGCTGAAACAGAAGCTAGCGAAAGGTGCTGACTTTTCGTTATTGGCCAAGAAGCACTCCATTTGTCCTTCCGGAAAACGAGGAGGTGACTTAGGTGAGTTTCGTAAGGGACAGATGGTAAAACCCTTCGATCAGGTGGTTTTTACCCAAGCCTTGTATAAGGTTCATGGTCCAGTGAAAACACAGTTTGGCTATCATTTGATCAAAATTTTGTATCGAACATAGCCGAGAAGGGAGATGTTACTCCGACCCGGATCTCGGATCTCCTGTTTTGTCAGCACGCCATGGTGTTCCATCACAGGTAGCGTAATTAGGGCAATCAGACATGCAGCCTCGACAAGGAAGGCGTTGCGGTTTTCTTCTGATGGTGCGACAGTTTGATGGGTCATGATAGGCCTTATATAACAGTTACATATTCACAAGCTCTTATACGGCTGTGTTCGCTGATTGGATGTTTTTGAATGCAAAATTTGATCAAGATCGTTTTTAGATCCGCTGTGGGAGGAAGTTACTCCCCCCCAGCGATTAGATCATCAAAAGTTGATACTAGCGGTCACACCAAAGGTTCAAAGGGTTCGCTTACGCATCTCAGGCATAACTCGTTATGCCACCCCTTAGGATTTGCTGTGCTTGTTTAGAGTACAGCGGTGATAGTGTAACAAAATCGATGGTTTTTCGTGAACCTTATCTTTACAGATCACACTACCATTAAAAAACGTTAACCTTGGAAGAAGATATTGAACAAGTTTAATTTATCTACATTGGTTGTGAGTGATTCTGATGCTACTCTGTTATTACTCTTTTCTCCGCTCTTTTAATATTGAAAAAAGCCCTATGAAACACTCGAAAACAATCAATTATCTTCACGGTTACAGCCCGCAGATTCAGCAACAGGTTCAAGCATTGCTAGATAGCAAGCAGTCCGGTGTTTGGTTAAAGAAAAAAATATCCTCAACTGCATGATTTAACGTCAGAAAAAGCCTTGTATGACTACGCACAAGGTATCAAAAATCAATATATGCGGAGCTCAGCACCGATTAGTAAGGTGGTGTATGATGATAAAATTCACATTATTAATAATGCGTTAGGTCTTCATACCCATGTTTCACGAGTACAGGGGGGTAAATTGAAGAAGAAAAATGAGATTCGTATTTCTTCGTTGTTTCGTAAAGTTCCTGAACCTTTGTTGCGTATGATTGTTGTTCATGAACTCGCCCATCTGCGCGAAAAAGAGCATGATAAAGCGTTTTACAATCTATGTTGCCATATGGAACCTGAATATCACCAACTTGAGTTTGAGCTTCGCTTGTACTTGTGTCATAGAGATCGGTTTGGAGATTTATGGATAGGGCAGTCGTTTGAAGTTAGTGTATAAATCTAGATCTGATTAATATCTTTACTGGTTGTATACTGGCGCAGAAAAAAGCAACCTGTATAAAAATACAAAAAGCCACCCAGATCGCTCTATAAGTGGCTGTTTTCTATCAAATTCTTGGTAGGACTAGGCGGACTCGAACCGCCGACCCCCACCATGTCAAAGCGGGGTTTGTTAGTGTAATGATCACTAAATATCTATGTAAATCATTTAATTACAATGTATTAGTTATTTCTAAATATAGCTGTTAATTGCATATTATTCGACTATAATGGCCACCAAAGAGCCACACGCTTTTAGTTATCCAAATTATTCATGGTGATCTTATGGCCGAAAATTTAACAGTAGCGAAAGTCCATAATTTTCTTAAAGACGATTCTGTGCCCATCAAGACAGAGCTTTACGATAACAGGGAAAAAGGGTTGTTCATTATAAAGCTAGCTAACGGTGGTTCTTGGCGCTACAGATTTGTATTTAATGGTAGACGTTACCGACATACTCTAGGTAGTGCTGACATGAAACCTGAGAAGGCGAGAGAGTTGGCTCAACAGTGGCGCACGAAAATTAAAAATGAAGGAATAAATCCGCTCGCAGAAAATCCAAGCCAAGATGGACGAGCAAACTCAGAAAATTGATCAGAGACGATTGGTAAAAGTAGGAGTTTTTTTTGAGGAGATATATACTACCCCCATCTTCTTAAAATGT
>JAJOJN010000130.1 GCA_021208565.1 Nitrincola sp.
GATTGCGAATAAATAAAACATCGAGCAAAAACCGGTTGGCCGCTGGCAATCACTTGGGGTAAGTAACTGTTAGGTATGATTTCAGTGATATGTTTACCGACAGGGCTTTCAGTCAGTCCCAAAAACTTCCAGTAACTTTCGCTAATCCAAGTCAAAACACCCTGTTTATCCGCGGCAATAGTGTGCTCATAGAAATCATCGAATGAGTTTTGTAAAAACTTTAGGATGCGCGTTTTCAGAATGCGCGTGTCAACGTTATTTCGTTTAGAGTTGCTCATACGGAATTCTTTTTATTGTTATCTTATGGTGTCTATTAATCTAGACGATATGTGTATTGAATACTAGACAATGTGTCTAATATTGTAAACACTCCAATTTATCCAATAAACAACTTAGTTCTTTAAGTCTACGGAAACCGCTGCTTTGATTGAGTTGGCACGCATTCTGCTTTAAGTAAATCAACGTTAACGCGATTTATCGTTTACTCAAAGATAATAATAAGGAAAATCTATGCAAACCCCTCTGTGGACACCTTCGTCTGAACGTATTCATGCTTCTCGCATCTGGTCATTTATTCAATCCGTTAACCAACACTATGGCAAGGACTTCAGTAGTTACAACGATCTTTGGCAGTGGAGTGTTGATCATTTAGATCAGTTCTGGAGTCATTTCTGGGATTTTGCAGAGATCAAAGCCTCTCGTAAAGGTGAGCGAGTGCTTGATCATGCCGACAAAATGCCTGGTGCAGAATGGTTCCCGGATGCGCGACTGAACTTTGCCGAGAATTTGCTGAAATTTCGTGACGATAAACCGGCTCTTGTGTTTCGTGGTGAGACAGATGATCGTTATTCATTAACCCATGCAGAGTTGTATCGTAAAGTGGCTCAGTTGGCCAGTGCTTTACGTCAGCAGGGTGTGGTTAAAGGGGATATTGTTGCCGGGTTTGTACCTAATCTACCTGAAACGATTATTGCTATGTTAGCGACCACCTCAATTGGTGCTGTGTGGACTTCATGCTCACCTGATTTTGGTATTAATGGTGTATTGGATCGCTTTGGACAAGTAAAGCCTAAGGTGCTCTTTACCGCGGATGGCTACCTCTACAACGGTAAAGCGAATAACTCGATAGAACGCGTGGCGGGTATTGCAGAGCATCTCAGTTCAGTAGAGCGCATCGTGGTGATTCCTTATCTCAACGAGCAACCCGATGTTAGCCCGTTGAATAACGCGGTTCTCCTCGCTGACTTTGTCGATAACGATGCGACAGAGATAGTGTTTGAGCAGGTGCCATTCAATCATCCACTTTACGTCATGTACTCATCAGGTACCACCGGTGTGCCCAAGTGTATTCTGCACAGTGTCGGCGGCACACTTATTCAGCAGCTTAAAGAACTTATTTTGCATACTGACATAGGACGTGAAGATAGCTTCTTTTATTACACCACCTGTGGCTGGATGATGTGGAACTGGATGGTCACTGGTTTGGCGACGGGCTGTAAAGTCGTACTCTTCGATGGTTCTCCCTTTGCACCACGCCCATCAATTTTGTGGAAAGTCGCCGAAGAGGAGCAAATCAGCGTCTTTGGCACCAGCGCTAAGTACCTCGCTGCCCTTGAGAAAGCGGGTGTGAAGCCTGGTCGTGACTTTGATCTTCGCCCTTTAAAAGCCATTCTATCGACGGGATCGCCGCTATCTCACGAAAGTTTCTTATATGTTTACCGTGATATCAAAAAAAGATTTGCAGCTCTCTTCTATTTCCGGTGGAACCGATATTGTCTCCTGCTTTGCGTTAGGATCTCCGATACTACCGGTGTGGGAAGGGGAGTTGCAGTGCCGTGGTTTAGGTATGGCTGTTGATATTTATAATGACGACGGTCAGCCTTTACGCCAGCAAAAAGGTGAACTGGTTTGTACTAAGCCTTTTCCGAGTATGCCTATTGGTTTCTGGAATGATCCAGATAATAGCCGCTTTCATGATGCTTACTTTGCTCAGTTCGATAACATTTGGGCGCATGGGGATTACGGTGAGATCACCGAGCATGATGGCATCATCATTCATGGCCGCTCTGATGCGGTGCTTAATCCGGGCGGTATCCGCATTGGTACAGCGGAAATCTATCGTCAAGTCGAAAAAGTCGAATCGGTTTTAGAGAGTCTCTGTATTGGACAACCTTGGAAGGATGATGTGCGTGTTGTGCTCTTTGTCCGTCTAAAGCCAGATGTTGTGTTAAACGATGAGCTTGAAGCTGAGATACGTCAAACCATACGAGCCAATACCACGCCTCGTCATGTACCAGCAGTGATCATTCAGGTTGCTGATATTCCACGTACGATCAGCGGTAAAATCGTTGAGTTAGCTGTGCGTAAAGTGGTTCTGGGTGAAGAAGTTAAAAATAAAGATGCTTTAGCTAATCCAGAAGCGCTTGAGTTATTTAAAGATTTGCCTCAACTACAAAAATAACAATCAACAGGACTGCAGCAATGAATAGGATTAAACGTGCCTTAATTACGGGTTCAACCAGTGGTATAGGCTTAGCGATTGCTCATCAATTGGCGGTTGCTGGAACTGATCTGGTCTTGCATGGATTAGAACCCCAATCTGAAGGTGATTCACTTGCACAGGCTTTTCGTAAGCAACATGGTGTCGATGCGATCTACATCCATGCTGATGTGAGTAAAGCTGAACAGATTGAAAAAATGATGGCAGAAATTGAACAGCAGGTAGGCCCGATAACCATTTTGGTTAACAACGCCGGTATCCAACATACAGCGTCTATTGAGAGTTTCCCTCCAGAAAAGTGGGATCAAATTATCGCTATAAATCTGTCTGCCGCTTTTCATACGTCAAGGCTTGCTATACCCGCGATGGTGGCGCAAGGATGGGGACGTATTATCAATATTTCATCTGTACACGGGTTGGTTGGTTCAGTGAACAAAGCCGCTTATGTGGCAGCCAAACATGGCCTGGTCGGAATGACTAAAGTGACCGCCTTGGAGTTGGCAAGCAAAGGCGTAACGGCAAACTGTGTTTGCCCTGGCTGGACAGACACCCCCTTACTCGTTGAACAGTTTAAAGCCTTTGCTCAGCAAAATAACACCAGTTATGAAGAGGCAAAGCAGGGATTGATCAAAGCTAAAGCCCCTTATCCCGATTTTGTTTCGCCCGCTGATATAGGTCAGATGGTCGTTTTTTTTATGTTCCGATGCGGCAAAAGCCATTACCGGAACCTCAATACCGATAGATGGAGGTTGGACCGCACACTAAACCGACTTAACAAAGCAATAAGCTGAAAAAAACCTAGTATAAAACTAAAAAAAAGGTAAAAAAGCATGAAAAAATCAATTCTGGCAACTGCTGTCACTTTGTCTTTAATCGCATCTTCTTCTGCCATGGCGCAGATAGATAATATCCGTTGGCAGGTCCCAATGGCCTTCCCATCAACCCTAACTGCATTGGGTGATACCATGCCGTGGGTGGCTGATCAACTGCGTGTCGTGAGCGGTGGTGCGATTGATATGCGTGTGGCGGAGCCCGGTACAGTGATTCCTGCACTCTCCGTTTTTGAAAACGTATCTCAAGGCAATATTGATGCCGGTTACAGTTGGATGGGCTATGAGCGCGGTGTTGTTCCCGCCGCAGCACTCTTTGGAGCTACTCCATTTGGTCCTGAGTCAGCTGATTTTGTTGCTTGGATGACTCATCATGGAGGGCAAGAGTTGCTTGAGGAAACCTTCCATCCTTTCAATGTTCATCCCGTACTATGCGGTGTTATCAGTCCGGAAACAGCGGGTTGGTTCCGTGAAGAAGTGCCTACGGTAGAAGCTTTACAGGGCTTGCGTTTCCGTGCCGCGGGTGTGGGGGGTGAGATCTTTGCCGAGTTTGGTATGTCTGTTAGTTTGCTGCCCGGCGGTGAGTTGTATCAAGCACTCGAAACGGGTGTATTGGATGCGACTGAGTTCTCCTTACCCACAGTTGATGAGCAGTTGGGTTTCTATCAGGTAGCGCCTTACCTCTATCTGCCCGGTTGGCACCAGCCGACCACTAACCAGTACCTCTATATCAACCTGGACACTTGGAATGGTCTAACGGATCAAACTCGTGCAATTATCGAAACGACCTGTATGGCAGGTAATATGCACGCACTTGCCAGAGCAGAGGCGTTACAGGGTGCGGCAATGAAACGCTTTGAAGAACGTGGCACCAATATTCGTACCTATTCCGACGAGCAAATTGCCGCTTTCTATGAAGCCACCCAGCGTGTATTCGATCGCTTGCGTGCTGAAGATGAAATGTTTGATGAAGTGCTTGAGTCGATGGAAGCCTTCCAAGCTGAGCATCGCGCATGGAGAGAGGTGGGTTATCTTCCACGTGACTGGATGACTCGTATCGGTCTTGAGTAATTGTTAAGGAAACGATGAGGGATCATCGTTTTTAACCCCACTATGCACCCCTTCAATTGGGGTGCATAGCGTCTTGCACTTAGCTCTCATAGAGCGGTGTTGTAGTTGAGTGTGCAGGCAACTAAAAAAAATAATAACTCTAACCTACAATAAGCCTGAATTACTGGGCGACTGGGTGAAGTGCGATGAGCATCAGTGATACAAAAATTGAAATTGATCTTGATCAAGTCGAAGAGTCTTCAGCAAGAGGACATGGGCTTGATTTCCCTCGAACATGGTTATCAGATCGGTTGGAGTGGTTCTTAGGTGGACTAGGCTCCGTGGTGAGCTTCATTTGGATAGCACTTGTACTGATTATTGTCGGTACTGTTGCCATGCGTCACTTTGTGGGTGGTAACACCATCGCGATTGAAGAGGCACAGTGGCACCTTTATGCTTTTGGTTTTTTGATTGGTATTGGTTACGCGATTATTCATGATTCGCACGTTCGTGTAGATGTATTAGCCTCTCACTTCAAACCGACAACTAGAGCGATCATCGAATTCTTAGGTATTGTCCTGATTATTCTGCCAACGGTTTGGCTAGTGGTGACTTATGCAATTCCTTTTGTGCAGACCGCTTTTGTTCGGGCAGAGCGATCAGCATCACCAGGTGGTCTGTCCAATCGTTGGCTAATCAAAGCAGTGATTATTTTCGCCTTTGTTTACATCGGACTCGCTGCTTTTTCGCGTTTACTAAGGGTTACTGCTTTCCTTTACGATCGGTTTGGGGGCGTAATGCTTCCTTACGGGATACGTATGGGTATTAATGCGACTTTGCTAGTCGGCATCATCGCCGTTGTCATTACCCCTTTTCAGCAGGTCTCTACCGTTTTTGCCCCGCAAGATAGAGATATTGCCCGGGCGATAGCGGGTGCATACGATTTGCGAAGAGTTTCTATTGGTGAAACAGATTGCGCTATGAGGCCTAGCTTGCGATTTGGAGCTGTTTCTGCAGATGAGCCACGTACGGCACCTATCGTTTTTGGATGGAAATGTACGCTTTCGGGGGTGACATTTAACAACGCAGATATTCAAGCCAGACCCGACGAGACAATTTTTGGTTTGCCTCTTACTTCGGGACCAGATGCTTCTGGTGTTATTTGGTTGGAAAGCCGTTATAACCCGATTAGCGGGTTTCGAGTTAGATTGGAGTTAACCTCTGATCCACGTTTAGCTGATAAGTCATAGTGCTTAATTAATCGATAATAAAAATAGCAGATTAACCTATCGGAACTGCTGTAACGGGGTTTATAAAATATGCTTGCAACCAATGAAATTCTAGTCATTGCGATGTTGGGGTCATTTATCGCACTGATCTTTACAGGCTTTCCAGTCGCATGGGCGCTGGCGGGTGTTTCAATAGCCTTCACATTTATTGCCATTCATGGACATGAAATGTTCGGCTGGGAAACTTACTTTTTAACCGACTCAAGAATCTTCGGTGTTTTCGTACAACGTATCTGGTCGCAGATGTCAAACTGGATACTCGTAGCCTTGCCCATGTTTATCTTTATGGGCTTAATGCTAGAGCGTTCCGGTGTGACAGAGAAGTTGATGGAAAACTTCATCAAACTCTTCGGTCGTTTTCGTGGCGGTTTGGCGCTAGGCGTAGTTCTCATCGGTATTCTGCTGGCAGCGTCTACCGGTATAGTAGGTGCCTCAGTGGTGTTGTTAGCTCTCTTGTCGATGCCGATTATGCTTCAACAAGGTTATAACAAGGGTTTTGCGTCAGGTGTTGTGGCGTCTGCTGGAACACTGGGTATTCTCATACCACCTTCTATCATGCTGATCATCATGGCAGACCAGATGTCGGTTTCGGTGGGTAACCTCTTTATGGGTGCGCTGATTCCTGGTCTTATGTTGGGTGCTTTCTACATCATCTATATAATAGGTGCCGCTTTCTTTTTCAAAAAGCTGGCGCCAGCGCCCAAAGATTTACCTCCGGTTACGGCTAAACTGATTATCAGTACTCTGATCGCGGTTCTTCCACCTTTGTTGTTGATTTTGGCCGTGCTGGGCTCCATTTTTATGGGTATTGCAACACCAACAGAAGCGTCTGGTGTAGGTGCATTTGGTGCGACACTACTGGCTGCAATTAATGGTCGATTGAACTGGGCCGTTCTTAAAGATGTGGGCATTAAAACTACCCTGACAACAGCGTTTATCTTCGGTATATTTTTAGGCGCTACTATGTTTGCGGTGGTGATGCGTCAATTAGGCGGTGATCAATTTATTACCCAGTCACTACAGGCACTGCCTTTTGGACCATCGGGTGTTGTATTAACCATTCTATTTATCGCGTTTTTGGCGGGTTTTTTCTTAGATTGGTTGGAAATCTCCTTGATCATGTTACCCCTAGTAGCACCCGTTGTCGTATTGCTTGGGTTTGATCAAACATGGTTCATCGTGCTATTCGCGGTTGTTTTACAAACCAGCTTTTTAACACCACCTGTTGGCTTCTCGCTCTTTTATCTCAAAGGCGTTGCACCCCCGGGGTTACGATTATCGATATCTATAAAGGAGTGCTTCCCTTTGTTGGTCTACAGCTACTCGCGGTACTACTAGTATTTTTGTTTCCGATGTTAGTGCTGTGGTTACCCGGAAGAATGTTGTAATTTTTCCGTTGCTTCCGGTTCGCCGATTAAGAAAATAATCTATAATGGTAACAATATTATAATTTTTTCAATAATCGGTGAATCGTTATGCTCCCTAACGTAAACTCTGTTAAGAACCAGATGAGATTTCTGGTTCTTATCTTTCTTGTTGTTGTTTCCGGATTGATCGCGTTTACCCTCTACGGATTTAACTATAAGTCCTTTCAATTCGAAGATAATTATGATCGAAGAATGGTGCCTCTCTATCAAGTAGAGCGAATCGGCGGCTTAATGGAGCAAATTCGAACAGAGTTACTCTTATCTATTCAACATATCCCTTCTGGTCAGTTTGCAAATATGCATGACCATCCCACTTCGCTTCATCTTGATAGGACACGTAATAATATCCAAGAGATTGAAAATCTATGGAATTCTTTTATGTCCGTTCGTCACGGTCAAGAGGCTGACAGGCTTGCGCGTGAGTTTGAAGTCGCTTATCAGCGTTACATTAATGATGCAGTCAGACCGACCTTAGCCTTTTTGGATAATGGACAGTACGTTCAAGCGAATCTGCACATTTTGCAATCTGTAAATCCGCTTTATGCCCAAGCGGATAGAGCACGTGATGCACTCAGCGATCGTAAGCTTCGAGGGCAACAGAGGCTAGAGAATATATGGCGGAGCTAAGTCAAAGACTCACTTTCCAATTAAGTTTGTTGAGTCTTGTGGGTATTGGTCTAGTGCTGCTGATTGCTTGGCGAGTGATCAATCGTCTTAAAAGTGGAACCTACGGTTTGGATGCCATCGCTGATCAGCTGGCAAAAGGTGATTTTAGAGAGCTTGAGGTTAAACATCAGTCTGCAAAGGATGAGTTTGGTGAAATTATCCGTCGATTTGTGTCCACTCGAGCGCAGCTAAATAGCATGACCCGACAAATTGGTGAGTCAGGAAATTCATTAGCACAACTAGCTGAGCAGGGTTCTGTTGTGGCCGAGCAGGCGAGTCATGGCATTCAAAAACAGCGCTCAGAAACCGATATGGTTGCAACAGCGATGTATGAGATGAATGCCACAGTTCACGATGTGGCTAAAAACACAGCAAGCGCGGCCAGTAGTGCTAATCTCGCGGATCAAAAAGCTCGCGAGGGTAAAAGAGTGGTTGCGAGTAGTGCACAGGGAATGGAACAGCTCTCCACTGAGGTTGAATCAGCGGCTCAGGTGATTAATGAGCTTGCAGAGGATGCGCGTAAAATTGGCTCAGTGGTTGATGTGATTCGTGGTATTGCCGAACAAACCAACCTGTTGGCGTTGAATGCAGCGATCGAGGCGGCGCGAGCAGGTGAGCAAGGGCGAGGTTTTGCGGTGGTTGCTGATGAAGTTCGTTCCTTAGCCAGTCGTACCCAAGCCTCAACAAGTGAAATTCAAGCCATGGTATCTCATCTTCAAGAATCTGCTGTTAATGCGACAGAGGTTATGAATCGCGGCCAAGAAAAAGCCAAAGAAGGTGTTCAACATGCGGTGAAAGCCAGTGAAGCGCTTGAAGAGATCATGGCTGCTATTACAGCGATTAATGATATGAACACTCAGATTGCTAGTGCTGCTGAAGAACAAAGCTCAGTCGCTGATGAGATGAATGAAAACCTAAATCGTATCAACATGGCAGCAGATGAAACCTCACAAGCTTCTGAATTGACTGCTGAGTCGAGCCGACGTATTGCAGAGCATGCAGATCAGTTGAAAGAGATTGTGGGACGCTTGAAGTTTTGATAGACGCTAGATGAGTCTAGTTTTTTCCAATCTACGGGATAGGCAGACAACGCCTATCCCGTTTTAATATTAGTGCTTACTGGATTGATCTTGTTTGGACGCTTCTATCATCGCTTCCATTCTATTCAGCTGCTCCGACATCAATACCATTTGTTCACGCATCCAGTGAATCTCGGCCACTTCCCCCTCACCTGATTCTAACTGCTCCGCAGCGCTTTCCTTCTGCATGACATCTAAGACAATACCGATCATCATGTTTAGGAAGATGAAGGCATTTAAGAAGATAAAGGTTAAGAAGAAGATCCAACTGTAAGGGTAGTGTTCCATGGTCGGATAAAGCACAGCTGTTGCCCAGCTCTCAAAGGTGGCCACTTGGAAGAGCGTTAGCATAGCCAACGAGATATTGCCCCACAGTTTCTCATCGACGCTTTCAAATAGGAAACTACCGATCGCGGCATAGATATAGAAAATAATAAACATCAAGAGTGCTACGTAGCCCATACGCGGAATGGACTTAATTAAGGCAGCCAGCAGCATCCGTAGCTCAGGAATCATGGACACTAAACGCAGGACTCGGAAGATGCGAAGCAGACGTGCAATCAGAACCATTTCTGAATCGTCGATCGGAATCAAACTGGCGGTGACGATTAGAAAATCGAAGATATTCCAGCCTTTCTTGAAAAAATCGAGGGTGCGCTTTTCTGCAGCCAATCGAATACAGATTTCAAACAGAAAGAACAGGGTGATGCCTAAATCTAGCCAGCGCATCACGATGTCAAAGCGTGAGGTCTCTTCGTAGGTTTTTGCACCAATCAATAAAGCCGAAGCGATAATGACAAAAATGACAAAGGTTTCAAAAATCTTGTTGGCTCGTAATCGCTCAAGCTGATCTTGTAGGCGACTCCAATAGATTTTCATGATTTGCTTCACTCCGCTTAATAACGCCAAAATTATGTCGGCTATTATCGCTGATTCTGATGATCAGCAAAAGCGGAGTGAGGCGTTGAAAGCTTAAGCTAAGCTGTGAATAACATCTGTTTCTAAGCGGGTGTTGTCGTGTAATGGACAGCGATGACAAACTTCATCAAGAAACGCCTTCTTTTCTTCATCAGTCATATCGGCATCAATTTCAGCTTGAATGCGAATTTGTTGAAAACCGGTACGATCTTCTGTTGGTTTGCCCAATAGTCCTGCTGGATTATAGTCACCTTCAACTGAAATTTTCATACCCCGTAAGTCCAGCTTGCGTTGCATGGCAGCAATACGAGCAATGGTGCCGATGCATCCGGCGACAGCGAATAAAAAGTACTCGAGAGGAGTTGGGCCCAGGCCTGTTCCACGGGCAGCTACAGGTTGGTCGATAATGACTTTATGCTCACCCAGTTGTGCGGTTACCGCGAAGCCTTCGTTTAATTCGGCTTGCACACCCATCGTTTTGGTTTGACTCATCTCTTTCTCCTAAATGATCCTGACAGATACATTCAAATATGCCATAAAAATAAAGAAGTTGGCAGTAAATGTTATTGAAGTTTAATTCAATAAGGTCATAATCATACCAACTATGGAAAAAAGTATATCAGGTAATTCTAATGAATACGACTGGGCGATTTAAACGAATAGCTTGTTTTGCATTGAGCTGCTCCTTCATCTTGATGGGTTGTCAACCCAATGCTGATCAAGCAGAAACGGCTTTACCCCCAATTGTGAGGTTGATCCAAGTGGATGTTCAGCCACAGATGGCCGAGCGCTATTTTCCTGCCCGTTTAGAGGCTTCACAAGCCAGTAATCTATCCTTTCAAGTGCCGGGAAAACTCATTCATTTTCCAGTGATCAAAGGAGACTCTATTGCCAAAGGTGAACTGATCGCTCGCCTTGATAAAACAGACTATGAGTTGAATGTTTCCTCGGCGCGCGTCATGTTTGAGCAAACAGAGCGTGATTTGCGTCGTCTGCAACAATTGCGAACGCAGAATCATGTTTCCCAAGCACAATTAGATGAAGCAAAGACCGCCCGAGATCGTGCTGAAGTTGAACTTGAAAGAGCACGCCAGCACTTAGTCTACACAGAAATTTTCGCACCTTTTGATGCAGTGATTCCGATCGTATGGTGGAAAATTTCTCTCAAGTCAGTGCTGGTATGCCCATTGTTCGAGTACAGGATTTAAGTCGAATTGAAGTGGAAATTGCAGTCCCTGAAATATTATTGCCTCAGGTTCAAGATCCCTACGTTTTTCAGGTGACAGCGACCTTGCCATCCGTACCAGATCGTGAGTTTGAATTGACCTTTAAAGAGTTTGCAACAGAACCAGATCCTCGCTCACGAAGTTATCGAGTCACTTTTGATATGGAAAACCCTGAAGATCTTCGGTTGCTTCCGGGAATGAGTGCTACCGTTCGCATTGCTCTGGTGAATGAAGAAAATCCATTGCCGGTATTACCTTTGCAGGCGGTTGTGGGTGAGGGAGAAGAAGCGAGTGTTTTTGTCTTTAATACCGCCAGCGAGAGCGTATCGAGTCGTTCAGTGGTGTTAGGCCGCCTCAGTGGCGAGGGAATAGAAGTACTGTCTGGACTAGAAGAGGGCGATAAAGTTGTGGCTTCCGGCGTTGGTTTTTTGAGTGATGGCATGCGGGTGCGAGCAGATCTTCGTCAGCAGGAGTCGCGCTAATGGATATTGCACGCGCTTCTATCGATAAACCAGTGAACACCTGGTTATTGGTATTAGTCTGCTTGTTAGGTGGTATTTGGGCTTTATTCACTTTGCCTCAACTTGAGGATCCTGAATTTACCATCAAAGAGGCGATCATTATTACCCCTTACTTGGGTGCTTCTGCCCGAGAAGTGGAACAAGAGGTTACTGAACAGTTAGAGATTGCGTTGCAGGAGATGCCACAGTTAAAAACGCGTCACCTCACGGTCCATGCCTGGATTGTCAGAGATAACTGTTGAAATCAAAGATAAATATCGTTCGGAAAAACTGCCACAAGTATGGGATGAGTTGCGTCGCCAGGTTCAGGACACTCAACCCTTGTTACCACCCGGCGCAGGCCCTTCAAGAGTCAATGATAGCTTTGGTGATGTCTTTGGGTTGTATTATGCATTAACAGCACCAGGGTTTGAGACAGCTGAGCTACGGGACTTTGCACGTGAATTGAGAAGGGTAGCACTACGAGTACCCGGTGTTGCAAAAGTGACGCTTCAGGGAGAGCGTGAAGAGCGTATTCTGATCGAAATTCCTCAAGCCGTGTTAGTGCAGTTAGGTTTAAGTCCTGAGCAGTTAGCAGGTCGACTACAGCTACAAAATGCGGTGATAGATGCGGGACGAAAGCCTCTTGAAAGCTTTGCTATCAGAGTCGCACCAACGGGCACTTTCAATAGTCTTGACCATATTCGCAACCTTTACATCACTACGCCCTCGGGTGATACCCTGCGCTTGGTGATGTTGCCGTCATCAGTCGTGATTACCATGAGCAACCTCGTCAACTGATCCGTTTTATGGGCGACGATGCGGTGACCTTGGGTATTGCGGCCACAGCCGATAGTAATATCGTTGAGGTGGGTCATGCGGTTGAGGTTGCGTTGATGCAACATATGGCTGAGTTTCCGTTGGGGGTGAAACTACAACCTATCTACCAACAGCATCATATTGTAGAGCGTGCCCTAAATGCTTTCTTGATTAATCTTTTGGTATCAGTGTCTATCGTAATCTTAGTGCTCTGCCTGTTTATGGGATGGCGAGCGGGAGTAGTGGTCGGTGCAGCCTTGTTGCTGACCGTCACTGGGTCATTGTTTTTGATGAAAATAACCGGTTTGCAGATGCAGCGAGTGTCGCTGGGGGCGCTCATTATTGCTATGGGTATGCTGGTGGATAATGCCATCGTTATTGCGGAAGGGATGATGGTTCGCATGCAAAAAGGGAAGAACGCGCGAGAAGCGGCTACAGGGATTGCTTCACAAACTCAGGTCCCGCTACTTGGTGCAACTGTGATTGGTATCTTGGCGTTTTCGGGTATTGGACTGTCACAAGATGTGACAGGCGAATACACTTTCTCACTCTTCGTAGTCATTGGGTTGTCATTATTGCTCAGCTGGATTCTAGCGATCACACTCGTGCCTTTGTTAGCCAGTTTGCTATTCAAGTCGCTTCCTCAGACCTCTGAAACCGCCCCAGAGCCCTGGCTTTACCGTGGCTATCGTTCTGGCCTACAACAGGTGTTGAAGCATCGGCATATTACCCTAGTGGGCTTAATTGTGTTCACGGGTGTGAGCCTAGTGGCCTTTAAGCAAGTGCCACAGATGTTCTTTCCGAATGCACAAACGGAAGTGTTTTACGTCAACTACTGGCGAGAGCAAGGCACCGATATTCGTGCTACCGATCGTGATCTGGAAAAGCTAAGCCGGTTTATAGGACAGCTAGAGGGTGTAGAACAAGTCACCAGTGTTGCAGGGATGGCGCGACTCGAATGATGTTAGTGTATCAACCGGAACGGACAAATCCTGCCTTTGGTCAACTGATAGTGACGGCCACCTCGGCTAATCAAATTGAAAATCTCGCGCAGATCATCACGGCAGAGCTTGAAGCCTATCCTCAAGCACAGGCATGGGTAGAGCGCATTCGCTTAGGACCCGGTAAAGGGGCGCCAATCCAAGCGCGTTTCAAGGGAGAAGATCCTCAAGTATTAAGAGCTTTGTCAGAACAGACTAAAGCGATTTTCCGTGAGAGTGGTTTATTGACACATCTTCGCAGTGATTGGCGTCAGCCTGAACGCGTGATTATTCCGCATTTAGCAGAAGATCGTGCCAGCGTATTGGGCGTAAGTCGTCAGGATTTGGCAAAGTCTTTGTCTATGGTAACGACGGGTCAGACGGTTGGGTTGTATCGAGAAGAGGATCGCTTGATTCCACTGTTACTAAAGGCACCCTTAAATGAACGTGGTCGTGCCACTCAGCTTAAAGATCGAATGATCTGGAGTCGGGCGACTGGCGAGTTCGTGCCAGCTAGCGAAGTTGTGGATCGATTTGAATTTAGCCATGAGGAAGCGTTGATTCTCAGGCGAAATATGATACGCACTTTGACCGTTAGCGCGGATCCTTTAGCAGGTGTCAACATCGCTACGGCATTTAGAGATATCCGTCCTTTAATTGAGGCGATTCCTCTTCCTCATGGGTATCAGTTGGAGTGGGGGGGTGAACATGAAAGTTCAGGCGATGCTCAGAGCGCATTGGCAAAACAGCTGCCTTTAAGTTTGTTAGCCATGGTGATCATCTCGATCTTACTCTTTGCCAAATTAAAGCAGCCTCTCATTATATGGTTATGTGTACCTATGGCCATTTGTGGGGTCACTTGGGGACTGTTACTGACACAGATGTCATTTGGCTTTATGGCATTGCTGGGTATGCTGAGCTTGTCGGGAATGCTGATTAAAAACGCCATCGTATTAGTGGATGAGATAGATCAACGTATTCTTGAAGGCGAAACGCCCATGAGTGCTCTGGTCGAAGGCAGTGTGTCGCGTTTGCGTCCTGTTATTTTAGCAGCGGCTACAACTATTTTAGGCATGTTGCCGCTTGCTTTTGATGTCTTCTTTGCCGATATGGCTGTCACCATCATGAGTGGTTTGGCGTTTGCGACGCTGTTAACGCTTCTGGCAGTGCCTGCCTTGTACAGTGTATTTTTTTAAGATCCAAGTGAAAGACGAGAGTCAGCCATCTAGCGTTTAAAGAGTCGAGTGCCTAACAGCAACATGCAGGGGGTTAATAGCAGCGTCAGAAAAGTCGCAAAGGCTAATCCCCCCGCTATGGCACTGGAAAGTTGTGTCCACCATTGTGTTGAAGGTGCACCGATGCCCAAACTGGGTTCCATGAGATTCACATTTACACCCAGCACCATTGGCATCAGGCCTAAAATAGTAGTGATGGCGGTGAGCAATACCGGACGAAGACGCAGTACGCCTGTTTCAAGGGCTGCATCGTAAGCTGAAAGACCTTCTTTGCGCATCAGGTTATAGGTGTCGATCAGAATAATATTGTTATTAACCACGATTCCTGCCAGGGCAATGATCCCCATCCCTACCATGACGATCCCAAAGGATTGACCATTAATTAGAAGACCGAGTAAGACGCCCGCCGTGGAAAAGACCACAGCAGACAAAACAAGTGCCGTTTGAAAAAAGCTATTAAATTGAATTAACAGGACAAACAGCATCAAAAAGATCGCCACAATAAATGCGGTGGTTAAAAAGGCGGCGGCTTCACGCTGATCCGCGTCTTCACCCGCCAACCGAATCCTGACGCCTTCTGGAAGATCCTCAAAATAGAGACTGAGTTCAGCTAGACGCTCATCCAGTCGATAGCCTTCGGCGAGATCAGCTTGAAGCGTGATGGTGCGTTCACCATCAACGCGATGGAGATTGCCAACACGAGGCATGGGTTCTAGTGTCACAAAATGACTGAGCGCTACTTGTCCTCGTTGAGTATTGATCGTCATGCGATGAAGTTGATCAATGGAACGCCAAGCCTCAGGAACTCTGACGCGAATATCGACCTCGTCAGTGGCGTCTTCCGGTCGATAGGTTGCCAGCATCAAGCCATTGGTGATCAGTTGTACCGCATTACCCACACTTAACACGTCAGCACCCAGTCGTGCTGCTGCTTCACGATCAACGGATAAACGCCATTCAATACCGGGTAGGGTACGATCATCTTCTATATCGTTAAAGCCGCCCAGAGTGAGCATCTGTTGACGGATCAGATCAGTCGCTTGGTCAGCCAGAGCGGGGTGGTCAGCACTGATCAGTATCTCTACGGGTTTGCCTTGCCCCGGCCCCATATCCTGTGCTCGAAATTCCAGCTCAATACCATATATATCTGCTGTAAGCTCACGCATCGACTCTATAATGGCGCTGCTTTGGCGTCGTTCATGCCAGTCAATTAAACGAAATTGAAGAATGCCGATGACATCGGTGCCCATCTGCATCGATGGCATGGCGAAACTGCGGGCATACATCGATTCGACTTCGGGATGGCGGTTTAAACGAGCTTCTATCCGCTGCAGTAATGCATCCTTTTCAAAAACAGATAAATCGCCCCTTGCTCTCACTTGAAGTTGCAGTGTTTCGGGTTCGATATCGGGGAAAAACTCAACACCATGATTAAACCGTGCGTAGGTGGCATAAATCGCCAAGATAAGCAGCATCATGCCGACAAAGGTTAGCCAGGGCATTTTGAGTAACAGCGCTAAACAGCCGCGATAAGCTTGCGTAAACAAACCCGGCGTGAATTCTGTTTGACTATGCCGGCTCGACAGAACACTGCCCATGGTGGGTAAAAAAATTAATGCCATAGCGAGCGAAGACAGCAAACATAAAATCACGGTTGCAGGTAAATACTTCATAAACTCACCCACGACTCCTGGCCAAAAGAGTAGGGGAAAAAACACTGACAAGGTGGTGGCGGTAGAGGCAATAATAGGCCAGCTCATTCGACTAGCGGCCTTGAGCCAAGCGTTAAAGGGTGTATCACCCTCTTTCAGGTGACGATCTGCCAGTTCGCTAACCACGATGGCACCGTCAACCAGCATGCCGGCAACGAGAATGAGTGAGAAAAGTACGATGATGTTTAGCGTATAGCCAATAGCCCAAACCAATAAGATACCTGTCAAAAAAGCTCCGGGAATGGTCAGGCCAACCATAAGAGCCGATTTCAATCCCATGGTGGCGATGATCAAAATCAGTACTAGAACGACGGCGGTTAACACGTTGTTGAGTAGCTCACTCAACATCATGTTGACCTCGTCTGCTTGATCCATAATGTAATTGATTTGAATCGAATCAGGCATTAAATGACGTGCTTGTTCGATCATCTCTCTGACTTGTTGATTGGTATCAAGAATATTAGCCCCGGCGCGTTTGCTGATTTCCAGCACGATACCCGGTTGTCCATTAATACGCGCAAATCCAGTGGGTTCTTTAAATGTTCGCTGCAGGACAGCAATATCAGCAAAGGTAATGACGGTGTCGTCAGCTACTTTCACTGGAATACTTAACACATCTTCCAATGACTCGATAATGCCTGGTACTTTGAGTGGCATACGTCCTGCACCGGTATCCAAACTGCCCGCGGCTACGAGTCGATTATTGTTGGATACCAGGCTAAAGAGTTGTGCATAATCAATTTGATAGCTCTCTAGCACCTGCGGATCAACAATAATCTCGAGCAGATCTTCTCGATCGCCACCTATATCGACCTCAAGCACTTCTGGAATACCTCGAGGGCTTCTTTTAGCCGGCGCGCTAGAAATACGAGTTCCGATTCTGAGACGGGACCAGATAGTGCAACAGATAAGACAGGAAAGAGTGCCACGTTAATTTCATTAACACGAGGCTCATCAGCTTCTGCGGGAAGTTTTGAGCGGGCTGAGTCGACTTTTCTCGCGCACGTTCTGCAGAGCGCGTTGCGGATCAAAACCTGCATCAAATTCCAGCATGACTGAAGCATGACCCTCACTACTGATAGAGGTCATTTTTTTAATCCCTCTAGTGCTCTCAGTTCTTGTTCCATAGGGCGAACCAGCAGTCTCTCACCATCTTCAGGACTAATACCTTCAAGCCCCATCGAGATATACATCATGGGTATCACAACATCAGGGTTGGCCTCTTTGGGGATAACTTGATAAGCGGCAAAACCACCTAGTAGTAGAAAGATAAACAGTGTTAAGGTGGCGCGACTTCGCTGCATGGTCGCTTGAATTAAACGCTCCATGTTAGTTGCTCTCTACTTGGAAAGTTTCTACAGTTTGTCCAAGTTCTACAAATCCAGCCCCTTGGATCACCAGTTCTATCTGATCAGGCAATCTCGACACCCAGACACCTGCCGTATCTAAACTAAGTATTTCAACCTGATGAAAACCAATTCGGCTCTCAGAGTCGATCACTCGAACGCCGGTACGACCCTGATCATCCAGTGTTAAGTGTGCAGGGGAAAACGATGTGCTTGAAGTCGGAGGTAGCGATGCGTGAGGCTGCACTGGCGACCAAGCGATTCGAAGCACGGTCAGGGTTGTGATAATGGCTTCTACACGGAAGCTTCGAGTCTGCGGATCGGCCCAAGAAGCAATGAAAGAGATCTCTCCTTCCAGTTCTCGCCCATCAAGTAATCTTGCCGTCACCGGAAGTCCAATGGATAAATGATTGACCTGTTGCTGTGGTATTTGGCCGGTAAGTTTGAGCTGTCTCACGTCAATGAGTTGTATCAGCACATCACCTGCTTGAACAATGCTGCCCAATTCGATGGGAAGTGCTTCCACGTGACCCGTAAATGGAGCATGTATCTCTGTGTGTTTGAGTTCCTGTTGTAGACGATCACGCTCTGCTAGAGCCGATGCAGTGGCAGCCTTTTGACGTAATAAATCAGTTTCACTGCCCAAGTTTTGTTGGCGCAATTGTTCAGTTGCGCGTTGATTGGCCAAAGCAAGATTGAGTTCTGCTTCAGCACGTTGTAGAGCACTAGGGCGACTTTCTGGGTCCAGACGAATTAATAATGTGTCTTGCTCAATCCTTTCACCTAAATTAATCGCTATTCTATCGATAACGCCATTAAGACGACTGACAATGGCCGTTTGTTTGAGCGGTTCTAATTGGCCTTGAAGTTGAATAGTGGGTTTATAGCGTTGAGCGATCAGAAGTTGTGTTTCGACTTGAGGAAGTTGAATCCTGCTCTCTTCTGGCGTTAGGTCAGGTGGGTTGCTTTCTGCGGTGTAAATAGTGCCACTGAGTAACCAAATGAGGAGTAAGCCACTCAATAAAACGGCTAACAGTATCGAAAAATTGACTTTTTTAAAGGAAGTAAAAGATGGCATTAATGGGTTTCCTTAATCCATTTTGTCCTAGTGTTTAAGCTTATCAGTTACACAAGTGTTTAAAAATAAATTTGCGTCAGCTTTGTG
>JAJOJN010000065.1 GCA_021208565.1 Nitrincola sp.
CTTTGAAGGGGCAAATTTAGAGCCCTCAGCGCTTGCATTTACGGGGATAGATCCTTGGTCACCAAAGCGCAATTCGATTTCTGAAGCACAAGCCCTAGAAACAATTTTCAAACCTATTCGTAAATCGATGAAGGCAGAAGGCTGTAAAAGAGCTATTTTAGTTGGCCACAACGCCTCTTTCGATCACAAATTTGTGAATGCGGCGGCAGAAAGAAACGGCATTAAACGCAATCCATTTCACCCTTTTTCAACCTTTGATACTGCGACGCTCGCTGGATTGGCTTGTGGACAGACTGTTTTAGCCAAGGCTTGTGAAGTGGCGGGTATACACTTCGAGAACAAGAAAGCCCACTCAGCGCTTTACGATACGATCAAAACAGCCGAACTGTTTTGCATGATCGTAAACCGCTGGAAGGATATGGGCGGTTGGGATCTGGTACTACAAACGCGTTAATCAGCTGCGGGGTTATTGGCTGCTGCAGCTTTTACCAAGGTTTCTAGTTCACCCGTTGCGGCCATTTCACAAATGATGTCGCAACCACCTACTAACTCACCATTGACCCAAAGCTGAGGAAAAGTTGGCCAGTTTGCGTATTTCGGCAGCTCCGAACGAATTTCCGGATGCTCTAAAATATTGACAAACGCAAAGCGCTCCCCACAACCCATGAGTGCTTCAGTAGCGCGAGCCGAAAAGCCGCATTGCGGAAAACGCGGGGTACCTTTCATGTACAGCAGAATAGCGTTGGATTCGATCTGCTCTTTAATTACATCAACAACACTCATTGAAGCACCTATATTAATTGATACATAAATTGATATCTAAACTGATTCATGACTCAGTTACATCGCCATTAAACCAGACACACTCAATTATACCCTAGTAAAATAGTCAGGTAAAATCACTTAAGCTTCCTACTCTATAGGGGCTAAGACACTCTTTTCAACAGCATTAATAGAAATTATTTGATTTTAGTCACACCAAGAGGAAAAAAGCTAATTGCCAAACAGGTCTGTTCATCCTAGAATGGCTCCTTTTTTTGGCAGCCATGGCTGCCTTTTTGCGTTGTAGGGAGAAAAGCTGAATGGCCATACAACCTCTGATGAATACTTATAATCGCATGTCTGTCGCATTTGACTACGGTCAGGGCGCGTGGATTTATGATACTGACGGTCACAAATATTTAGATGCACTGAGCGGTATAGCCGTAACAGGCCTAGGTCACGCTCACCCAGCAGTGACTGAAGCGATCTGTCGACAAGCAGAAAAGTTGATTCACTGCTCTAATCTCTACACCATTCCACTTCAGCAACAACTGGCAGCAAAGTTAACCGCAGCTTCTGGTATGGACAACGTCTTCTTTGGCAATTCAGGTGCTGAAGCCAATGAAGCAGCGATTAAGATAGCACGTCGTTACGGCCATAGCCGCAAGATTGATAAACCAGCCATTATCGTAATGGAAAGCTCCTTTCATGGACGCACACTCGCCACACTCAGCGCAACAGGCAATCGTGCTACCCAAGCAGGCTTTGAACCCTTAGTCAGTGGTTTTATTCGTGCGCCCTTCAACGACCTTAACTCCATAAAGAACATACTGCGTCATAACAGTGATGTGGTCGCCATTCTTGTTGAGCCCATTCAGGGTGAAGGAGGGATTAATATCCCTAGCAATGGCTATCTTGAAGGTCTTCGCGAAATCTGCGATCAACACGAACTACTTCTCATGCTGGACGAGGTACAGACCGGTAACGGTAGAACAGGTCGTTACTTCGCTTACCAACACACCAACATCATGCCTGATGTCGTGACGACCGCCAAAGGGCTTGGAAACGGCTTCCCAATCGGCGCTTGTTTAGCGCGTGGTAAAGCGGCCGAAATTTTTGGACCCGGTACACATGGCACCACCTACGGTGGCAGCCCTCTTGCCTGTGCGGCAGCACTTGCTGTCGTTAACACCATTGAGAAAGATAACCTTTGCCAACACGCGGCATCTCTGGGTCAGTACATTCTCGACAGCTTCCACATTCAGCTCGCCGACAAACCTTACATCAAAGAGATTCGTGGTAAAGGTTTAATGATTGGTATTGAGCTGACCGATGCTGGAACAGAACTCGCCGTTCTCGCCAAAGTGAAGGGTGTCTTGTTAAATATCACTGGCGGTGGCAAAGTTGTGCGTCTATTACCACCACTAATTATGAATCAAACTGAAGCGGATCTGCTGGTGAATACGGTCTCCAGCTTGATACGCGTTTATGCTGGCGAAGACAAAACCGGCTAATTAAATACAATAAAACCGACTCAGGAATGGGCAGTGAAGCTGCCCTAAATCACATGATGAGTACACGACATTTTCTGACACTGCTTGATCTATCTCCTGCTGAGCTGCAACAACTTATCCAGCGTGCGATTGAGCTCAAACAGATGCGTAATCAAGGGGTGATTTACGAGCCTTTTAAGAACCGCGTGATGGCCATGATTTTTGAAAAAGCCTCCACACGGACAAGAGTTTCATTTGAAGCTGGCATGGCACAATTTGGTGGCCATGCGATGTTTTTATCGCCAAAAGACACACAATTAGGGCGCGGCGAACCTGTTGAAGACAGCGCTCGCGTGATCTCTTCAATGGTCGATATCGTGATGATTCGTACCTTCAGTCATTCATTGGTAGAAACCTTTGCGGCTCACTCTAGCGTCCCCGTTATCAACGCACTAACGGATGACTTTCACCCCTGCCAGCTTCTTGCCGATATGCAAACCTTCCATGAACTCCGTGGTAATATTCAAGGTAGCACAGTCGCATGGATCGGTGACGGCAATAACATGTGTCACTCCTACATCAATGCCGCGCGTCAGTTTGATTTTAAGCTGAACATTGCTTGCCCAGAGGGCTTTGCGCCAAAAGATGAATTGGTCGCCCGAAATGCCGATCGAGTGACGATTATCGAGTCTCCTGAAGAAGCGGTGCAAGGTGCTGATTTGGTCGTAACAGATGTTTGGGCATCGATGGGCCAAGAGAATGAACAGCGCCAGCGTATGCGTGAGTTTAGAGGTTACCAGGTCAACCCTGAACTGATGGACTTAGCCCATAAAGACGCGCTATTCATGCACTGCCTCCCTGCTCATCGTGGCGAAGAAGTCAGCGCTTCGATGATGGAAGATCCACGCTGCGTGGCTTTTCCCGAAGCTGAAAACCGTCTTCATGCACAAAAAGCCTTGATCGAATTCCTCCTTAAAGATCTTATCAGCGATTAAAACAACTTCGACCTATAAGCCTAAAAGCGGCTAGAGCATTTATTGATCTGCCGCTATACTCTGGATGGAGTGATCAGGTATATTTAACCCAGATCACCGTTTTTTCCCTGAATGGAGCTGGGCATGGTTGAAATTCGTCACTTGAAAACCTTAACCGCACTGCGTGATGCAGGCAGTCTTGTTGAAGCCGCCGAACGTGTTCACCTTACCCAATCCGCATTGTCTCATCAGCTTAAAGATCTTGAAGAGCGTTTAAATTGCTCGCTTTTCATACGTAAAACCAAGCCCATCGCCTTCACAACCGCCGGCAAACGGCTTCTTACCTTAGCCGATGAACTCATGCCGATGATTCGAAATGCTGAACGCGATATTATTCGATTAGCGGGGGGTGAGACGGGCCGCCTGAATATCTGCATTGAATGCCATAGCTGTTTCGACTGGTTGATGCCGACGATCGATCACTTTCGAACCAACTGGCCAGAAGTTGAAATGGATCTAAGTACGGGATTTAGTTTTCTTCCTCTGCCCGCTCTTATGCGAGGCGACTTAGACTTGGTGATCACCTCTGACCCCGATCCCAAGCCAGGTATTACCTATGTGCCTTTATTTACTTACGAATCAGTACTGGCCTTATCCAATCAACATACACTGACACACAAAAAACTGATTCAACCCGTAGATTTAAAAGATGAAACACTAATCACTTACCCCATAGATCACGGTAGGCTAGATATTTTCACTCGTTTTCTCGACCCTGCAGGCATTGAACCGGCCAAAACTCGAACCTGTGAATTGACGGTCATGATTTTACAGTTAGTTGCCAGTGGCCGTGGTGTTTCAGCACTACCAAACTGGGCGATACACGAGCATCTGGAAAACAAATATATCGCTTCAAGACCCCTCGGTGAAAAAGGGCTTTGGTGCACACTCTATGCGGCGATTCGCTCTGAACAAGCAGAAGCTGAGTTCATCGTTGATTTCTTAGACACGGCTAAAGAGATTACTTTCCGAAATCTTACCGGAATTAAAGTCGCTTAACGCTTGTTTCTCCCCGCTAAAACTTTAAACTCTTCTGTTTGAGAATTAACACAGACGCAGCAGCGTCAAGTCTACAAACAGAAGAGTGATTATGGAAAACTGGAGCCCCGATAGCTGGAGAAGCAAACCCATTGTTCAGCAGCCCGTCTACCCCGATCTTGATGCTTTAGCCGCCGCTGAAAAACAACTCAGCTCTTTTCCACCACTTGTCTTTGCCGGAGAAATTCGTTCTTTAACGCGCTCCCTAGGCAAGGTATCGGCTGGAGAAGCTTTTCTGCTCCAAGGTGGCGACTGCGCGGAAAGCTTTACCGAGTTTAGTGCCAACAAAATTCGTAACACCTTCCAAGTACTGCTGCAAATGGCCGTCGTCATGACGTTTGCCGGCAGCTGTCCTGTGGTTAAGATAGGTCGTATTGCGGGTCAATTTGCCAAACCCAGATCAGCGGGTACCGAAATTATTGACGGCGTAGAGCTACCCAGTTACCGCGGTGATATTATCAATGACATCACTTTTACCGCTGAAGCGCGCACACCAGATCCACAGCGACTAGTCGCCGCCTACCATCAGTCAGTAGCAACCTTAAACCTATTGCGTGCCTTTGCCAGTGGTGGATTTGCTGATTTGCATAAAGTACATCGTTGGAATCGTGGCTTTATAGACAAAAGCCCTCAAGGTGAAAAATATCAGCATTTAGCGGATCAAATTACGCAAACCTTAGCCTTCATGGAAGCCTGTGGAATTAACTCTCAAAACACTCCACAGTTACATGAAACGTCACTCTATACCTCTCATGAAGCACTGCTACTGAACTATGAGCAGGCCCTGACCCGTCAAGATAGCTTAACGGGAGACTGGTATGACTGCTCAGCACATATGTTATGGATTGGCGATCGTACACGCCAACCAGACCATGCTCATGTAGAATTCCTGCGAGGAGTACATAACCCCATTGGCATTAAAATTGGTCCTAGCACCAAACTGCCAGATCTGCTGAGGTTACTTGATTTACTTAATCCAGCGCGCACACCAGGACGCATTACGTTGATTGCCCGTATGGGTGCCGATCAAGTAACAGAATTACTTCCACCCATCGTTCGTGAAATAAAAGCATCAGGCCACCCTGTGGTTTGGAGCTGCGACCCGATGCATGGCAACATCATGAAGGCATCCAGCGGTTACAAAACACGCAGTGTTGAGGCGATTTTGAAAGAGATGAAAGGCTTTTTTGAGGTGCATAGAGCTGAGGGTACTTATGCAGGTGGAGTGCACTTTGAGATGACCGGTGATCATGTCACAGAATGTATTGGAGGCGCTTTTCAGATTACTGAAGAGGATCTTGCAGACCGTTACCACACTCACTGCGATCCACGCTTAAATGCCGATCAATCTCTAGAGCTCGCTTTCTTGATCGCGGATACACTCAAAGCTGCTAGACATTCATAAGGCCTTGCTAACACATGACGGAAAAACTGCTTGTCGATCTCTTAGAACACCAAGATAACCGTCTCCGTATCTTTGATATGGGGCGGCGTATCCAAAAGTTATCTCTTGATCAATTCAAGCGTATTGAGAAGGCGGAGATTCCTTACCCTACGCCTTTTCTTCATCATGCTTGGATCGGCTTACTGATCTGGAATCCTGCTGCTAAAGATCAAAATTTAATTTGGTTTCTAAAACTTCCTTTAGATGAGCAGGGTTATCTGGTTCAAGCCGCACGGGATGATATCGTCAATCGACTTCTACAAAATGTGATTAATCCAGAGTCACAAGAAGATGCCTTGAAAGACAATCCTTTTGCGTTTACTCCTGATCCCGAAAAGATGGCTTGCTTTCATGCGCTGGCCAGCCGCATTTTGCATACACCGGCGTCACGCTATTATGAAGAGGTGCAAGAATACTTTTCAGGACAGCATCCAGAAGAATACTGGACCGATCTTGGCCTGCAAGGTCTTGCCGATTTCTGTGTAAGGTTAGATCAGGGATCAAACAATCAGCAACTATGCCGTGCGCTCAAGAGTTTACCTACACCTCTTTTGATGACTCTGGCACGCATGTTGGAGCATACCCAACCTGATCATCATCTTCAAAAAGCGCTGACATCGCTCATCACACTGAAGAAAGAAGATTTGAGCGCACCACCTGAATTAATAGCGGCATTAGTTCGCGGTATCTCAAACGGGATCGATTCGACAAGTCGTGAACTCATCATCGACCAACTACTGGAATCACCCCTTGCTCTTGAACCAGAAGTCATCGCGGCAATCGCGACACGCTGCCATAGCAGTTTAATGCAACAGAAACGTTTAAATCGGTTTTTAGAATGCTTGGCCGCAGGCAAAGCCGGGCAACAAGGATTTTCAAGGGTATTAAGTGATCTTATGTTTTTGCCTGATATGCGTTTGCAAATTCTTGCTGCTTTTAGAAATCCAGAGCGCAGTGAAATACTCAGTCAAGCCATTGGCGAACTGCTAGGTTCCACTCTCGCCAAACAAGAACAACCTCACTGATTAATCGATCAGTGAGGTATCGCTTGGTAACTGAACCTTTAGACCTTGCTCATCGAGCTTAGCTTGAGACTGTGCTCTAAGCCTTTCTCGGATCAAAGAGCCTTTGGGTTTGGTTAAATAATAGAGGTAATCTTCGCTAATAGCATGCTGCTCAGCAAACTGGAGAATAAACAGTGCTGTGGAATTATCCTGCTGATCTTCAATGGCTTGAATCACAGGCAACTCCAGAGATTCACCTCGCCTGACACGCTGACACAGCTGCTCATAACTGTACACAAATAAAGGCTGTGTCTGGATGGCTTCTTCACTGCGCAAACGGAACCAACCCACCTCTTTACCAGCCCAATAGACGGCAGCGTGACTCCATGAATGAGCACTTGGATCAGCCGCTTTAAAGCAAGCCTCATGATAAGCGGTTACAGGATCAGGTAAGCCTAAATCACCTTCCAAGCCACGCAGGATAGCAAGGAATTCGGAAACCGTTGGCATCCAAGCGAGGGTTTCTTTACAGTGGTTAACTGCTGCCACTAACAAGGGCTCGCTATAACCCTCAAGGCTTAAAGCCCACTCGCGCTTAGCCAAACGAATTTCATTTTCCGTTTCGAAACAGCTTTTAAATTTGTGTCCGTAAATGGCCATAAAACGAGCGAAAATCATATTCACATGCGCTTTAGTCGCCACTGAAATTTCTCGATGAGGCGGCGCCTCCTCACCAGTTGGTATCCTCGATGTCCATGATGGACGCGGTAACCCGTTTTCTGTTTTCGCGAGTATCTCGTCGGGTGTTTTCATTCACATGACCTGATGGCTGTTGTTCATTCAGTCGACTGGCTGCATCACGGGTTTGCTTACGCACCCATTCTCGTTTAACCCAGGCTAAAAACTTTTGATCCCAGTTGGTTTCTTTACGATCTTTCTCTAACCAGTAAAGAATAAATTCATCTAAGCACTGTTGCGCAAACTCTGCTGTGATCGACTGTCTTGATAAGATCTCATAGAAGGACTCACTAGGCTTCCATCCCATTTCCATCGGTATTAAACGTTGATTACGTTCTTCATGTTGCTCAAAAATCTGTTGCAGCTCATCTTTACCTCTTCTCCATCCCACATTCCCCCCAAAAGTAGGGGCTGGTGAGCGCCTAGGCTTGGGTGGAGGCGAAGGCGGAGGAGAATCGTAAACAGGTAACGACTGAAGACCTGACTGAGCACCAACACCGCTATCAGGAGCCCTTATCGACTTCACCTCAGGTGAACTGACGACACGTGAACCCGCAGAACGAGACAGTTTTATGCTGCCATTTTGACCCAATGTAACTTGCAATAACCCCTGTTCTTGCAGTTGTTTCAATAACTCTGAAAGGTGATCGGATGTCCAGAAAGGAACCTTGGTTTGCAACTGCCCTGGCGCTAATAGCATCATGTCAGTTTTGTTATCTGACGTAGAGAGTTGATGAAACATATCATCGAGCAAACTCAACAACAACGCCCCATCAACTCCATAACGTAATGCCACTGATGGATAAACTAAAATAGGCTTTTCAGGAAACCACTCACTCATGACTGATCCAAACAACTCCTAGATTAAGCATTATTAGCAAAATCCTCGACAGCTTGTAAAACATCACCACGGGTAATCATGCCAACTAACTTGCCTGACTTAACTACGGGTAAACAACGTCTGCCTTTATCAATAAAGATCTTGGAAACAGCGATGATATCCGCGTCATGATTCACCGTATCCACTTTGGTCGCCATATAGTCTGCAACCTTGCCGCCACTACCCATCTCTTCTTCGTGATAGGTTTGACTGAGAATAGCGCGTAAACCATCCACCTCGGAGAGCAAACCCACCAGATCTCCATCTTCATTGATCACTGGAGATGCCGAGAGTTTGTACTCACGAAGCGTCATTAAGGCTTTGAAAAGATCCATTTCTGGAGAAAAAGTGACGAGTTTACTGGCCATATAGTCTTGCGCTTTCACTGATCTCAGCATCTTTTTATCCTCTTGTTGCTGCTAATCTGAAATCTTATAGACACTTTTAGTGTAGCTTAGTTTTCTGCATTGCTCTGCTTAATCGTGGCTAATCAAGCAAATACAACGGTTTTATTACCATGCACTAATACACGATCTTCCAAGTGCCATCGCAAGCCTCTTGCCAGCACCTGTTTTTCAACATCGCGTCCTAATCTAACCATATCCTCAGGATGATCCCTATGACTGATCCGCGTGACATCCTGATCGATAATCGGTCCAGCATCTAAATCCTCAGTGACGTAGTGACAGGTGGCACCAATCAGCTTTACACCACGTTCATGGGCTTGATGATAGGGACGAGCACCCGCAAATGAAGGTAAGAAACTGTGATGAATATTAATAATTCGATGCGGGAAATGGTCGCACATACCGGCTGGCAAAATCTGCATATAACGCGCTAACACCACGGTATCGGCTTGATGTTGTAAAATGAGTTCTTCTACTTTGTCAAAATGAGCTTGTTTATTTTCAGGGTCCACAGGAACATGATAATAGGGTATACCATGCCATTCGACCATGCTCCGAAGCTTATCATGGTTAGAGATAACACAGGGTATCTCACAGAAAAGCTCCTCACTGTGATAGCGATAAAGTAGATCTGCTAAGCAATGAGACTCTTTACTGGCCAGCAAGACAACTCGCTTCGCTTGATTTGAATCGTGAATCTCCCAATCCATTGAAAAAGAGCTGGCAATAGGTGAAAAGGCTTCTCTTAAAGCTTCTAGCGAAAAAGGCAGGGTTTTGGCCTCTATCTCAACACGCATAAAGAAATAGCCTGAAGTCGGATCAGAATGCTGATTGGCGTCGGCAATAGACCCGCCGTGGCTGGAAATAAAGTTACTGACCATTGAAACGATGCCTACCCTATCAGGGCAAGAAAGCACCAGTCGAAAACGACGATCCATAAAATCTATAAGTTCCTGTTGTTAACTGAGGATGTGTACTATTCATCAGAACAGATATTCCTCTATCTTAACAGGAAGGGGGGGAATCAGCGAACCGCTGTGACAACTAATTCATTGCCAATTTGGCGTAGATCAACTCCGTTTCAATAGCACACATAAAGTCACCCTGTTGTACTCCACCAATTTTATGGGTATACCAAGTCACCGTGACACTGCCCCATGTCGTCAGCAAATCGGGATGATGGCCGATCGTTTCAGCAAACTCACCTACTTTATTGGTAAACACTAAGGCTTGCTTAAAGTCGGCAAAATTAAAACGGCGCGTTAAGCGTGTTGTAGAATCCACTTCAATCACTTGCCAATCTGGAATCACCGCTAGTTCCTGACGCATCTGTTCATGCGTGAGCTTTTCAGCATCCGCACGACAAAAATTACAGGCTTCTTTACCACTTAAGATTTCCATTACAATCACCTCATTGCTAATAAGACTCAGCTCGGCTTTAATTAGAGCAACAATAAATGTAGCTGAATTGTTTAAGGCTGTCTGTGATCAGCATAGCCTTCAGCCTAAAAGGATTATGCCCCTGTATGAATTTCATCCCAGAACGCATGGCACCCTTGAGAGCAAGACGCATGGGAATCGATACCCATCATGAGCCGACGCTTTATTTGAGAGCCGAAAGCCCAGTATGTCGTTCAGAGGGTTTCGAAAGTCTCTCTCGTATTTTGGCGACCAGCCACGATGACAAATCTATCGTAGCTTCGCTGAACATCATTACCAGCGACCTGATCGCTGATGATGAGGTCGGATTCTCTGAAGCAGCATGGCTGCGTTTAGGGATCGAACCCGATGCCCCAGTATGGCTTTCCCACCCGCGCCCTGTTCAATCACTGTCCCATGTACGTGCCAAAGTTTACGGACACACGCTCAACCAAGATCAGTTTCGAGAAATTATTGATGACATCGTTGCAGGTTACTACGCTGAAGTTCATTTAGCTGCCTTTATTACGGCTTGTGGCGATGAAAAGCTCAGTGATCAAGAAATCACCTCACTGACTCAAGCCATGGTAGAGTCAGGTAGTCAGATTGATTGGCAGCTTCCTGTTGTACTCGATAAACACTGTGTTGGTGGTCTTCCTGGCAATCGAACTACACCCATCGTCATCTCCATTTTAACCGCCTGTGGAATCACGATTCCTAAAACCTCTTCCAGAGCCATCACCTCCCCTGCAGGTACTGCTGACACCATGGAGACACTCACCGAAGTCAGCCTTTCTCTTGAAGAGATGCGCGAAGTCGTCAGTCAAGTCGGTGGTTGCTTAGCTTGGGGCGGCTCAGTGAAGTTAAGTCCTGCTGACGACCTGATTATTCAGGTCGAACGTGCGCTTGATATTGATAGTGAAGGACAACTGATCGCGTCCGTACTGTCGAAAAAAAATTGCCGCAGGGGCCACTCATGTTCTGATTGATATTCCGGTGGGCCCCACTGCGAAAGTGCGTAGCCAAGTTGCAGCGGAAAAACTAGCTGCTAGCTTCTCAGCCGTTGCCGAACAATTAAACCTCAAACTTCGTGTTTTATTTACTGATGGCACTCAACCTGTAGGGCGCGGAATTGGCCCAGCGCTCGAAGCACGCGATATACTCGCCGTTTTACAAAATCAGGCAGATGCGCCCAAAGATCTTCGCGACAGAGCCGCTCTTATCGCAGGTGAAATGCTAGAAATGGTCAGAGACATCGAACAAGGTGAAGGCTTACGTATCGCGATGGAAATGATTGAATCAGGTGCCGCGTGGAATAAATTCATGGCGATCTGCGCTGCTCAAGGCGGAATGAAATCACCTCCGATTGCGCCTTATCGCTATGCGCTCATCTCGAAACACGCAGGTTTTGTCAGCAATTTTGATAATCGCAAGCTGTCTAAAGTGGCGAAATTGGCCGGCGCTCCCGCTGATCCTGCCGCCGGTGTTGAAATCCATGTGCATTTACATCAACCTGTTGAGAAAGGCATGCCACTACTAACGATTCATGCTGAAAGTGTCGGTGAGCTAAACTATGCAGTGGACTATTTAAACGAGCACGCTGATATTATTCAGCTCTCAACTGAAGAATGCACTCATTAACAATTCATTATAAAGAACATGCCATTACAAGGTGCTGCTAGTGGGCACGTGACAATAAGGAAAATCAATGACCACGCTTTTTTATAATTTAGATTCTGACGCCGCGCTAGCCGCGCAACTTTGTAAGGCACTGGATGCAGAGGCGGGTACGCTGGAAGTTAGACATTTTCCTGATGGAGAAAGCTACCTTCGCATTCATGACTCATGCAAAGATCGTTACTGTGTTATTTTTTGTAATCTCTTTCAGCCAGATAAAAAAACCTTAAGGTTGATCTTTTTAGCTGACACTTTGCGTGAACTGGGTGCTAAACAAGTGCTCTTGGTGACTCCCTATTTAGCCTATATGCGTCAGGATAAGCGCTTTCACGAAGGCGAGTGCGTAAGCTCAAAACCCTACGCCAGATTATTGTCTCAATCAGTCGACGGTATGATTACCATTGATCCACACCTTCATCGCTATCACTCACTGTCAGAAATCTATTCAATTCCAACACTGATCGTAAAAGCTGCACCCTTAATTGCGAACTGGATAGAAAAGAATATTGAAAAACCTGTATTGATAGGGCCTGATAGTGAAAGTGTAACAGTGGGTCTCAGAGGTCGCAAAACTCGCAAATGCGCCTTTTCAGATCTTAGAGAAGCAACGCTTTGGTGACTACAACGTCAGTGTTTCCTCTCCTGAGCTAGAAGCTTTCAAAAGCCATAGCCCTGTTTTAGTGGACGACATCATCTCCAGTGGACGCACCATGATCGAAACCATCAACCATCTTGATAATGCTGGACTGAGCCGAACAACCGCGATTGGCGTACATGGAATCTTTGCAGGTAGTGCCTACGCATTGCTGAGTGAAAAAGCGAATGTCGTAACCACTGACTGCATTCCGCACATCAGTAACAAAATTGAAACAGCAGCTGCACTGGCCGTTGCGGTACGTCAACTTCAATCCAGCTGATTTATTTTGGAGGTTAAACGCTTTATGTCTCAAGACGTGATCGCGCTGTTAAAACAACATCGCTCTATTCGAAAATTCAAAGATGAGCCTGTTTCACCCGCCTGTGTGGAGAATTTAATCGAGGCGGGTCAAGCGGCTGCCACTTCGAGCTTTATTCAAGCTTGCACCGTCATTCAGGTCACAGATAAAGCCAAACGCGCTCAACTCGCTGAATGCTCAGGTAATCAAGCTTATGTTGAAACTGCGCCTGTTTTTTTTAGTGTTCTGTGCGGATATGCATCGTCACCAACAGATGTGTGAACTGCATCAAAGCGAAATGCTCAGCGGCTTTACAGAGCAATTTATAACAGCCACTGTCGACTGTGCCCTCTTTGCACAAAATACAGCCATTGCAGCTGAATCAATCGGCTTAGGGATCGTTTATATTGGCGGCCTACGCAATCAAATTGCTCGGGTCACCGAACTATTAGAACTCCCTCATCTCGTCTACCCAGTCTTTGGTATGTGCTTAGGTTATCCTGATCAAAATCCTGAAGTGAAACCTCGATTACCTTTATCCGTGATTTTCAAACAAGACCGATACGACGACAGTGATGATTTGAACGCTATTCAATCATACGATAAAGAAGTGGATCAGTATTACCAAACCCGAACCGGCGGTAATAAGTCGATGGGTTGGAGCGATCAAATTGCAGGCATGCTGGTTAAAGAAGCCAGACCGCACATGCTCGACTACTTAAAAGGACAAGGTTTTTTAAAGCGCTAAACGTTGAAAAGGCACTGATCAATGACTAACTGCCAATCGCTGTCAGTGCCTTTGTTGTAAGTGCCTTTCTTGTCAGACGGATTACAATGCTTTCATCCAATCCCGCATCCATTCGACTGCAGTTCCCTCTGGATCAGCGGTTTCACAAGCATCAATAAAAAGCACTTCACCAAGACGTTTTGCTTGCAGCTCCTGCAATAGCTCATCAACCTGTTTTCCGGCATCAGCAAAAGTCTCATAAGAGCTGTCACCAAGTGCAATCACACCATAATGACGTTCTGGCATCAACGGGAAGGTGTCACGCAATTCATTCACGAGTGGATAAATATTATCAGGAATCTCACCTTGTCCTGTCGTCGATGTACACACCAATAAAAACCGATTCAGGACGAACGATCAAATCATTTAAGGATGCGTTAGACAAAATCTCAGCCTCATGACCTGCACTTCGCAGCAGCTCAGCACACTCTTCAGCAACGGAAGAACTGTTTCCATAAACAGACCCAACCACTATTAACACACTCGCCATAACATCTCCTGATTTCAATGTTTGAATGGCTATAATGATAAATGATTAAGATGCAGAGGAATACGGTTGAACTTTATGGGCTTTTTAGCGGGGAAAAACAATAGCGTATAAAATAAGACGGCGAGCACATGGCTCGCCGTCAGAAACTGAATCTGATAAATTAATCAGACAACAGTTACGTTCTCAGCCTGAGGACCTTTCTGGCCCTGAGTAACTTCAAACATTACCTGCTGGTTTTCATGCAACGTACGACGACCTGTGCCATTGATTGCACGGAAGTGTACGAATACGTCCGGACCGTTCTCCTGCTGGATGAAGCCGAATCCTTTCTCATCGTTGAACCATTTTACGGTACCGGTAACTTGCTGTGACATGTCTTGCCTCTTTCTTTTACATAATTGCCATGAGTTGGCATTTTTTTCAAAAGATCGGATCATCCGACCTCGTTTCTGTCCCCGTTATCGGATCAATCCAATAACACTGAACGCTGTGTGAATCGAAGGCTAGATCGCCTTCAACTCGAAATCTTTGTACTGATGCTGTGCAAATGACAGTAACACGCACACACTGATGCTAACCATAACCGATGAATATAGGCTAACGACCTTAGGTTTCGTAAGAGATGTATTCAAACGAGAGAGTGAGCGAGGAAGCTTGAACAGCTTAATGCCTTTATCAAAGGATAATAGCGATGTAGAATGGCTATCTGCAGTGTGACTTACTGTTGCAAACCAAGGTTTGCTGTTTACTAATTGCATCAAAATATCTTTTACTCTACTACCAGCGAGAATGCTGGAAACCCAGTCAAAACATTGATAGCGAAACTATCATTCTAAACACAAGGGCCTACTGGAAACCACTTGATATATTCACTATACACCTGTTTTACTTAATTACAATGAAAACAAGTGAATATTTAGCAATTTGATAAAAAATTATCGTTCAACCCTTTTCTTGACTGACTTAACGCGTCCCTTAGTCTGTTTCGGCTTGCGAGCAAAAGTGGAAGCTCTAGGCGGCAAACCCGTATGTTGGGTGAGCAAACGTCCTTTTTTTAACCGTCGAGTGAGTTGCTGAAGTGCGCTTGGATGGCACGACTTGAGCCTCTTCAGCGGGAATAAGCTGCTGATCGCCAGAACCGATCAACTCTTCCCGTCCCATCTCTTTCAAGGCTTGTCTTAACAACGACCAGTTTTCGGGATCATGCCAGCGCAAAAAGGCTTTATGTAAACGACGCTGACGCTCACCCTTAACCGTTTCAACTTTTTCAGCACTTTTCTTGTAAGTTAAGCGACGCAAAGGGTTACGACCGGTGTGATACATAGTCGTCGCCGTTGCCATTGGAGACGGGTAAAAGGCTTGCACTTGATCCGCTTTAAAGCCATTGCGTTTTAACCATAAAGCCAAATTCAGCATATCTTCATCCGTCGTCCCTGGATGCGCCGCTATAAAGTAAGGAATCAAAAATTGATCCTTACCTGCCTCTTTAGAAAAGCGTTCAAACATTTTTTTTGAACGCATCATAGCTGCCTATGCCTGGTTTCATCATCTTATCTAATGGGCCACGTTCCGTATGTTCAGGTGCTATTTTTAAATAGCCTCCAACATGATGAGTGACTAACTCTCGCACATATTCGGGATCTTCTACAGCCAGATCGTAGCGCAATCCTGAGGCGATAAGGATTTTCTTCACGCCTTTGAGCTGTCTCGCTTCTCGATAAAGCTGTGTAAGTGCAGAGTGATCAGTATTCAAATTTGGACAAATGCCCGGGAAAACACAGGATGGCTTGCGACAAGCAGATTCTATTTCTGGTGTTTTACAGGCAATTCGGTACATGTTCGCCGTTGGCCCACCGAGATCTGAAATCACCCCTGTAAATCCAGGCACTTTATCTCGAATCACCTCAATTTCACGCAAAATAGACGTTTTCGAGCGATTTTGAATAATTCGTCCCTCATGTTCAGTGATCGAACAGAAGGTGCACCCACCAAAGCAGCCCCTCATGATGTTGACAGAAAAGCGAATCATCTTATAGGCGGGGATTTCTTCCTTACCATAGGCTGGATGAGGAACCCTGGCATAGGGCAAATCAAATACCGCATCCATCTCTTCGGTGGTTAGTGGAATCGGTGGTGGGTTAAGCCAAACCTCTTGATCACCATGCAACTGAACCAATGCACGCGCATTGCCTGGATTGGTTTCAAGGTGCAACACGCGACTGGCATGCGCATAAAGCACCGGATCTTTACTGACCTTTTCAAATGATGGAATACGGATCACTGTCTTAGAACGATCCAGGCGCACTCGCGGTTCAATGTGCAAAATTTGCACTTCGTCTTCTGCGTCCATCTCAACAGTTTCGCCAGAAGCCGCGTTTGACTGTTCAATTTCACACTGAGGAAGGTCACGGGTATTGACGTAAGGATTAATGATTTTATCCACTTTTCCAGGACGATCGATACGAGTCGAATCAATCTCCATCCAATCCTCTGGTGTATCTTTACGAACAAAGGCGGTGCCACGCACATCACGGATCTGATTAATACTCTGACCCGCATCTAAGCGCTTCGCGACTTCTACCACTGCTCGTTCAGCGTTGCCATATAGAAGCAGGTCAGCACGGGAGTCTAGCAATATAGAGCGACGAACTTTGTCTTGCCAGTAGTCGTAATGCGCAATACGGCGTAACGATGCTTCAATCCCCCCGAGCACCAGCGGGACATCTTTATAGGCTTCTCGACAGCGTTGGCTGTAGACAATACTGGCACGATCAGGGCGTTTACCAGCTTTATTTCCTGGCGTGTAAGCATCATCCGAACGTATCTTTCGGTCAGCTGTATAGCGGTTGATCATAGAATCCATGTTACCGGCAGCAATACCAAAAACAGCCTAGGCTTACCTAAGACTTTAAAGGGTTCAGCCGAGTGCCAGTCAGGCTGAGCAATAATACCCACTTTAAAACCTTGAGATTCAAGCAACCGACCGATGATCGCCATACCAAAAGAGGGATGATCTACATAGGCATCCCCAGTCACGATGATGATATCGCAGCTATCCCAACCCAGTTGACGCATCTCTTTTCGACTCATAGGTAAAAAAGGTGCCGCTTGTTGTTGAGCGTTGGTGATGATGGGCGTTGCTGATTGTGCGTGACTGGAATGAATCATGGAAAGGGTAATGCCTAAGGTTTATGTCTTAGGCATTATAACCGAGTTCTATGCTAAGGTATAACCCAACTGTGCAAAGAATAATCACCTAGCCATCTTGATTAATCTGTTCAATCAGCTCGTTCAAAACAGCTTCTGAACGATCATTAGACACTTGACAAGTACCTGCGGCATGATGACCACCGCCACCATATTTCAGCATTAACTCACCGACATTAGTTTTTGAGCTACGATCAAAGATAGACTTACCAGTCGCAAAGACGGTATTTTGCTGTTTTAGCCCCCAAAGCACATGAATGGAAATATTACATTCAGGGTACATGGCATAGATCATAAAACGGTTGCCGGCGTAAATGGTTTCTTCGTTACGCAGATCCAAGACCACTAGGTTTTTATGCACGGTGGCACAGCGTTTGATTTGATCTTTGAATAACTCTTCATGCTCAAAGTAAAGATCAACACGCTCTTTGACATCAGGCAGTTGTAAAATTTTATCAATAGGATGGTTTTTACAATAATCGATCAGTTCCATCATCAGATTATAGTTGGAGATTCTAAACTCGCGAAAACGCCCAAGACCCGTGCGCGCATCCATCAAAAAAGTTAAAGCAATGGCCAACCAGTAGGATTCAAGACCTCTTCGGGCGTGAACTGAGCCGAATCGCCTTTATCTACCGCTTCCATCATCTCATCCCATTCAACTGGGAACGCCTCATGACCACCATAATATTTCCACACGACACGAGCCGCAGAAGGCGCATCGGGATCAATAATATGATTATCCTGCTTTTCGTTACGAATGGTTTCTGACAGGTGATGGTCAAATGCAAGATAAACACCCTTCACAAAGGGCAGATTGGTCGAAATATCCTTATCGGTGATCTCAACCGTACCGTCTTGCATATCTTTTGGATGCACAAACTTAATATCATCAATCAGGTCCAGATGCTTCAGTAATACAGCACACACCAAACCATCAAAGTCACTGCGCGTCACGAGACGAAACTTTTGCGCGGACATAGTCATTGAACCTCCAGCTAATCTTTTTTGTTAGTTAAAACATACCCTCAATTGATCGGAATAGAAACCCTTGAGATGCACAAAGCTGACGCAAATTTATTTTTAAACACTTGTGTACTGATAAGCTTAAACACTAGGACAAAATGGATTAAGGAAACCCATTAATGCCATCTTTTACTTCCTTTAAAAAAGTCAATTTTTCGATACTGTTAGCCGTTTTTATTGAGTGGCTTACTCCTCATTTGGTTACTCAGTGGCACTATTTACACCGCAGAAAGCAACCCACCTGACCTAACGCCA
>JAJOJN010000027.1 GCA_021208565.1 Nitrincola sp.
CAAACCGACTTGGAAAAGACGCTCGACTTCTGGGATCTTGCGTTTATCCACTAAGAAGAGAATAACGTGATCATCATTTTCGACAACGATGTCATCATGAGCGATTAGAACTTTGTCATTTCGAATAATAGCACCGATGGTTGTACCGGAAGGAAGATTAATATCTTCTATAGCACGACCAACCACTTTTGAAGAGTTCTTATCGCCATGCGCAATCGCTTCCATCGCCTCGGCAGCACCACGTCTTAAAGAGTGAACAGCAACGACATCACCACGACGAATGTGAGTTAATAGTGAGCCAATAGTGGTTTGTTGTGGTGATATGGCTATATCAATAACACCGCCTTGAACCAAATCAACATAAGCAGGATTATTGATCAGTGTCATGACCGTTCGTGCACCCTGACGCTTAGCCAACATCGATGCCATGATGTTGGCTTCATCATCATTGGTGAGCGCACAAAAAACATCGGTATCTTCGATATTCTCTTCAATTAAGAGATCACGATCTGACGCGCTTCCATGGAGAACAATGGTATTGTTTAACTGCCGCGCCAGTAGCTGACAACGAGGTAACGAACGCTCAATAATTTTCACCTGAAAACTATTTTCAAGGCTTTCAGCTAGACGGGCACCAATGTTGCCACCACCGGCTATTAAAATACGACGATAGGGTTTCTCAAGACGTCGTAATTCACTCATCACGGCACGAATATCTTTTTGAGCGGCGATAAAGAAAACCTCATCATCCGCTTCAATAACGGTATCCCCCTGAGGAATAATTGGACGGTCTTGCCTAAAAAATAGCCGCAACACGGGTGTCAACGTTAGGCATGTGTGATCGAAGATATGAAATCTCACGCCCAACTAACGGGCCTCCGTAGTAGGCTCTAACCGCAACAAGTTGTGCCTTACCTTCTGCGAAATCCAGCACCTGAAGCGCTCCTGGATGCTGAATCATCTTCTTGATGTGAAGCGTAACGGATTCCTCAGGACTAATGAGGACATCAACAGGCATGGCTTTGGAGCCAAAAAGAGAGCGATCGTTATAGAGGTAATCATGCTCTCGAATTCGAGCGATTTTGGTTGGGATATTAAAAATTGTATGAGCAACCTGACAAGCGATCATATTCACTTCATCAGAGTTGGTAACGGCAATCAACATATCAGCATCTTGAGCACCGGCCTGAGCTAACATTGAGGGTGTAGACGCCGGACCATCGAGTGTTCGTATATCAAGTCGATCAGCAAGCTCTCTAAGCCGTGCCGAATCAGTGTCTATGATGGTGATGTCGTTGGATTCACTAGCGAGATTTTCCGCTAAGGTTCCTCCGACCTGCCCTGCACCCAAAATGATGATATTCATGCGTTGCTGCTTCCACTGGCATCTAACTTAACTAGTTTGGCATAGAAAAAGCCGTCGTGGCTGTTAAATTTAGGAAAAAATTGAATACCATAAGGACGACTATACCCTGCACTCAGATTTATCGGTTGATGAAGAGCATCTGTGTGGAGTTTACAAAATCGCTCAATAATTCGCTCATTCTCTTGCGGAAAAATTGAGCAGGTCGCATACACCAAGGTCCCACCGGGTGCCAGCATCTTCCAAAGATTCTCAAGGATGGAAAGCTGTGTGCTGGCCAACTTAAGGATATCTTCATTCTGACGAAGTATTTTAATATCAGGGTTGCGTCTTATCACACCGCTACCACTGCAGGGAGCATCGATCAAAATGCGATCATAACAGTTACCGTCCCACCACTCTGAGCTGGTAGCGTCTCCACAGAGTACTTGGCAGTAGGTATCAAGTTTAAGTCTTGCAAGATTCTCGTTAATTCGAGTGATGCGATGAGGGCTCAGTTCAATCGCGTCAACCTGAGTGGATTGGCCGCCGATCTCCTCAAGCAGGTGGCAAAGTTTACCACCGGGTGCAGCGCAAGCATCTAAAATTCGATCTCCAGCTTGCGGGGCGAGAATGGGGACACTCAGCTGAGCGACCTCATCTTGGACGCTAACCTCTCCGATATCAAATCCGGGAAGATCCTTGACGTCTAGGGGTTCTGCTAAAACAACTGCATGTTGCGATAACTCACTTAATCCAGCAGAAATACCCTCTTCATCAAGCAGTGCTAGATACTCTGATGCTGAAAGTAAGCGCTTATTAACTCTAAGGGTCAATGGAGCCTTGATGTCGTTCTGGATTAAAATTGATTGCCAATGATCAGGCCAATTATGTTGAAGCTTAGTTATCATCCATTCTGGATGATTCCAGTGATAAATATCACTGGACTGCGAGAGTTGCTGATCTAAGGTTATGGCTTCACGTTGGTAACGTCTTAACACCGCATTGATTAAGCCCTTTGCCCAATCCTTATTGAGAAGTTTGGTTAACTCAACGGTTTCATGAATAACTGCGTGAGGCGGAATACGCATTTCACGTAACTGATACAAACCAAGCAGTAGACAGGCTTGTAAATCTATATCTTTGGCTTGGAAGGGTTTTTTGAGTAGTTGCCGAGCTAGGGCGTCGAGTCGCCAGTACTCTCTTGAGGTTCCATAAACCAGTTGTTGTAAGAGCGCGGTATCTTTAGGCTTTACCGTTTTCATCACCTCTGGCAAGAGGCTGTTGATGGAGCCCTGTTGAGAAATGAGAGAGGCTAATAGCCGTGTTGCTGCCAGTCGCACATCTATCACTAGTTAAACCTCACGCCTTGGCTAAATGAATGCTGCCCATTCAGAATGGCATTGACAGGAAGCGCTCGCTTACCCGGTAATTGAATTTCCATTAATTTAAGAAGCCCATCTCCAGTTGCCACACACAAGGCATCTTTTTCAACTCTGACCAAGGTGCCAGCCTCTGCCTGAGTGGATTCATTCAAGGCTACAGCAGACCAGATTCTTAAATTAGCATCATTGAATCGACAAAAGGCGACTGGCCAAGGGTTGAGGCCACGTATCTTTCGTTCCAAGTCAATTGCCGGCTGTGACCAATCCAATTGACCTTCCTCTTTATGCAGTTTGCTGGCGTAGCATGCGAGTCTTTCATCTTGCACTTCAGGGGTTAGCGCCCCCTGCTCTAGTAGAGGTAAAGATTCAATTAATGCCTCTGCACCTAATTCAGCAAGTCGATCATGCAATTTGCCTGCTGTGTCGTTTGAATGTATCGGCAAGGTTTTTTTTGTAAAGCATGTCGCCCGTATCCAAGCCCAGAGCCATCTGCATAATGGTAATACCGGTTTCCGTATCACCCGCAAGTAAGGCGCGATGAATGGGGGCGGCACCACGCCAACGAGGTAGTATGGAAGCATGTATATTGATACATCCCATTTTGGGCAGATCGAGTACTACTTGAGGCAAGATAAGACCGTAAGCGGCCACAATCATTAAATCGGGCTTTAGATCCGCAAGTTCTGTAATGGCAGACTCCGTTTTGAAGTTAAGAGGCTGAAAGACGGGTAGTTGATGGTCTAGCGCCAGTTGTTTAACAGGGCTGGGTGTTAGCTTTTGCCCTCGACCAGCAGGTCGATCAGGCTGCGTATAAACACCCACAATATCATATCCGTGTTGAATCAGAGCCGCTAAGCTGCTGGCTGCGAAATCAGGAGTACCTGCAAAAACAATTCTTAACGCTGAACTCATCAATAAGGTCCTTAGCTGTGATTAGCGCTGTGCTTGCTGATCAAGCTTGTGTTGCTTTTCTAGTTTGCTACGAATGCGCTGGCGCTTGAGCTTCGAAAGATAGTCAACGAAAAGCTTGCCATCCAAATGATCAAGTTCGTGCTGAATGCATACGGCCAGTAAGCCGTCTGCTTCAAAGTTTTGCGGATTACCTTCGCGATCCAGGGATTCAACGGCGATTCGGCGAGGTCTTTCAACCGTGTCATAGAAACCTGGAACAGATAAACAGCCTTCCTGCATCTCATCCAGTTGCTCTTCGATGATGGTGTAACGAGGATTGATCAATACTAAGGGTTCAGTCGAGTCATCGGAGAGATCGATGACCACAACTTGCAAATGGACATTGACTTGCGTCGCCGCAAGTCCTATACCTTTAGCGTCATACATGGTTTCAAACATGTCGTCGATAAGTTTACGAATATTGTCATCTACCTTTTCAACAGGTTCTGCAATTGTTCGTAAACGTGGATCAGGAAATTCAAGAATATTGAGCTTGGACATATGTTAGGGTCATTAATAGGTCTAGAATGGATAAGATAGGTATCGTAATGCTTTATGATGACTATTATACTGAATACACAACTGAATGCATTGTTATGATAGTTGATCGGTGTTGAATTGCGCAAAAATTGAACGCCTCATACTTTCTGATCAAAGGGAAGCGTATATGAAACAACTGCTTTGCGGTCTGCTTGCTGCAGGCTTGCTATTCACAAGTGTCTTAATGGCACAGACTGCATCCGCTCCGTTAGAGCTAAGGCCTGACCACCCAACAGAATATGTTGTTGTCAAAGGCGATACGCTTTGGGGAATATCTGGCCGTTTTCTCAGTAAGCCCTGGCGCTGGCCTGAGATTTGGGGCGTAAATCCGCAAATACATAATCCTCATTTAATATATCCAGGTGATGTGATTTATCTTACTTGGGTTGATGGGCAACCACGACTAGGGTTAAGGCCGGGGGAGCAGCGCTTAAGTCCACGTGTTCGTGAACTACCCCTTGAGCAAGCCATACCGGCAATCCCCTTAAGAGATATTCACAGTTTTATTAGTGATAACTTAGTCGTACAAGAGGATCTTCTCGCTGTTGCTCCCTATGTGGTGGCAGGCGAAAATCGTCGACTGATCAGTGGTGCTGGCGACCGTGTTTATGCGCGCGGCGAACTGGTGCGTGATGATCGCAATCAAGCAATCTATCGCCCTGCCCGTGAATACACCGATCCTGTTACCGGTGAATTCCTTGGTTACGAGTTATTCAAAGTTGCGGATACACGTATCACAGCCGTCAATGATGACGTTATCACGATGGAGTTAGTACGTTCCAATGAAGAGGTCCGTGCGACTTATCGAGTCTTACCAACAGAAGAAACGCGTATACAATCTGTATTTCATCCGAAGCCAGCGCCTGAGGGTGTAGAAGGTTTAATTATCGGTTTGTTGCGTGGCGTTGCTAGTGCTGGTCAATTTGATGCGGTGGTATTGAATGTTGGTGAACGTGAAGGCGTTGAGGCCGGACATGTCTTTTCAGTCTACCGGACTGGGGAAGTGGTTCGTGATCCAATTGCCGGTGGCCAGATTCAACTTCCATCAGAGCATGCTGCTATAGTAATGGTCTTCACAGCATTTGATAAAGTGAGCTATGGGTTGATTATGCGCGCCACCAATGTCGTATCGATTGGTGATGAGATTCGAAACCCCGATTAAAAAGGACTGATTATGTCAAGCGATCCAAAGGAGTGGATCGCTGTCAGTATGTTGCCGGGCTTAGGTCCGGCAACCCTCTCGAAGCTGACAGCACAAGGTATCTCCCCTACTCAAATCTTAGAATTAGATTTTCCAGAGCGTTTGCCACTGCGCGCGGATACTTATCGGGCTCTAAACCCTAAGACTATCCATCAATTACTAAATCGTGCGGAAGCGTTGATAGAGGATGCTACCCAAAAGGGTTTGCAATGCATTTGTCAGAGTTGTGATGCATATCCACCTTTACTGAAAGAGATTCCCGATCCTCCCGCTGTGCTTTGGTGTAAAGGCCAGGTGAATCTATTAGCCCAGCCGCAAATTGCTATTGTGGGTAGTCGTAAGCCTTCTCCTGCTGGCGAAAAAACAGCCTATAATTTTGCGTTTTTCTTTATCGAGGTCTGGCTTTGTAATTACCAGTGGATTAGCGCAGGGTGTTGATACAGAAGCACACAAAGGTGCGATAAGAGGATTGCAAACCATTGCTGTACTGGGCGCCAGCCCAGAAAATATCTACCCAAGAGTGAACTTGCGACTTGCTGAGCAGATTGTTTGCAAAGGTGGATTGCTGATTTCAGAGTTTCCACCAGGCACTAAACCGCGTCCGGAACATTTTCCGAGGCGTAATCGGATTATTAGTGGACTATCCCTTGGCACATTAGTCGTTGAGGCAGCATTAAAAAGTGGATCTTTAATCACGGCGAGATTAGCCATGGAGCAAGGACGCGAGGTTTATGCTATTCCAGGTTCTATTCATCACTCCTTGGCTAAAGGTTGTCACGCCTTAATTAGGGAGGGTGCTACCCTTGTTGAAACTCAGCAGCAGATCATTGAACCTCTAGCACCACTGCTTGGGTATTTAGCGCATCAGATGGAGCTAACCAGTGACAAATCTGATTCACGAATACCTATAGAAAAAGAACTAACAGAGCCAAGTAAAGGGTTATTAGACAGAATTCGTCAAACCTCAATTACCTTAGATCAGTTGTATATTGAAACAGCGATCCCTATCAGTGAATTGCAGCAATTACTGATAAACTTACAGCTTGACGGTAAAATAGACCGCTACGGAGATCGTTTCATCGCGATCGAATGAATCAGGTGGCGCCTTAGGTTGACTTTTCCCTTAGGATGAATAGGAGTATCCTGATGCGCTTTCTTTTCTTCAAACGATCTGTGTTTGACTAACATTTTGTAACAGGATTTAGACAATGCAGCCAAAAGTGGGCGTCATAATGGGGTCTCGGTCAGATTGGCCGACGATGGAACATGCTGTATTAATGCTTGAAAAGCTTGGTGTTTCCTATGAAACCCGAGTTGTGTCGGCACATCGCACCCCCGATTTACTCTTTGATTATGCCAAAACGGCCGCTGATCGAGGTTTGCAGGTCATCATTGCCGGTGCTGGTGGGGCAGCTCATCTTCCGGGCATGGCGGCATCACAGACCTGCCTGCCCGTATTGGGTGTGCCTGTCGAATCCAAAGCCCTGAGTGGAATGGATTCTTTATTGTCTATCGTACAGATGCCAGGTGGTATACCGGTCGGAACGCTTGCGATAGGTAAAGCGGGTGCTACCAATGCCGGTATTATGGCTGCACAGATCGTCGCTCTGCAGGATAATAATGTAAAGCAAGCACTAGCTGACTTTAGAGCTGAACAGACAAGAACTGTGTTAGAGAATGCGGACCCGCGTGGGTAAGCCTTTGATGCCGTTTAAGTGACAACGCAATGATAGGTTTTTATCAATGAAAATAGGTGTGCTCGGCGCAGGTCAACTGGGGCAAATGTTAGCTCTATCAGGGTATCCGCTTGGAAACCGTTTTAGTTTTTTTGATACCACGGGTAGCCCTAGTGCAGAAATAGGCGAAACCATTTGCGATCAAACAGGTGCTCGTTTAACGGAGTTCTTATCGCAGGTAGACCTAGTCACTTATGAGTTTGAACACTTACCGCTCGAGTTAGTGAAACAGGTTGCTCATCACAAGCCACTGTTTCCCAGTGTTGAAGCCTTGGGTGTATGTCAAAATCGTGAGGCCGAGAAGGCATTATTTGATCGATTAAGGATTCCAGTGGCACCTTACCGACTTGTAAACTCTGCTGAGGAACTCGCTAGCGCTTGTCAGCAGCTTATGGCAGAAGGCGCACCAGCAGTGGTAGCAAAATCCATTACGGAAGGTTATGACGGTAAGGGGCAAGCGGTATTAAGCGATCCCTCTGAAGCTAATGAGGCGTGGGCGCTGATTGGCCACTCTCGCTTAATCGTCGAAGCCTTTGTCAGCTTTGTCAGAGAGGTGTCAATAATTGCGGTACGCGGTCGGTCCGGTGATGTGGTGTTCTATCCCCTAGCCGAAAATCATCATTCTGAAGGTATTCTGCGTTATTCGCTCGCGCCATTACCTGATGTCACCGACGCGATACAGCAACAGGCAGAGGGATATATTCATCAGCTATTGGATAGCTTGAATTATGTTGGCGTGTTGACGCTGGAGCTATTTCAGTGTGCTGATGGCACGCTCTTGGCCAATGAAATGGCACCTCGAGTTCATAACTCAGGCCATTGGACGCAGAATGGTGCTATGACCAGCCAGTTTGAAAATCACCTTCGCGCCGTTCAAGGTTTGCCTTTAGGTTCGACTCAAGCAATACAGCCAACCTGCATGATCAACATTATTGGTCAGCTTGGCGATACGCAAGCTATTCTTGGATTAAAGGGTGCTCATCTTCATTTGTATGGTAAAAGTGAGCGTGCTGGTCGTAAATTAGGTCATATCAATGTTGTGGCAGATGATCTGCAGTCGTTAATGACGCAAGTCCGCCTTGTGTCAAAGCATTTACCCAATGCACCTGAGCCTAAATTCACTTGTGTTTAATTGAAATTTTTTGTTCGTTATTTCAACTAAGGGGAACTCTATGCAATTGCTGATTCACAACGGGTTAAAGAGTACTTGCTCGATTTGCAAGACCGTATTTGTCAGGCATTGACGGAGTTGGATGGCAAAACTTTTATTGAAGATGCTTGGGAAAGGCCCGCGGGTGGTGGTGGCCGCAGTAGAGTGCTTTCAAACGGTAATCTGATAGAGAAAGGCGGTGTAAACTTCTCGCATGTGTTCGGTGAGGGTTTGCCTGCCTCTGCTACGGCACATCGGCCTGAGTTGGCAGGTCGCTCCTTTCAGGCTATGGGCGTTTCTTTGGTGATCCATCCACATAACCCCCATATCCCCACCTCACATGCTAATGTCCGCTTTTTTATTGCAGAAAAGGACGGCGAAGTTCCGGTATGGTGGTTCGGTGGTGGTTTTGATTTAACACCTTACTATGGTGTTGAGGAAGATTGCATTCATTGGCATCAGGTTGCCTATGACGCCTGCAAACCCTTTGGTGAGGACTATTATCCACGCTTTAAGAAATGGTGTGATGATTACTTCTTTTTGAAGCATCGCAATGAGCCGAGGGGTATCGGTGGGTTATTTTTTGATGACCTGAATACACCTGACTTTGAAACCAGCTTTGCATTCATGAGATCCGTGGGCGATGCTTATATTGAGGCCTATCGCCCTATCGTCGAGAAAAGAAAAGATCTACCTTGGACGTCACAACAGCGTGACTTTCAACTACATCGCCGTGGGCGTTATGTTGAGTTTAATCTGGTTTATGACCGAGGCACGTTATTCGGATTGCAATCAGGTGGGCGTACTGAATCCATTTTGATGTCTTTACCGCCGGAAGTTCGCTGGAGTTACGACTGGGCACCTGAAGCAGGATCGGATGAAGTGCGTTTATACACAGACTTCTTAATTTCTAAAGATTGGTTGGACATCAATAATGCTTGATCAATATGCGGTATTCGGCAACCCTATTTCGCACAGTAAGTCGCCCTTTATTCATGACTGCTTTGCTCGACAGCAAGGGCAACGAATGCAGTATCGCGCTATTGAAGTCGCTCTTGACGCCTTTGATGAAACGGTAATCCACTTTTTCAATAATCAGGGCAAAGGATTAAATATCACCCTTCCCTTCAAAGAGCAGGCTTGGAAGCTCGCCACACAAAAAACGCTGCGTGCTGAACTGGCTGGCGCGGTTAATACGCTTTGGCGTAACGAGTCTGGAGAGGTTTGTGGCGATAATACAGACGGTGTCGGACTGGTAAATGATCTGCTGCATAATCAGTCACTGAGACTGAAGGATTCACGTGTATTGATTCTTGGAGCCGGTGGTGCGGTTAGGGGTGTATTACTACCCTTAATTGAAGCGGGTTGTAACGAAATTATGATCGTGAATCGTACGGTCGAAAAAGCGCAACAGTTAGTGGTCGAATTTAAGCCGTTACTACCGAAATCGACGCAATTGCTAGCGGCTTCCTATCAGGAGTTACAGCAGAGTCAAGCTTATGATCTTATCATTAATGGAACTTCTGCTAGCCTAGACGCTAGCCTGCCACCGGTCGATAGCTCCGTAGTGGGTGCTCACACCTGTTGTTACGATATGATGTACGCCGCTCGTCCCACGGCTTTCTGTCAATGGGCTGTTCAACATCACGCGGCAAGAGCCATCGATGGTTTAGGTATGCTAGTTGAACAAGCTGCTGAAGCTTTTCTATGCTGGCGCGGAATAAAACCAGAAACATCACCCGTGATTGCACTACTGCGTCAAAGTTTAGCCCATCAATAACGTGATGCCTTTTGCAGGGTGTCATGAAAAGTTGCATCAGCTAGTGTATAAGCGTTATAAACCAATACTTAATACCCCTGTCTTAGGATGGCATTTATGACAGACTCTACGCTTCTTACCCCAGATCAGCTCTATCGTGTGTGTGATCCTAAAGATCTCCCTTTTCTGACAACTGAATCGATTGAGCCATTTAATGGATTCTTTGGTCAGGAGCGAGCTATAGAAGCGATGGACTTTGGTGTCAGTATGCAGCGCCATGGCTATAACCTGTTTGTGATGGGAAATCCACACACAGGGCGCTTCTCGTTTGCTATGGAAAACCTGAAAAATTATGCCAAAAAGGATCAGAAACCAGCTGATTGGTGCTATCTAAACAATCTTTCAGACGGTCGCTATCCTGTTGTCCTACAGCTCCCTGCTGGAAAAGCGCAACAGCTCAAAAAAGATATCGAAACCCTTTTTGAAAGCTTGTTAACCGAGCTGCCCGCCGCTTTTGAAAGCCCCGGCTACCAGCGTATGAAGAGTCGTATAGAGCGTGATTTTACCAAGCGCTACGACCAAGCCGTCGATTATGTTGAACGCAAGGCTCGTGAGTTGAATATTGCCGTGTATCGGGATGCTGGCACCATAGGCTTCACGCCTTTAGCTGATGGTCAGGCGATGGATGAAGCTGGCTTCTCTCAATTGCCGGAAGATGAACGTGACACCATTCAAAAAAATATTTCCGATCTTGAGGATCAGCTCAACGAAGCACTAACGGAGCTGCCCAAGTGGCGCCGTGAAGCGGCGGCTCAACTTCGCCAATTGGATAGCGAAACGACTCGCAAATCGATCCAGCCTATCTTTGCGCAGCTTCGTGATCGTTACGTTCATCATGCTAACATCATCAAATATTTAGGCTATGTTGAAAAAGATTTGATCAAAAATGTGGGTGAGATCGTGGGAGATGAACGCAGTCTCGAGCTCAAAACTGATCAGATGCGCCAGCAGTTCTTAGAAGAGAACTACGGTATTAACCTCTTGGTGGATAACAACAAAACCAAGGGTGCTCCAGTTATTTACGAAGCACACCCCAGTTACGAAAACCTTTTTGGTCGCGTTGAATACAATAGCGAAATGGGCGCTTTAGTGACCAACTATACGCTGATTCGACCTGGCGCTTTACATCGAGCCAATGGCGGCTACCTTCTACTTGAAGCAGAAAAGCTATTAGAGCAGCCATTTGTCTACAGTGCCCTTAAGCGTGCGCTCAAATCGCATGAAATTCGTATTGAAAACCCAGTCAGTGAATATACGGGTGTCAGTACCATCACTCTGAATCCGCAACCCGTTCCTTTAAAAGTTAAAGTTGTACTGGTTGGTGGTCGCGATATCTATTACTTATTACAAGAGCTTGATCACGACTTTGAAAAAATGTTTCGTGTTGTCGTCGACTTTGATGAAGACGTGAAACGTACACCGGCCAGTGTGCGTAATTATGCCCGACTGATGAAAACCCTTGCCGTTGAAGAAGGGTTAGCTCCCTTAAAACGCGAAGCGGTTGCTCGCCTGACAGAGCACAGTTCGCGCATGGCGGAAGATCAGGAGATGCTTTCGGCACATATTGGCGAACTGGTGGATCTGCTGTGTGAAGCCGACTTTAGACGTCGCCAAAAAAGGCGATGAATTGATCGGTACTCAACATGTTGAATGGCTTGCAAGGAAAAGAGCGCAGAACAGGACGTCTATCGGAAAAGATTCTGGAAAGTATGCTGAACCGCACCGTGCTGATCGATACCGAAGGCAGCTCAGTGGGTTGTGCGAATGGTTTAACGGTCTTACAAGTCGGTGATGTGTCTTTCGGAACACCCGCACGTATTACTGCCACGGTGAATCCAGGCAATAAAGGGATTGTGGATATAGAGCGTGAAGTGACCTTGGGACAGCCGATTCACTCTAAGGGTGTACTGATATTATCCGGTTACTTAGGGCATCAATACGCCAGTGATTTCCCTATGACCTTGTCTGCCAGTATCGCTATGGAGCAGTCTTACGGCTATATCGACGGTGACAGTGCATCATTAGCGGAAATCTGTACGCTGATCTCTGCATTAACCGGTATACCGATCCTGCAGCAGTTTGCGACCACCGGATCGATTAACCAGTATGGTGAAGTACAGGCGATTGGTGGCGTCAATGAAAAGATCGAAGGTTTCTTCCGTTTGTGTCAAACACGTGGCTTAACTGGGGATCAAGGCGTGATTATTCCCAAAGCCAACGTACGCAACTTGATGCTGAAGAAAGATGTGGTGGATGCGGTTAAAGCGGGTCAGTTCTCCGTTCATGCCGTCAGCCACGTCGATCAATGTTTAGAGTTACTGATGGGACGTAAAGCCGGTCAGCTCAAAGCCGATGGTCATTACACTCAGAGAAGCATTAACGCCCTAGTCGTTAAACGTTTGCGAGAAATCGCTAAGGCTAAGCCCTAACTTACTAGCATGAATGTCATTAAAGGATTTTTGTATCTTCTAGGGTTCCTACTGTTCGGTGATATACTCGTCACCTTGCTCGGTCTGCCTATCTCAGCAGGCGTGATTGGCATGCTGTTGCTGACGGGCTGGCTGTTGTTCAGGGGCCGCATGCATGACGATATTGCGGCCATCAGCCAACCTTTGATTACCCTCCTCGCCATGCTGATTATGCCGGGTGTAGTTGGTGTGTTCTTTGTACTGGGGGATTATTCACAGTACTGGCTAGCAGCCTTACTAGCCTTAGTATTGGGCACTTTGCTTAGTGTGCTTACCACACTTTGGTTAATGTCTCGTATGATGCCGCGCCAGCCAAAGCAGGATCAGGCAGATGAGTGACTTTCTAGCGGGCTACACAGCCCTAATTGACCATTTAACCGCCACACCTATCGCCGCGATTGCGATTACACTGCTTGCCTTCTTTTTGGGTAATGCCATCTTCCAAAAAATGGGACGCCCTACCTGGTGTCCGGGTATATTAATCGCGGCATTAATTGTGGTGTTGATATTGATCCTGCTGCGTATCGACTATGTTCAGTATCAAGAAGGTGCTCGATGGATCATACTGTTGCTCGGTCCTGCTACTGTGGCTTTAGGCGTTCCGCTATTTCAACAGATACACCATATTCGAGCCTTGTGGAAACCGATTCTGTTTACCCTTCCATTAGCCGCGATCATGGCTGCCTTATACGCCATTCTCCTCGCATGGTTAGCAGGTGCTCCGCCTGAACTCATAGCATCCTTCGCTCCCAAGTCCGTGACGGCACCCATAGCCATCGGCATTACCGAACAGTTGGGTGGTTCTATCCCGATTCTAATGGGCGGATTACTGGTCACGGGTGTCATGGCAACCCTTTGGGTCAATCTATTAGGTCGCTGGCTGAACATAGAAGATCACCGCATTCTTGGCTTTGCTCTCGGCATCAACGGACACGCCATCGGCACTGTCCGAGCCTTCGAAATCAGCCCCACCGCTGGCGCTTTCGCATCCCTAGGCATGGGCTTGACCGGCGTATTCACCGCACTCTTTCTACCACTGGTGTGGATGTTGATGGGAATGGGGTCGGAGTAACAACTCCTCGCCTCTGCAGCACTGAAGCAAATTTCCAAAAGCTGAGTGTTACAACGAAAGGAAATTCTATGCGCATCGCCGCTCTATCAGATATTCATAGCAATGTTTTTGCTTTAGAAGCCGTCATCGCGGATCTTAAGCAGCGTGGTGCTGATGTTGTCGTCAATCTGGGCGATATTCTTTATGGGCCGATTGCGCCACGATCTACATATGATCTTTTAATGGAAAATAATTTCGTCACTATTCGTGGTAATCAAGACAGACAAATATACGAAGCCACGGCTTCTGAGATTGAGTCAAATCCAACATTGCAATTTATCTTGAATGATTTAGGTCAGGAACCCCTAGATTGGATGAGAGGTTTGCCATTTGACCATCAACTAACGGACGACGTTTATTTGTGTCACGGAACGCCCAGTAACGACTTGGTCTATTTATTGGAAAATGTGGAGAGCGGTTTTGCTCAGTTACGCTCCGATAAAGAGATTATTGGGCTATTGAATGGTCAGCCTGCTGACTTGATTCTTTGTGGTCATACCCATACCGCACGGGTGGTGCATACAAGTTCTAACCAGTTAATTGTTAACCCAGGTAGTGTTGGTCTACCGGCCTATACAGATGAAATGCCAGTCGTGCACTCTATGCAAAGTTTTAGTCATCATGCTTCTTATGCAATGCTAGGGAACCTGCGATCAAGTTCCTGATATGAGATAATCTGAGCCAATAGCCATCAACAAAGACATTCAAGCCATGAGCCATCAACTCACCTTTGCCGATAGTGAATTTTCCAGTAAACGCCGCCAGACTCGTAAAGAGATTTTCCTATCTCGGATGGATGCTTTACTGCCTTGGCCACAGCTGTTAGATGTCATCGAGCCGTACTATCCCAAAGCTGGCAATGGGCGCCGTCCTTATCCACTCGAAAGCATGCTGCGTATTCATTGCATGCAGCAGTGGTACAGTCTCAGTGATGAAGCCATGGAAGATGCACTCTATGAGATTGCTTCCATGCGGTTGTTTGCTCATTTATCACTGGATGGGGCTATTCCGGATCGGACCACTATCATGAATTTCCGGCATTTGCTGGAAAAACACAAGCTGGCTCGCAAGATACTCAAAGCCGTGAATCGCTGGTTATCTGACTGCGGTGTCATGATGCGGCAAGGCACACTGGTTGATGCCACAATCATCGAAGCGCCGAGTTCCACCAAGAACAAAGACAAGCAACGCGACCCAGATATGCACCAAACCAAAAAAGGGAACGACTGGCACTTCGGCATGAAGGCACATATAGGCGTAGACGCCAAGAGTGGTTTAACCCACTCGTTGGTGACAACTCCCGCGAACGAACACGACCTAAATCAACTCAGTAACTTACTGCATGGTGACGAAGAGTTTGTCTCAGGTGATGCCGGTTATCAAGGTGCAGAGAAACGTGAAGAGCTTAAAGAAACCGACGTAGAGTGGCTGATCGCTCAGCGTCCTGGCAAAGTCAGAGCCTTGAAAAAGCACCCGCATAAAAACAAAGTCGCTATCAAAATTGAATACCTAAAAGCCAGTATCCGTGCCAAGGTGGAGCATCCGTTCCGTATCATCAAATGCCAGTTTGGATTTGTGAAAGCCAGATACAAAGGATTACAGAAAAACGATAATCAACTGGCGATGCTATTTGCATTGGCGAACCTGGTTCGAGTAGACCAGATGTTACGATGGCAGCCTAAATCCGCCTGAAATCTGGGATTAGCGCCAGAAAACGATAAAATTTAGCCATAAATGGCTTTATATCGACCAATAATGGTAAAAATCTGCTTAAAAAGCGCTCGATTGAGAATGAGTGCCGTCAGCAGAGTAAAAGCTCGGGCTTAATCGCTGGTTCCCTAGAAACCCAAATCACAGCCTCTGTTGATGATGTTGCTGAAAGTTCTGTTATTGACCCCAGTGTAGAAGCCATTTTGGCGGCGTTATAAGGTGGTGGTGACCTGCTTGATGATCTCGAAGCGCCTGCCGCAGGAACAGACGGAGCGCCAGATGGTGGTGGGTAGCTCATTTGTTAGATTAGAGCGAATTTCTGAAAGCATCGATCCTCTCTCGTTCGAGTTTAGTCAAGAGTTTATTGCTCCTTTTACCATTCCTATTGGTGAGTCTGTTGGAGCCTCAATAGCCGAAGACGATACCCTTCTTATCGCACCCTCAGTTTCACCTATTGGTGGTGACGTAAATGAGACGGGTGGTTTTGATTCATTTACCCAAAGTTTAGGTGTTAATTTCGGCGGTTTAAGTGGAAATATTTCCCTATCCTCTCCTGGTGCGATTTGGGATCCGACTACGAACACTTTGACTTATGGACCGGATAGCTATGGTGGCTCTTGGCAAATACAGGTCAATAGTGATGGAACATATACATTTGAGCAATTAGGTGCAATGGAGCATCCTGATACTGAAAACCCAAATGATAGTATTTCAATAACCATTACTATAATTGTTACCAGTGAAAATGGCTTAAGTGCAGAATCCTCTTTTATCGTCAATATACTAGATGATGGTCCGAGTATTATTGGTTTTGATAGCAACACTACTGATTTGCAATTATCTGTATTTGATTCACAAACCCTCTCTGAGGGTGGTAGTACTGACTCAGTTGATCTTTCGAGTTTATTTTCTGTTGATGTGGATTATGGTGCTGATGGTCCTGGGGCTTTAAATTGGAGTTATGCCTTAGGCCTAGTGGCATCGGATACTCCACCTATTCAATTGCCTATTGGTGATTCCGAAGCTGGTTTTCCGTCAATAATGATTCGACAGGCGTATTTTCTGGTTTATCAAGCGGTGGTAAACCAATAATCTTAGTTCTAGCTGATGATTTTCAGTCCATTGTTGGCTTGACTCTAAACGATGGGGTTGAAACCGTTTTCACGCTTCAGATTATTGAAGGTCAACTGTTACTTACGCAGATATTACCAATTGATCATTTGCTCAACGGAGAAGCAGTTGATCAGTTGAACTTAGCTGGTCTGGTAACATTGACCGCTAACGTTACAATCACAGACCGTGATGGTGATAGTGTCAGTCAGTCGTCTAATCCCCTGAATCTTGGTGCATTTATTACTTTTAATGATGATAAGCCTGAAGTGGAGCTAGATGGTGCGCTTGAAGCGGTTGAAGGTGGTGATGCCATTGGCGGTACCTGGAGTACTGAAGCAGGTGCTGATGCAGAAGGTGCACAGCGCTTGCTGTCTATCAATGGTGCGGATCCGGTCAGCTTCGTTGTGGGTGACCCCATCGACACAGGTGTCGGTATCCTGACCTTTAACGCCGATGGCACCTGGAGTTTTGTGGCTGCCACCAACCTGGATCACAGTGAAAGCGATCCGACCCTGAGTTTCCAGCTGATCAAGATTGACGGTGATCTGGACGAAGCCGATGCCACCCCATACGATTACCATCGTGGATGGCGATGGCCCGACCCCGGGCGGTGTAGACGGTGTGGGCAGCAGTGTCGGATTGGTGACTACCGACGTGGATCTGCGTGACAGCAACCAAGTAAGTGATGACAGTGGTACGCTGACCTTTACAGCGGGCAGTGATGATATTGCCAGCTTTGTGTTTGGTAATACAAGCGGCATCAGTATCGATGGACTGGATGGCACACTGACCTGGTCGGTGAATGCTGAAGGCGATGAGCTGATTGGTTCTCTGAATGGTGTTGATGTCCTGAAGCTGACGCTGAGTGGCAGTCCTGTGGCGGCCGATGAAACTGGCACCGTCATGGTGAATGTAGAGCAACTGGCCAGCCTGCCACATAAGGCTGACGTGGATGAACTGGAGATCAGTGGCATTCAGGTGAAAGCGATTGACCGCGATGGTACGGAATCTGCGGCTGCTAGTGTGTCGGTTACTGTGCGTGATGACGTGCCAGAAGTTCAAGGTACGAATCCTTCAGGGCATGAAGTAACCATTACTAACCTCGGTAGTGCGGCTGGAGTTGGATATAACAATAGTTTCGGCTTCTACGTTGTAGGTGAAAATGGCGAGCCGACTATTGGGATGGTGCTATGGAGTAATGTCAAACAGGATGTAAACGATGTACGGACTATCACTGGTTATGCGCCAGGTGATATTGGTTACTTTATTATTCCTAACGGTTCTTCTTTAAACCCTAGCTTAACAAATGATACATCGATTCTTTTCGAATCCTTTGTTAACACCTCAGGTTTTACTGTGTGGCGTGCATGGACGGTTGACGAAAACGGTAATCCCTTAGAGCCGCTTTTTGGTCAAAATGCTAATGTTCCTGTGCTCTTCAGTGATGGAAGTCTTCATCCTAATGGTGTGTCTCATGTTCAGAATAATCAGACAGAAGGGGATTTGAACTGGGAGGATATTTATGGTTCGGGCAGTGACTATGATTTCAACGATGTCAATATCAATGTCACTTGGGGCGATGCTAGTCTGACTGTCAGTGAAAATGCTCTGGGTCAGGTAGCCAGCTTTGACTTTTCTACTTATTTTTCAGTTGAGTTTGGCGCTGACCAGAAGGGTCTGCCCTCTGAGTTCAGTTTGGGTGTAACCAAAGGAAATGGCAGTGATTCGGGTCTGGTGGATACGCTGACGGGACAAGCGGTATTGCTGAAAATGGTTGGTCCGGTTGTGATCGGTTATGTCATTGTGGATGGTGTTGAAACAGC
>JAJOJN010000023.1 GCA_021208565.1 Nitrincola sp.
CAAAGCCCTGTAATGCTTGCTCTACCGCTTGCTCTCTTATTGCTCGCCGGTCACCAGAAAAAAAAGCTTAAACAGGAAACCGTTGGCTGATTTTTGATAGCCCATGCAAACCAAACTGTTCCGACTGGTTTTTGTTCTGTACCACCATCCGGTCCTGCAATACCACTTATCGCGACCGTAATATCAACATCAGCATCGTTCAATGCACCCTCCGCCATCTGAACCACCACCGATTCTGAAACCGCTCCTTTGATTTGAATCGATTGTGCACTCACACCTAACATTCTTTGTTTGGCGGCATTAGAATAAGTCACATAACCCGCTTCAAACCATTTTGATGAACCTGGTATCGCTGTCAATTGCTGCGCAACCCAGCCTCCAGTGCAAGATTCGGCGGTTGCCATACGTGCATTTCGAGCCAAGAGCGCCTGTGCCACTTCGACTGCTAGATCTCTCATCTTCTTTTCCCATTTCAGTGCGAGTTATATTTAACGTAGAATATTGGAATCATTAAAAACCACTGTTTATCTCGTTGCAATCATTACGGAGCTTCTGTGAATAAGAGCACAACTTCTGAACCTACATCAGCATTTCAGAACCACACCCCTATGATGCAGCAATGTGTCAGTATTGATTTAGTTAGTTTTTACTGAAATTTTTTTGATTTTGTTACACTAAAACCTACACTTATTTATTAGATTCAGTTAGGTTCTATTGGACTCTACCAAACAAAAAGGGATTAGAACGTAATAATACCAATCCTCTAAAGCACTATTCGTAGCAGTACACAGGTCGATACTTATGGCATACTATCCTTACTACAGACAGCAGCTAGAGAAAGCAGTTAAATCTTAAAAAACTGTTAAAAAAGCGTTTTGCAGTTAACGCCGCAAATAAGCAAGGTCGTAATTGGAGATATAAGAGGAGAGCTTTGCGTGATGAGTCCACAAAGCTGCTAATAGTGTTCCCGCTCAATTTTTTGAGCGCAAACACTCAAAATTTTCACTAAAAGGCCATAATCAGGGCTTTTTAGTGTATATATTTCGGTAATTTCCACCATTTAGGCGCAACATTCCCGCTTTATGGTCACACCTCGTTTCATATTATGTGCGATGCACATGAGATCGAAGCGAGTGCGATTTCTTTCTAATCCCAAATAGCGTGCCTTCGCCATTTCGTAGTGTAATTTCAACACGCCGATCACTCGCTCGACAATCGATCTGACACCTGAGTGAAGCTGGTTGTGACGTTTGTCTTCGTCCGTTAACGGTGTGTTCCGATATGAACGTTTGATGATTCTATTGTCAATGCCGTGCGCTTCTAAAAACTCATCATGCTTGCGACTCGCATAAGCACTATCGGCATAGGCCGATGACTCGTCCCCCTCCAATAACTGAGTAAACACATTTGAGTCATGGACGTTGCCAGCGGTGAATTCCGTCGCTTTAATAAATCCATCTTCATCAACGTTTAGATGTGCTTTAAAGCCATACGTACTCTTTATTTTGCCATCAGAGCCTGCTTTAACATTCCACTCTGCCTCAGGGTCTTGAGTGGACTGTCCGTCTTTATTCTTATTCGGACGGCACTGATTGGCTTCAATGACGCTCGCATCAATAATACTGACACCGCCGGATTTTATGAAAAGCCCTTGTTCTGAAAGCTGTGCGTTAATCTCATTCAGAAGATCGTTCATCAATGACCCTTCGTTTAGCTTCTGCCTGAAACGCCAAAACGTACTGTGATCGGGGACGGATTCAGTGATATCCAAGCCAACAAAGCGACGAAACAACAAGTCACGCGCCAGTTGCTTTTCTAAGGCAGGGTCACTGAGCTTATACCAGCATTGCAGAAGCAGGGCTTTGAACATCATCAAGGGAGGCCAGGCTTTTTCTCCACGCTTGCTCGCGTGAATCTCAGTCAGAAGCGTCTGGACACGTGACCAGTTAATCAGATCATGAACCTCATCAAGCTCTTTAAGTGCCTTGTGTTCAAGGATCATTGAATCTGCCAAGCTGCGCTGAGTGAGGTTTTTCCAAGCCATTGTGATCTTCCAAACATGCTGTTTAAATGATAATTATCTCAAATTATCAGGTGAGAGGCTCGCGCTTCGTGCAAAGCTCTCAAGAGCTTAGATTTGTTTTTCGTCATTCATGGGGTTGGGGATGCTGCTGTATTAATGAGCGATTGAATTACCTCAGCTACTTGTACTTCAAACTCTGGCAAATCTCTCTCAACAGTCCTCCAGACCACGTCTAGATCGACTTTGAAGTAGCCATGCGCCAATGCATTTCGGGTACCATAGGCAGCCTTGAGTGGAAAATCTGGATGTTTTGCTAGAAAATCAGGGAAATGACGTTGGATATTGCCTGCCGCCTCACCGATAATTTCTAGGTTACGAATTACCGCATCCTGCTTCTCTTGATTTTCAAGGAACCCGGCATGGTCAATATCTTGAAGATAGCGCTTAATACGACCAATAGCCTGATGAATATGTTCAAGATAGTCTCTCAATGCAAGTTCATCCCGATAACTCATACAGCCCGAGCCTCATTAAGCACTTGTAACTTCCATCTATCGGGCAGTGCACCTGGGGTTAACACATCAACCTCTACTCCGAGAGTTCAGTCAACTCTGTTCGAATAGCACCAACATCAAAAAGGGAGGTTTCTTCAGTAGTATCGATAAGGATGTCCAGATCGCTACCATCCTTATCCTGTCCGTGAAGGACGGAACCGAAGATGCGTGGATTTTTAGCATGGTGCCGCTCTACGATCTGACGTATGGCATAACGGTGCTTTTCATAGGCGATGGATGGCTTCATAGTGGGCCCCTTATTTGCAATCAGGTAGAACAACTGTATGTGCATCAAGTACCCGTCGTCAATTATGAATTAAGGCTTATCGAATATTCTCACCTATCATCTGAAAATTCGCGACTAATGAGCTAGTCATCGGATTTACAGATACAGCTTACAACATCCTACAAGATCAGTTTATGCGGCTTGATGGAGTAAACATCTTTTGTACGTCACAAAATAGACAAGCTACCTCACAAAAACGGAGGCTGCTTGCGTTTTTTTTCAGCGGCTAAACACTCACATTAAGCTTACTGAACATATACTGGCACACCAGGTTGCGGGCCCAAATACGGCATTAGATCTACCATTCGAGTCATACGATCTTAGAAAAATGCAATTTGACCATGAGGCGTGACCACTTCGGTTTTAGACTGAACGAGCTTGAACTTACGCATGGTATTAACATCACTGATGTGGGTGAATAGGCAGTGATGACTATTTAAACGCTGAAAGCCCTATTGTTGCAGGGTTTTGATCACTTTTATTGAGTCCGATCTCACGGACTCAGGTCAAATGTAACACACATTAGACCTTACCATAACTGCACTTTATCAATTAGTCACAATAGAGGTTTTTCAGGCGCAGGCCAATACGCAATGC
>JAJOJN010000125.1 GCA_021208565.1 Nitrincola sp.
CCTCGACGCTGGGCTGGGCTGGATTCTTTGCCAAGACAGTCCAGCACCTCAGTTTCAATACGCTGCCGATCAAGCAAGGTAAAACGACTGTGAAAAAAGCAAGCAGCGCTCTGGCTCAGGTACAACCGCCAAGACTTGCTGGTAAGCTTCAAGAGCATCTGCGACAGAGTTACAAATCCACACTACGCATTGATCAGACGCTAGGGCTTTCTGGATAACACCCAGACAATCTGCAGCAGACGATAAAAACTGAACCTCAAGCGACCTGCTCACCTCAGGGCGAGAAGCAACCACTTGCTGTTTTACCCCACTCATACTGACTTGTGTTGCCAGAGGAAAACCTGTTTCGTACTCCGCCTCACCCTGCTCACAACCCAAGGTTTGTAACCAACGATTAGATAACCGCTGACGCTGACGAACGGGCAAGGTTGCCGTCAGTAGAATTGCACACCCCCCTTGGCGTACATGCAGCGCGAGAAGGTCATACAAAAGCTCCAACATGAACTCATCCGCTGCATGTACCTCATCAAAAATCAGGACCTTTCTGTGCAAACCGATCATTCGCAGAGCCTGATGGCGACGCGGCAAAACAGCCAGTAGTGCCTGATCGACAGTTCCAACACCCACAGGCGCCAATAAGACTTTCTTGCGAGAATCTGCAAACCATTGGTTGCACGAGGCTGTAGCGGTTTGTTCAGCTAACTGGTAATTGATGTCATCTCGAGTATCCACCATCACCAGTTCACGAAATTGCTGATGCATATCTCGCGCTCCATGTGCAAGTACAATACTGGGCCGACCTTGTTTAAACATGCCTAAATAGTGATGACTGACTCGCTCAAACATGGCATTAGACGTCGCCATGGATGGCAAACCAAAGTAAAAGCCGTCGGCCAATCCTGCTGCCATAAGGCGCTGAGTCAAACACAGTGCCGCTTCGGTTTTACCTGCCCCTGTTACATCCTCAAGGATAAACAGCTGTGGTCCTGATTCGATCTCCACACTCGCAGACCAGTGCTGCAAAGGCGTAGGTGAGTAGTTAAAGTGCTGCTCAAAGCTTGAAAATGGCTGTACGGCATAGGCATTAAAAAGATCTGTCTGCTGCACAGCTGTTTGTGCTTTTTGAAGGGTTTCAGACCAATAGGAAGCGAGTGCTTTTTTATCAGCGCAATAGGGGAAATAGCTGGTATTAGAGCCAAGCCAGTCGCATAGCACGGCAAGCCCGGCCAAATGCCAACTCACCTGCTTCAGCCGTGAAAGCGTTTCTTTTTCAAATAACTGAGGTGGCCAACTTAACTCAACAAGCTGACTAGCATCCTGAATAAAGGAAACAGCATCTGAAATATTTGCATCAACACAATAGTCTTCAAGATCAAGAGTTCGACCGTGCAAAATGGGTTTACCATGGTGACCCCAACTGCAATCCAGCAAGACCTCTAGGGTTCTATTCAAGGTTCGGCCAGGAAGGTCGCTATTGATAAAGTGGTTAAGACTAAATAGCTCTTTATCAGAAGCTATTTTCCAAATCCCCCATCCCAACCGATCATGGCGTGCCAACTTACTATCATAAGGTCTTGCAGAGATTTGAGGAGACAGGTTGAGCTGGTCAAGAGCATGAAGATTTTGAAAAGCCGCTGCAAACTTACCAAGATCATGAAGCAATAGTGAAAACGTAAAAATACTGCGTAATTCACCTGATGATATGCCTAAGAACGAAGAGAGATCCAGGCATAATGTTGACTCTTCATTTAACAGGTGCCAACCAACAGCAGCCACATCCAAACTATGATAGACAAGTAAATGAAAGTAAGAACCAGTGAACTCGGACGTATTGCTCACCTTGCCCCAATAGTTAAAGTATCCTGGGTAATCTGTTGCCATATTCAATAACCGATCCAGTAAATACTGCTGATAAATTCATGCGTAAAGCTAAATTAACCTCACTCCTATCCACCCTCAACCCTGTCCAAATAACCAGTTAAACTCCCTTTACACATCCCAAAGCCCAAATCAGCCAAAACACCGTTAACCCACTAAAAAAGCCACTCAGATATGTCATCTTTGTTGACAAGGATTAATTGTTGCGCTTTGGGATCTGGATCTAGCATTTTGATGTTCACCTGCATTTCTTGAATTACATACTGAGCTAAACAGGCACGTGTGTTGATGCGAAGCTGCCCGTTTTGCATCTGATAATCGGCTTCAATTACTTCTTTTTGTGCAGGAGTTAATCGTGGATCAGGAGCAAAAATCACATCAATGAATGTATGCCAAGCGGTATCGTCTTCACCCGTTTTCTGAGATTTCCCTTCTAGGTCCGGTATTCCTCTAAAACGGCTTAAGACAAAATCACGATATTCTTGGCTCTTTTCACACCAAGCCCTTAGGTGCCAACGCAGACCCGTTTTAGCAAAACTGTGTGGAGCGATGATTCTGCCTTCACGGTCGGGGTTTGAAAGCGAAACATAGTCAACTTCCAACAGGGTTTGTTCACGTATCGCCTGCACTAATTTGCGTACAATGTGAGTGGAGAGATATGACGGGGAGGCAGGGTTACTGATGAGAATGGAAGATTTGATTCAGAATGAATGGAGGTTGTGTGTCGAGTAGACCATTCTAGATATTCGGTGACATCATCCGTAATGATGCTAGGAATAAAATGTTCGGTCGGTTGATAGGCTTTTAAATGACTATTGTAAACAAGACTATCTGGGTTCTGTGAAAGATATTGGTTAATGCTTTTACTGGCGGACTGACGGGTAAGGTGGAACACGCTCGACAAGTCACTGGCATTTACACGCCCTTCCCACCAGGCCAAGAGCTCTATTAACCACAATCGTTGCTGATCGGAAACTTGCACACTGACATCCTTTTAATCCATGTGTTTGAATCTGAGTCTATCCCAATATGGAGGACAATTCGACTTTAAAATTGCTGACATTTCAGCTTCATAAGTTTAGGCTAATATTTTTTTTAATTTAATAACGGACTTGTTAATGTCTTCTCTAAAATCCACTCAAGCCTACCTCGAACGCCACCACGGCGGTGATGGGAAACGTGCTGCTCAACGAACGTTAGAAAGCCATCAGCGTAATCATGATGAAGTGTTTCAGGCGTTTTGGAACCAGCATGTTTCGCTATCGATTGACGCAGAATGTCATATCATTGACCTTGGCTGTGGGCCAGGTCTTTTCTTGCAGGATCTTCATAAAAGCTACCCTCATGCCAGATTAACGGGTGTCGAGTGTGCGCCCTATATGCTGGATCAAGTACCCGATCTGCCGCAGGCAATCGATATTCAAGTGGCCGATTTAAATCTTGATCTACCTGATCTATTTGCACCCCATAGCGTAGATGTCGCTGTAGCGAATCGTTGGTACATGAGCTTCACCAGCCAGTGAGCCTATTTCGAAATTTGCAATATTGGTTAAAACCCGGTGGTGTTTTCATTTTAGTTGATATGGTGCGTCAGCCGTTAAAAAGCTATATCACCCATGAACTCAAGGGTACTGATTTAAACAGCACGGAACTGACAGATTCTCGATTAGAGGATTTATTCATACATTTTTTTAGAACACAACCGCTATCATGTAGAGGATTTGGTGGATCTATTAACATTGTGTCAATTTAACCTTTTGGCAGTTGAGCCCATTAGAAGCGGTCGTGCTGTACAGATTGCGGTACAAAAGCGCTAATGTTTTACAAGGAATCTCTATGTCTACGTTTATCACTCGCTCACTCCTCGCAGGGTGTTGCCTTGCTCTTCCCCTTTCCGTAACAGCATCAGCGACTGCGTCTGACGAGTGGACAACTCGCATAGCATTTTATGGCTGGGGAACAAATCTAGACACTACTGTTTCTCACCCCAATCTTCCCAGCGTGAGTGTTGATCGTAGCTTTAGTGACATTTTGAAAACGATCGATTTTGCCGCCATGGGTATGGTGGAAGCGCGCAATCGAGACTTTGGTCTGCTTTTGGACGGCATGTATGTGCAGATGAGTGACAGAGCTTCCTTACAGAACTCACCCTTATCTGCCAACTTAAAAATGGATCTAACCACCCTAATGCTGGCTGGGCAATACCGTATTTCTGAAACTCCCACTAGCTATGCCGATCTTGTGCTGGGCGTTCGAGGTTGGTCTGTCAAAACCGATATCACCATCGAGCCATTTGCTATCCAAGACAAACGCTCGAAGCAGTGGGCTGATCTGATGATTGGTGCGAAAGGCACTTATGACCTAAACCAAGATTGGTTTGTATCTTGGTCAGCGATGGTGGGTGGTTTTGATCTAGCGTCAAACTGGGTAAACGATCTTCATGTGGGCGTTGGCTATCGTATCAATGAAAATTCCGCTGTGCAATTAGGTTATCGCTATATGAATGTCGATTACAACCAAGGTAATTTTGATATCGACACTAAGTTAGGTGGGCTGGTACTGGGGGTCGATTACCGCTTCTAGCGGTATAGGAATTTCACAATGAATCAGCAAAATAATAACCAAACATCTTTTGTTGCCAGCATTAATGATTATCCAAAATGGACATTGGTTTTCCCGGTAGTCTCCGTTTTCCTTGCCTTAGCACTTCATCAAGTGACCTCCACAACACTCTTGTTATGGCTGGGATTACCTTTATTAGCACTACTGCTCGTAAATGTGTTTGCCTCCGTTCATCATGCTGAAACTATTGCTTTAAAAATTGGAAATCCTTATGGATCGTTTGTTTTGGCTATTTCAGTGACCATTGTCGAAGTGGCAATCATTTTGGCTGTTCTTCTCAATTCAACAGAAGAAGTGGTCACCATCGCTCGTGATACGGTCTTCGCAACCATCATGATCGTATTAAATGGAATTATTGGCTTTGCATTATTGGTTGGTGGATTGAGATTTCACAAACAGGAATTCAAAGCGCCAGGCGCTGTTGCTGCTCTTTCTACATTAGCAACAATTGCGGTCTTAACGCTTGTACTTCCTGATTTTACAACAGCCATTCCGGGGCCTGTGTACGCACCACCTCAGCTTATTATGGTGGCGACAGTTTCAATCGTCCTATATGTGACCTTTTTGATGGTTCAAATGATCAGCCACGTGATGACTTTACTGACATTATTGCTGAAGAAACTCATCACAAACCACCTACGAAGTACGGTTTTATTATCGCGTGCACTTTGCTTCCTATTACACTTATCGCTGTCATCTTGTTAGCTGAATCCCTTTCGCCGATGATAGAGTTAACTGTGAATAAAGCGGGTTTGCCCATTGCAATGGTTGGGGTGGTGATCGCTATCATGGTGCTATTACCCGAGGGTACTGCAGCCATCAGAGCGGCATTGAATAACCGTTTGCAAACCAGTATCAATCTAGCACTAGGTTCAGCATTAGCCAGCATCTGCTTAACGATTCCAACCGTAGCGATGCTAACCTTGTTTTTAGATAAACCTTTGGCACTTGGACTGGCAGGCGAGCATATTGTGCTACTGTTATTGTCATTGTTTGTTGCCACCATCACCTTGGCGATGGGAAGAACAACGATTCTTCAAGGGGCAATTCATTTAGTCATCTTTGCCGTATATTTGATGATTGCATCCGTCCCTTAGGTAATTACCCACTTCAATTGATGTAAGAGGCTTCCATGAAAAAATTATCCAACGCAATTCTTTCAGGTGTATTTGCTGCATCGGTTCTACTAGCAGGCCAATCTCACGCCTGCACACGAATGGTGTACCTGGGCCCTGATGATATGGTTCTAACCGGCAGAAGTATGGATTTTGCCATTGATATACCTGCAAATATTTGGTCATTTCCACAGGGTATGGAACGACATGGTACGGTGGGTGAAAACTCGGTCCAGTGGACTTCACAATATGGCAGTCTTATTACCACCTCTTGGGACTTTGCCACGACCGACGGCATGAATGAAAAAGGGCTTGTTGCCAATCTGCTCTGGCTGGTGGAAACCGAATACCCTGCTTTTGAGGTGGATGGTGATCAACCAGGTATTTCAGTTTCTTTGTGGGCGCAATATGCACTGGATAACTTTGCTACTGTGGCAGAAGCGGTGGCATTTTTTGAGCAAGAAAGCTTTGTAGTAGTGTCTGACTACATTCCAGGAACGAACAAATTTACTACCGTTCACTTGTCTATGTCTGACAGCACTGGTGACAGTGCCATACTGGAATACATCGAAGGAAAATTGGTCATTCACCATAACCGTGATTACCAAGTCATGACCAACGATCCTCCTTATCAACAGCAACGTGCGATTACCGGTTATTGGGAAACCATACCTGGCACCATTTTTTTACCGGGTAGCAACCGTGCGCAAGATCGCTTTGTTCGTGCGTCCTACTACATCAACCGCATCCCTCAGACCAGCGACCCACAAATCGCCGTAGCCAGTGTGATGAGCGTTGTCCGTAATGTCTCTGTTCCTTATGGGATTTCTGATGAAGAGCAACCACACCTATCCAGCACTCGCTGGAGAGTGGTGGCAGATCAGAAAAACCTGACCTATTACTATGAGAATGTATTAACACCCAACGCCATTTGGGTTGACTTTAACCAGCTTGATTTCAGTGCAGGAGCACCTGTGAAAAAACTGGCGCTATCAGAAGGTGAAATCTATGCCGGTGAAGCCAGTCAATTTTTTGTTGAATCTGAACCTTTCGAGTTTTTAGGACTTTAAAACCATATCAGAAGATAGACTTAAGGGTTACAATAGCCCAATAAGACTAAGGGGATGATATTGATGACTGCCATCGGTTTGATAACAGAAGCTGAACTTGATCAGCTAGAAGCGTTTCTTTTTTCATCAGCCGTTTCTGAAGATTCGTTGGATCTGATCGGTACACATGGATTGTTGTGTGCGCTCAATATCAGTCCAGTTAAAGTCCCAGAGCAAGAGTGGCTTGATCTTCTTTTTGACGCTGAGCCCACTTGGGAATCAGCAGAGCAAAAAGAGCAGATCATTGGTTTACTGCGTAAGTTACATTTTACCATAGGCCAGGATCTCTATAACGATCAAGAAACTTTGCTGCCTTGTGAACTGACGCTAGATGCAGACGAAGATGAAGATGAACCCGAACTCACTATTTGGGCACAATCCTTTATGGAGGGTGTTTTCATGCGTGAGGATGAGTGGTTTGGTGACGATGAAGAAACGGTTGCGGGTCTTCTGTTACCGATCATGGTGGCATCTGAACTGTTTGACGATCCAGAAATTGTCGAGATACGTCAAGATCGCGCGCTCAGTGAAGAGATGGCAGAGCAGATCCCTGAATTGCTGGTCGATCTTTACCTTTACTACCACGCACCAGACAAATAATTAAACCGAGTATCGGTTTAAGCAAACAAACAATAACGCCGCATCTGCGGGCGTTATTGTTTGGATCGAGACACAGGTTTTTACACTAGTGTGGTGCTACTTAGTAAGTCACACGCATAGTACTGCCCTGACCTAGGACGCGAACACGATCACCAGGGCTAAAGACTTGATTCGGATCTACCTCTTGTACCACAGACACGAGAGATCCATTATCTAAACGGACAGTAATCTCAACACCTTGGCGGCGGCTTGTCATCTCTTCAACTCGCTGACCTGCAATACCACCGGCAACCGCACCGACTACTGTGGCAAGTTGACGGCCTGTTCCACCACCAACTTGATGTCCGGCGATACCACCGATCACTGCACCCGTACCGGCACCTACGACGCCGTCTGTACGACCTTCAATGACGATAGGCACTAAGGACTCAATACGTCCCATTTGAACAGACTGCGCTTGACGCGCTTCTCCACGGCTGTAGCTGGTACCGGTCAAGGTAGATTGCGCACAGCCGGTAAGTACCGCACCACTGAGCAGAACTGTCAATGCAACTGCGGTTTTTTTAATCATACTTCTCTCCTAGCATTTATGAACTGATTAATACAGTATAGAGATCATTATAGTGACTGAAAACTTAACTGAATCTTAGCGAAACAATTTTTTTACACGCCTTGCGCCTCTCCATAGAGCTTATGATATAAACCACCCTCCTCAAGCAGAGAGGCGTGGCTGCCCTGCATGCTGCGAATTTGTCCATCTTCAAACACATAAACCTTATCGGCTTGCTTAACCGCGCTCAGTCGATGAGCAACGATGAGCGTGGTTCTTCCTAGTAGAAACTTCTCCATCGCTTGGTGCAATTTTGCTTCAGTCGCTGTATCTAATGCAGACGTGGCTTCATCTAGAATAACAATAGCAGGATCACTGAGTACCATTCTCGCAATGGCCAATCGCTGCCGTTGGCCACCTGACAACCTGACCCCCTGACGTCCTACGAGTGTGTCTAATTGATTTGACAACTCTTCACGAACAAATTCCTCAAGCTGAGCCACTTTTAATGCTGCCCAACATTGTTCATCCGTGTACTCGTTACCCATAAGTAAATTTTCACGTATGGTGCCATTGAACAAAGCCGGTTGTTGCAGCACCGTGGCCACCTTCTCTCTCACGCGAGCGAAGCCAATCTCCTTAACTGACACGCCATTAAAGCGAACGTCCCCCTCTTCTGCGGGGTAGAGTCCTAGTATGACTTGAATGAGTGTCGATTTACCACCACCACTCGCGCCAACTAATGCTACTTTTTCTCCGGCCTTGATATGCAACGAAATACCCCGAAGTACTTCTTGTCCTTCACTGTAACTAAAGTGAATATTCTCTACCTCGACCTCAACGCCTTGGTTTTTAGTAAAGGGATCTTTTAACGCAGGGTAACGCGGCTCTTCATTCAATTCGATCAGATGATTGACTCGTGCTAAAGCTGCTTTGGCACCAAACCAAGCATATTGAATACCCAAAATCTCTTGAACCGGCCCCATCATAAACCAGAGATAGCCGAAAACAGCCATCATCTGCCCAACTGTCAGATCAGAAAAGAGCACCATAAGCATCGCTACAGATCTGAACAGATCAAAACCGATCAGGAAGACCAGAAAACTAAAGCGATTGGCAGCATCTGACTGCCACTCAAAGCGACTAGAATGATTACGCACCTCTCGTGCCGTATCGACAAGACGCATCAAATAATGACGTTCACGATTGGTCGCACGAATCTGTTGAATGGCATCTAGGGTTTCGGTGAGCGCACCCTGAAACACTTCATAGGAAAGATTTTCCTGTTTCTTTAAATCCTTTACCCGTTTGCCGATCACCATGGTTAACCAGATCACAAAGGGATTAAGAAAGAGGATGAATAATGCCAGTTGCCAATGCATCCAAAGCAAAATAACAGCAGTCCCTATAATGGATAAGACAGCGACCAGTAGGCGACTAATTGAACTACCCACAAACCGATCAACCGTATCCAAATCTGTGACAAAATGCGAAGCCACTCGCCCACTGCCAATCGTTTCATATTCCGCCATCGAGATCCTTTGTAAATGCGCCAGCAGGGATGAACGCATTTTAAAAATAAGATCTTTAGAGATGATGGTAAATTGTCGTGCTTGCCAGACATTCAAGATGATGGCCACAACTCGCAGAAATATTGTTAGCGCAAAGACTGAAAAAATATAAAGAGCCGGACCCTGCCAAGTATCAGGAAAAAAAACGGTTAACGGCAGCCACTATGGCACCGGGTTGATCTAGCAATACCTCATCGACAAGTAAGGGCATTAACAAGGGTACAGGAACCGATGCAATAGCAGCGAGCAAAGCGACAAGGTTAGCGATAATGAGTTCTTTGCGGTGATTCAGTGCGACTCGCCAGATAGAGTGCCAAGTGAACGGTTGTTGGCGTTCATTTTGAGGTTCAAATGACAAATCGGTCTCCTTGATCCCAACCTAAGCGCGCTAAAGCCTCGCTCCTTAGGGTAAATAATGGTAGTTTATGCGCTTGCAAATTCTTATTCCAACAGAAGAAATAGATCATCACCATGGACAGCTTGACACTCAATCCGCTTCGCCATGCAGCAGGCGAAGTACAACTTCCTGGCTCAAAAAGCCTCTCCAACCGTTTATTGCTCTTAGCGGCGTTAGCAGAGGGTGAAACACGTATTACCAATCTGCTCGACAGTGATGATGTCAAGCATATGCTGAATGCCTTAGAAAAACTTGGTGTGACCTATCAACTTTCCGATGATCGAAAAAGTTGTCTCGTCACAGGTACGGGCAAACCCTTTGTCACAGATCAACCGCTAGAACTCTTTCTCGGTAATGCCGGAACTGCAATGCGACCGCTATGTGCAGCATTGTGTCTGGGCTCAGGTGAGTTTACCTTAACGGGTGAACCAAGAATGGCTGAACGACCTATCCGTGATTTGGTAGATGCACTGCTTCCTCTTGGCGCTCAAGTCACTTACCTTAAGGAAGATGGTTACCCCCCTTTAACACTTCACGCCAATGGATTAACAGGCGGTAAAGTCAGTATTCGTGGCAATATCTCCAGTCAATTTTTAACCGCTTTATTGATGGCGGCTCCATTGGCGCAAGATGATTTGATCATTGAAGTTGAAGGTGAACTGGTCTCCAAACCTTACATCGATATCACGTTACACAGCATGGCACTTTTCGGCATCAAAGTCGAGAATGAGAATTATACTCGTTTTGTAATTAAAGGAAACCAACACTACCGTTCACCAGGCGAAGTCATGGTTGAGGGTGATGCGTCGTCAGCTTCTTATTTCCTAGCGGCTGCTGCGATTGCAGGTGGGACTGTACGCGTATATGGTGTTGGATCAGATAGTGTTCAAGGAGACAAAGCCTTTGCCGAAGTATTGGCAAAAAATGGGCGCTCAAGTGACCTATGGACCTACTTGGATAGAAGTGACGCGTGGCGAATGCTTGAAGGGTGTCGATTTAGATCTAAACGCCATTCCTGACGCCGCCATGACAATTGCCACCACAGCCTTGTTCGCCGATGGCCCTACCGCTATTCGAAATGTCTATAACTGGCGTGTGAAAGAAACGGATCGTTTAAGTGCGATGGCAACAGAACTGCGTAAAGTGGGTGCAGAGGTGATTGAGGGTGAAGACTTTATAGAGATAGTCCCGCCAGCCAAACTCACAGCTGCAGCGATTGACACCTATGATGATCATCGCATGGCGATGTGTTTTTCGCTAGCCGCATTCGGAGATGCTCCCATTACGATCAATGACCCTGGCTGTACACGAAAAACTTTCCCAGAATATTTTGAGTTGTTTAAAGCCATTACTCGATAAGCACACTAAGCCCCGCCACGCGGGCTTTTGTTTATGTTACTTACCGCCACCACGACAGTTGGGTGACTCTGGAATCTGGCCTTCTTGTGCTTTCCACTCTTCAGGTGTGTACAAATGCAGCGCCAACGCATGGATGGGATTTTGCATCAACGGCGCAACTAATCCGTAAATTTTCTGATGGCGACGCACCTTGGCCAATCCTTCAAAATCAGCACTGACCACGGCCAATTTAAAATGACTTTCAGTGGCTGGACCGGAATGCATATGGCTCTCATTTTCTAACTGAAGCCTATCAACATGGATTCCTTGACGCACAAGGTTTTCTAACTGCTCTGCAACACTCATGATAGATTCTGCTTCTTCTCTGCTAATTTCATAAAATGATGATGGATACGTCTAACACTAAACCAAACTAAAAACACCACCAACGGAATCATGGCACCTGTAACAATTGATTTATCGAAGGTAATCCCTAAGTCATAAACCGCATCGACAAGATACTTCAATAAACCAACAAGATAATAGCTAATGGCGACAACAGACAGCCCTTCTACCGTATGCTGCATCATCAGCTGTACTTGAGAGCGCTTGTCCATTGAACTCAGTAAGGTTTGGTTTTGATGCTGAATCGATAATTCGACTCGCGTTCGCATCATGTCCGACGCTCTATCAACCCTTCGGGAGATATCCTCTAAGCGATCGCTTACCGATTCACAGGTTTTAACGGCAGGTGTTAATCGACGGGTCATAAATTCGCGAATTGTTAAGTGACCGGAGACTTCATCTTCACGCAACTCATCAAGACGTGTGATCACCAATTGATGGTAAGCACGGGTAGCGGAAAATCGAAAAGTCGATTTGGCTCGATAGGCTTCTATACGAGCTGCCATGTCGGTGAGTTCAGCTAAAATAGCTTTTTCATCAACATGACTATGATCGGCCAAATCCTGAGTTATCCTGGCCAACTGCTGATCCATCTTGGTGAGATCAGGTGCAATTTCACGCGCTAGGCTCACTGCCAAAAGTGACATTAAACGGTAGGTTTCGATCTCCAGCAAACGCTGTGTTAATCGACCTAACTGGCTGTTCGACATACGATGATTAAGCACAAGAAAACGGCCAAAACCATCACTGTGCATTCGAAATGAACCCCAGACTCTGGCACTGCCATTTTGAGGACAGCTCCCCACTAAACGCATCCCTTCAAAGGCTGGACGAATAACTTTAATATCAGCCTCGGGACCCTGATCAGACGCTTCAAGCTGAAGGTGAAAAGCGGCCACTGTCTGGCCTGTCATTTTCGCTAACCAACCTTCTGGGAGTAGCGAAATACCCGTTGTCGAAAACAGGTCTTCCTCACCCGTTGTCGAAGCTAGATTGATAAAGGTGTAAGACACAAACTCTGTATGCTGTTCGCGTCGAATGCGGAATTTGCCAAAATCTTTTTCGTAGCAACGCACTTCCGCTTCGGGTTCAGGCAAACCCATTAAGCGATGTAGTTCGCAAAGGTGAGTAAACTGCTCTCGGCTTTGCTCCGGGGTTGTCAGTAACGCAAGATGGGTTATTCTCGCTGGACAGGGTATGACCTGAAAAGGACGCGAATGTAACTCATCGTAAAGTGCTGCACGTAAGGGGTGCTGCTCCATTGGAAAAGCCTTATCCAACATCTATTAACACCTCTTCTCGTGGCCACTGCTACCTAAAAACATAACCGATGTTAAACATCACGCCAGCCGTGCCGAATGGAATCATTTCAAAATTCACACGATGATGTTCGACACCAAAAGCCGGTAAAATTGCTGGTGCCACACCAAAGCGATTGAAAGGAATTTTGTCACGATACTCGCCACGATAGCCATGCAGCAGACCCGCAGTTAACTTGGCATAAGCTCGGGTGGTTTCGTTTTCAAAATAATCATAGCGACCACCCGCATAGAGATAGGTGCTTTGTTGGTTAAATGAATTTTTGAAGGTTGCTCCACCCACTAACCAGCGAATTTCATCACGCCAATCGCTTCCTGCAGGACGTTGTATGTTAACATTGTCTTTTTCTGCAAAGGTCCATTCGAGGTTGATCAGTCGTTGCTTTTCGTGATGATCAGGATCATTGCTCCAATGACGAGTGTATAGAGATGTCTGAACCAGCAACTCACCGCCTTGCGAAAAAGTAGATCGTGAATCAGCGACAGCATTTGCGGAAAAAGTCGCTGTGAGCAATCCTGCTGCAGCTAAAGTCGTCAACTGTTTAATCATAAAAACTCTCCTTGATAACAATGAGCGCTAGTATACCTTGTTAGGTGTAAAGAGAACAAAACTAGGACAAATTGGATTGACTGAAGTTTCTTTGTGCCGATTCTTTATGGGTTAAGATAAAATTAGAAGATGATCATTAGCATATTGCATTCATTAGAAACTAAATCTGACTGGTTAAGCTTTTTTTAGGCGTGATCATCCTTATTGCTTAGTGGATATTCCACCTGTCCTAGTCGATTTTCAGAGCACTTTCCTTCAGCTCACGCACTTTCAGTCTGATGCGAGTACTGCGATTCGCTATACACTAGGTTCACGCTCGAGCTTAGAACCTGCTTGGCAGCTGATTAAGGGCTGCAACTGGAGTCTAGAGGCTCTGTTAGAGGGTTTAAACAGTTTAAATTTCAACACTAATGTCAGAGACAATCAAAAGTTCAACCTTCCTTCGGACCTTAGTGTCAGAAAAAGCTTTGCGAATGAAGCACGTTTACAGGGTTTTATGGGGAGTCAAGCAAGTTATGCCAACACGCCTGCAAGCTTGGCACTCACACTTTATGAGGAACGCTTTGAACGCTTACAACACCTAACAGCTGATTTCACGCCCAACCTTCATAGCCTAGTGCTTTCGTTAACCACAGAAAGTGAGGCTTGGAAGGTCATAGAGGACTATCCTAAGGTGATTGCCTACTACCGTAAAATGCCCGCTTTTGCATTACAACTCTCAGACAAACAACCTAAACGCCATTTACGTAGTCAAGATCAGCGTTTCTAACGAAACTATCGCTTTTTCCATGTCACTTCTATACTTTAAGAAGCACTCTATGCATGTTATAAGGTATTAATAATCAACTTAATGGCCGAGGCAAATTCGCCATGTTTAGCCAACTTCGCATCCTAGAATCAAACATAAGCTTTAAGTTGTTAAGATGGCTTTTAATTTGGTTTTTAGTCCTGTTTATTGCATTAGGTTCCAACCCTGTTTTAGCGATTAATGACACCATTAAAATTGGCGTTCTCAGCTTACGAGGTAATCTGAAAGCTGAAGAAGCATGGCAAGGTATGATCGAGCACCTACAGAACACTGTTGAAAGTCATGAATTTAAGATTATTCCCCTGGGTTTTGATGAAATCAATCTAGCCATTCGACAGCGAAATGTGGATTTTATTATTGCGAACTCCTCTATCTTTGTAACACTTGAGAGTCGTTATAACGCTAGTGCTGTTGCCACCCTGTATGTTCGTAACTCATCGGGTGTTCCTATTAATAGTTTTGGTGGCGTCATTATTTCCAAGGCGGATAACCCTTCGATTACTCAAATCAAGGATTTGAAAGGGCGTCGGGTGGCTGCTGTTTCTGAAACTTCATTTGGTGGTTGGCAGACCGGTTTGAGGGAAATTATTAATAAAGGCGTCCTCCCCTCCGAGTTTCAATCCTTGGTTTTTTTAGAGACGCATGATGCAGTAGTTGAGGCGGTATTATCAGGCGAAGCCGAGGTCGGTTTTGTCAGAACAGGTACCCTTGAGAAAATGGCCCGAGAAGGCAGCATCCGCGTCAGGGATCTTTATGTAATTGGTGATCGTCACTTAAGCTATTATCCTTACCGTGTCAGTACTCAACTTTATCCTGAATGGCCGTTAGCAAAATTAGCACATGTACCTGATGATTTAGCCCTAAAGATCGCTTTAAGCCTGTTTAGCATGCCTGAAAGCTATATGCTTTATCACTCACCCTACGGTGCAGGTTGGGGGTTGCCACAAAATTACCAACCAGTGCATGGATTACTTCGTGAGCTTAAATTACCACCTTACGATCATTCAGAAAGCTTGACCTTACCCGATACTTTGAAAAACTATTCGCAATACTTGCTTTTAGCCTTGATCTCATTTTTGGCAGGCATAGGGTTCATATCTTATATTTTTATGGATCAATAGACGTCTTAAGCAGCATCAAACCAGTTTAAGTCAACTCAATCTTGAACTGGAAGCACGCGTTAATGATCGAACTTCACGAATCGAAACACTGTTACTACATGAACAGTATTTGCGCAGTATTGTGCAGACTGTTGCGGACGTTAACCAGATTATTATCACCTCGAATAATCGCATGGAGATGCTCAAATCAGCTGTGATCGTCTGGTATCTCACCCTGATTACCGCTTTGCTTGGGTAGCAGCTCTTCGATCAACCGAAAAAGGCGACTGTGTTGAGCGTTTAATTAGCTCTTATGGATCAACTGAGCAACTGATCACCTTAACTCAGTCGACAGAGATTCTCGAAAAAATCAAAACAGCCTTGGCACAAAATCAATGCCTTCAAATAACCCAAGCCGATCTTAATGAAGCTCGTCTTGATAGTTTAGAGTGCTCGGCAGCCGTTTTTTTTACCCTTACGTTCCGATGCTTTTTCCACTCCGATAGCGATGCTATGTGTCTACACTCATCGTTCAGAAGGCTTTGATAAAGATGAAATTAGCATGTTGGATCAACTTGCTGGGGATTTAGGCTTTGCTATGCATGCTTTTATGCGTCGTGAAGAAAGCGAACAGGCTGAGACTTCACGCATCACAAATTATGAGGAAACAATTCAAGCTTTAGTGGATATGATTGAAAAGCGTGATACCTATACCGCAGGTCATACACGACGGGTAGCGCAGTATTCTGAAATGATTGCCCGAAAAATGAACCTCCCAGAGTCAGAGATCGCCGCCTTAGTCAAAGCCGCAACTTTGCATGATATTGGAAAAATTATTATTCCAGACGCAGTACTTTTAAAACCTGCTCAACTCAGTGAACTAGAGTATGAGTTGATCAAACAGCATGTCGTTGTTGGATATGAAACGCTTTCCGGCATCAAAATGTATCAAGATTTGGCTGAGTTAATGCGCCATCACCATGAGCGTCTGGATGGTAGTGGTTATCCTCAAGGGATTAAGGATGGAGAGATACCCTTGTCTTCCCGCATTATGGCAGTAGCGGATTCGTTTGATGCCATGACGTCCAACCGCATTTACAAACCCCGCAAAACAGTCACTGAAGCCCTAGAAGAGCTGAAAGATTTGGCTGGCAAACACTACGATGAAGATGTGGTCGATGCTGCAATTGAAGTCTTCAAGAATTTGAATATTGATGATCAAGATCATCAAGAACAACTGCCCGCTTCCGACATTGAAAAACAACGCTTTGCGTATTTCTTTAATGATCAGTTAACCGGTTTGCATAATGCTGAATACTTGCAGTTTATGCTGCAGCGCGGTTTACATGTTCACTTTCAATCTTTGCAAATTTTGTTGTTGAAAAACTTTGCGAGGTATAACGAAAGACATGGTTGGCATGCGGGCAATGAACTGCTTAAGCAATTTGCCCATTGGTTAGCGATTAAGTGTCCGAATGCGTTATTGTTTAGAGTAATGGGAGATGATTTTGTGGTGATTAACGCACCAGAGGGCTGGTTAAACGAGTTCGACCTGATTACTCATTCGCCATTATCAGGGACAGGAATAGAGGTGGAATATCATCCATTTGAGTGTAATGATGCAGGGCTGACTGCCCTGCAAAACTACTTGAACTAAGCACTTAGACAAGTGCTTCAGTTTCATCCTCTTCTAAACTGTCACGATCAATCATCTTGTAAGGATGATCAGACGCTAACAGTTCTTTGCCCTTTTCAGTGGGGAACTCCACATCAATATCCACCACACGACCATCACGGCAGACGTTAATGATGGTATCCATACAAGAAGAGAGCAAAGAGTACTTCTCATCGGGAGCGGCAATAATCGTTTGCAAACCCAGGTCGGTCATGAAACCTAAGGACGTGACGGTGTTTTCAGAGTCAAGTTTGTTGAACGCCTCATCAAATACCGACAAACTGAAACCACCCATCAGCTTACCATCACTACCCTCTTTCAAGCGGTAGGTTGCGCCCAATGCAGCCGCCATCGCCACATAGAAAGGCACCTGATGCTCACCACCCGAACCGGTTTTGATACGCTGTGTCAGGGTGGTTTTGCGATTCCCTTGCAGATCCTTAACCACTAACTCGAAGTTATAGAAGTTACGGTAATC